>JAQUFB010000002.1:15135-44862 GCA_028684885.1 Sulfurovum sp. | reverse complement strand
TATCTCAAGCATTAATAATGACACAACAAATGCAAATACTGCACTTGAGCAGATAGACTATGAAGCATTGGTTGATGATATAGAGATACAAAGAAGATTTAACAATAATGTGTCAGAAGTTGCCATACAATTTAGTGATGAAGGATATAGAACTATGTTCTTGCGAGAACATCCTGTTGTTCAAATATTAACTGATGAAAATGGAAAAATACTTATTGATGATGACGGTAAGCCACAAACAAGAGTGCTTACACCAGAAGAAGCCAAAAATCTTCAAGCGGGAAGTGACGGCAAAATTAACATAGTAGCAAACGGTATATTTAATGATGAAGAAGCGGCCGCCAAATATGCAGTTCAGCATTCCAATAATGACGGTCCGATATATGCTATAGTTTTCCCTGAAGCCGATAACGCAGTTTCTGAACTCATGATAGCTGGATATCAAAAGTTCTTAGAGAATGAATATACAGGACTGACGAATTCCACTATACAAGTAGTAAACTATATGACTACATATGGAGAAAGCGGGCTCGATGTCAATGCTCATAGTAGAGGAAGTTTAACAGTTGGTAGTGCAATAGAGTATTTGGCGGCTAACGAACAAAATGTTTTAGATGCAACAAGTATTAATCTTTTTGGTCCTGCGTATAATGCGCAAGATATGGCAAATTTGCTTTATACTACAAGCGATGGAACACAAAAAGGCGTAACTTTACAAAACCATACAGATGACTTTGTAGGCGGTATAATAGGCGGCAATCAAAATACTGGCGGAGTTACCCCAGAAGGAAGCAGTACGATTGAAGAGTGGTATAAAATGTTTATCAATTCTGCAACTGCTCATAGTTGTTATGGGGCGGGCAAAGATGGATGTGCTGATTATTGGGGCGACAATTATCGAGATTATAGCATTAAGACCCAAGTAATTCCAGCAAATAATCAAGGAGAATAGTATGAAAAAAATCATAGCCTATATAGTATTTATTTTTCTATTTTTTAGTTACGAAGGTTGTAGCAATTTTAGTATTAGAAATATAGACAAACCACCTCCACATAGTTATGATATATGGAGTATGGGACACCAGAATACATTAGAAGTCAAAAAAGCACTTCTTGAATGTGGATATGCAACTCCGTTTGATTTTGCAGAAGCTAAAAAGAGAGTGGACATTAATATGTATATTCTTTCACAAAGATGTATGCTGAAGGCAGGATTTACACAAAATAAATATTATCAAGATGCTCTACAAAATCGATGTAATAAAAAATACTACAACTACGGTGCTTGCGACCTGCCTTGGGACAAAATTCCAGATAGAAGTATCAAAAAAAGACTTGAGAGTGATTATTGTAAACACAAGATATATAAAACATATCCTGTATGTAAACCATAAATCAAAGGAATAAAAGATGAAAATAAAACGATTTTTAACCATGCTTGTACTGTTTTTTGGATTTTCTTATGCAGATTCAAATATACAGCAAGATCTAAAAACGATAGCTAAAGCTTCAAATGATCCATCTAAACTTTATACTATACAAGTTTCAGCTCCAGGGGTGACAATGACATATGTACATTTACACTCAGTTGATTTATTGATCTAAAATTATATATAAATAGTATTTTAGATCGAGTCTTACACTATGCCTTATAAAAACATATAAAAGTATAATTTTATAAGAATTTAAGCCTTTTTCTTCTATATTAATATAAAAATATAATTATGAGGTAAATATGTCCAAAGGTAAACAGGTGAAAGCACTGCCTACGCCAAACCTTGATCAGCCATTGTCATTGACTCTGATCGGCGAAGCGATAAAAGCAAGGCGGACACAGCAGAAATTGGATCTAAAAACAGCAGCGATGCTTTGTGATGTCTCTGTTGTGACGCTCAGTAAGATAGAGCATGGTTCACCGGGGGTACGTATGGACTCTATACTCAAAGTGATGTCTGCACTTGGTCTACGTATGCAGATAGCGCCGTGGGAGTATGAACTATGAATACTCTGGAAGTAAATCTCAATGATATGCATGTAGGGAGTCTCAACATTGACCCCAAAGAGGATCTCTATCGGTTTGCGTACAGTGACGAATGGAAAAATTCAGGGTATCCTATCTCTCCACACCTGCCATTTGACGGGGAGATATCGTCAGGAAGCATCAAGCGTTTTTTAGAGAATCTGCTTCCCGAAGGCAAAGGTTTGGATGACCTGACGACCTTCACCCATATCTCAAAGCATAATATCTATGGACTGATCAAAGCCATCGGTTTTGAGACTTCAGGTGCCTTGAGCTTTGGAGAAAGAGATGCTGTAATGACACCGGAGTTCCGTCCGATATCAGAAGAGGAGTTGGCAGCACGTATCGACGAGATAGAGAGTAAGAGTATCATTATCTGGGATCAGAAGCAGCGGCTCTCTTTGTCCGGTGTTCAGGAGAAACTTCCTGTAATGCTAAAAGGTGATCAGATAGGGCTTGCAGACGGTTCGTTAAGCTCTACGCATATTCTGAAGTTCCAGACCAAACGTAATGAACATATCGTGATCAATGAGTATTTCTGTATGACCCTGGCAAAAGCGATTGCTCTGCCAGTGGCGAATGTAGAGCTGAAGAGATATGGAGTACATCCGGTGCTTATGGTTGAGCGCTTTGACCG
Source organism: Sulfurovum sp. (assembly GCA_028684885.1). GTDB lineage: Bacteria > Campylobacterota > Campylobacteria > Campylobacterales > Sulfurovaceae > Sulfurovum. Next base: position 42,205 of record JAQUFB010000002.1, on the reverse strand, counting down.
TATCGTTGAAGAGGAGACGATCCGTAGAGTGCATGTAATAGATGGCTGTCAGTTGCTGGATATGCCTTCAGCTTACAAATATGAGAGGAACTTTGGCTCCGGCAGAGATGTCAAAGATATCCGCGAAGGTGTGAGTTTCAGTAAACTGTTTCAAGCCACTGCAATGTGCCAGGTGCCGGCAAAAGCAAAGCTGCAGCTGCTTGAGTGGGCACTCTTCAATCTCATTATCGGCAATGCTGACGCACATGGGAAAAATATCTCTTTTTATCTGGGAAAACAGGGTATAACGGTAGCACCATACTATGATATGCTCTCTATACTGATGCATGAGGGAGTGGATCATGAACTTGCTATGGCATTTGGAGATGAATTTGACGCTGATAAGGTAATGGGATATCCGCTTAGAGCCTTTGCAGAAGATACCGGTCTCCATCCCAAACTGGTCTCAGAACGTTTGATGCAGCTTTGCAGGAAGGCAGAGGATGCACTGCCGCATCTATCTGTAGAGGGGAGTCTCACGAATGAACAGGAGAGCTCTTTTATCACTGAACTTCAGGCACTTATCAGGGAAAGAACTAAATCGTTAAAAGAAGCAGCCCAAGAGATGATGAAGGTCTCATTTTAGTATAAAGTTATCTTAAGTATAACCGGATATAATAGCCATCTGTTTATAACTTCTTAATATCTGAATCTGAGTGAAATCAATTTATTTATTTTTACATCTATATGACGCGGGATAGAGCAGTTCGGTAGCTCGTTGGGCTCATAACCCAAAGGTCGATGGTTCAAATCCGTCTCCCGCAACCAATCAAATTTTAATAAGGAGAAATATGTCAATTAAGAATATATCAAAAGAGACACGAGTGAAAGTCTTGATCAGACTTTTGAAAAACAACGAATCGCTTGAAGATGCATGTTCAAAATCAGCACTTACGATCAAAGAAGCGAAACAGTTTTTAGCTTTTAACTAACCCACTCATTTTAAGAAAGGTTGCCTCTCAGGCCTTTTTTACTCTTCACTTACTTCCTATATATCCATTTTACAACTCACTGTTCCAGGCAGCTTTTTTATCGGCGATATGCCCGAATACCTTTCACTTTATTCTGATATAGAACTTCAAAGCAATTTTGACTACAATTGTTTGATACAATGTGATGACAAAGTTATGATAAAGGAATAAAAATGGGTGATCATATAGCAAAACTGATACTCAGGATAATGGTCGGAGGATTGATGCTGTTTCACGGCATCCACAAAGCAGTGAACGGGATAGGGTTTATCAAGGGGATGCTGAAGTCGCAGGGGATTCCGGAGATGCTGTCGTACGGTGTCTATGTCGGGGAGATCCTCGCTCCGCTCTTTTTGATCATCGGATGGAGAAGCAGGCTGTGGGCTGCGGTCATTGCACTCAATATGGCAGTTGTGCTCTATCTGGCACATGCGGGAGCACTTCTGAAACTCGGGGCGCATGGTGCGTGGGCGGTGGAACTGCCGATGTTCTATCTCTTGAGCGCGGTTGCAATCGTGCTGCTTGGTTCAGGAAAATACGCAGTGATCAGAGACTAGTGCATAGGTATTGCAGGTTAAGAGGTTATCAATGATCCAAAAAGGAAGTCTATGAGAAAAGCATTATTGGTATGGATAGCAACGTTTCTCTCTTTTGTTTTTGCTGTGGAGATCCCCGCTTCCATGAAGCCCTGGAAGAGCAACATTGACAGGCTCAGCGAGTTTGAAAAGCATGTGGTGATCAAGAAGGGTACCGAGAGGGCTTTCTCCGGAGCGTATGTCTACACCAAAGAGGATGGCATCTACCGCTGTAAAGTATGCGATGCCCCGCTTTACAGATCTTCAGACAAGTTCGAATCCCACTGCGGTTGGCCGAGCTTTGATGATGCGATCCCCGGGGCGATCAGAGAGGTGCCCGACAGAGACGGGAAACGCACGGAGATCGTCTGTGCCAACTGCGGCGCGCATCTGGGGCACGTCTTCAGAGGAGAGGGGTATACCGAGAAAAATACCCGTCACTGCGTCAACTCCATTTCTCTGCAGTTTGAAAAAAAAGAGAAACAGGCTGCCACGGCACCAGCCCTTGCAAAGGCCTACTTCGCAGGCGGGTGCTTCTGGGGGGTGGAGTACTATATGGAGCAGATCAAAGGGGTGAGCAAAGTGCGTTCAGGGTTTATGGGCGGCAGTGTCAAAAACCCCGGATACTATGATGTGGTGCGCGGGGATACGGGGCATCTGGAAGCGGTAGAGGTGGTCTATGATCCTGCGCAGGTCTCCTTCGAAACTTTAGTGAAAACCTTCTTCGAGATACACGATCCTACCCAGACGGACGGGCAAGGGCCAGATATCGGGAGTCAATACCTTTCTGCAGTATTTGTCAACAGTGACAAAGAACGGCAGGTTGTCAACAGGCTGATCGCTTTGCTTGAAAAAAAAGGGTATAAGATCGCTACGAAGGTACTCGACGCGTCAATCTTCTATGAGGCGGAGGAGTACCATCAGGATTACTACGAGCGCAAAGGGACAATGCCCTACTGCCATAGACGCGTCAAACGGTTTGACTAGGCAGGGGTGTTGACCATCCAGAGCGAGAAGGTGTTGAGATAGTTCCAGAAGCTCTGGATGTTGGCCTCGCTGCTCTGTTTCTCTTTGATAATTGGCTGCAGGGCCTCTTCGAAGAGACAGAGCCAGTGCAGTCGCGCCTCGGGAGTGATGGGAAATGGGGCATGGCGTTTGACCATCTGCGGTGCACCGCGCCTCTGGTTGAAATAGTCAGGACCTCCGCAGATCTGTATGAAAAAATCTGCAGAGGTGTCCCCCGCACTCTTCATCTCTTCGATCGTCGGAGGGAATATCTCTCTGATGGGGCTCTGGTGAAGCTTCGTATAGAACCTCTCCAGCAGCGCACGCATCTCCTCTTCTCCTATCTCCTGAAGAAACTCGGGGTTGGGCTTGGTCACAGGCGGGCGGCTGCCTGCCTGATAGGGGTGGATCGAAAAATTGAGTGCCTGGGTAGTGAATTGCATTGCGCGCCTTTTTGGTCTGTTTTTAACGTTATATCAGGATATCGGAAAGATGTCAACCGCTAGATGCCGCACCCCTGTTCGATGGAGAAGGTGTTGGTGTAGCCGCAGCTGTTACACTCAAATGTGACCATCTTCGGGCCGCAGCATCCGCTGGAGCGCTGGTCGGTGATCTCGATCGTGTTCTGCCGGCAGGAGGGGCAGAATCCCCGCCTGATCGCATCAAGCTGTGCTTTCTTCTCTTTGAGATAGTAGATATAGCCCATGACCGATCCGGCCAGAATGATGAGCATAAAAAGTATGACATAGAGGGTATCCATCCCGGCTCCTTTATCGATAGGTTTTCAGTGTGGCGATATGCGTTTTGTACTCCGGCAGGTGTTTGGCTACCAGCTCCCAAAAAGGTCTTTGGTGGTGCTTGTGTGCGATATGTGCCAGTTCGTGAACGATGATGTATTCTATCACATTTTGCGGCAGTTTCATCATCATGGTATTGAAGGAGAGGGCATTTTTACCCGAACAGCTTCCCCATTGACGTTTTGTTTTTCTAAAGCTGATCCTGGCAGGGGAAAGCTGCATTCTTTCTGCCCATTTTTTCACAAGCGGAGGGACCACTCTTTGCGCCTCCTCTTTGTAAAAACGGTTGATATGTGCTTCAAACAATGTCTCATCATAGTCGTGATAGCAAAGCGTGAAGTACTCCTCTTCAAAGCGAAGCGAAGTCCTTTTTTTCTCATGAGAGACAAGATGCAGAGGATAGGGGTTCCCCAGATAATAGAGCTGGCTGTTTTCCGAAAAGTCTATCGATCCGCCCTTTCGGGAGGCTATCTTCTCGCGCGCTCGGTTGATCCATGCCGCTTTTTTGAGCAGGATCTTTTCTATGTGCTGTTGGGATACCTTTGGAGATTTGATGATGAGGTTTCCCGTATCGTCAAACCTGAGGTAGATATGTTTCAACCGGGGGTTGACGATATGGGTATATTGGGGCAGGAGAGGAAGCATCGGTGTCTATTCTGTCATCTTCCCGTGCACGAAGATCTTTTGCTCAAAGAGTGAACCGTCCTGATTGTACTTCATTGCCGGTCCATGCTTGACCCCTCTGAGATAGGTAATGGTCATCATCGGAGAACCGTTCTCATAGTAGGCGGTTGCGATCCCGTCAAGGCGTCCGTTCACATAGGGTTTGACGAGGCGGATGCGTCCTTTTTCGTCATAGAGCGTTTCCTTCCCGTGTTTCACTCCGTTTCGGATCTCTACATGGGATGTCAGTCTTCCTTCATATCCATACTGTTTGCGTAAACCATTCATGCCGCTTTTGTCGTACATCAGAAACTCCGAACGCAGCATTCCTCCCGTATAGTGCTCTTTTTTGACCTCTACCACCCTTTTTTGGGGGGCAGGGCCGCCTGATGTTGTACTGTTGCACCCACTGAAGAGAAAAACAAGCAGAAACAAGAGTAGAAACGATAATTTTTTCATAGGATCCTCCTTGCTTTGTCATGATATGTGAAAGAAGTATACAATAAATCATTTTTTGTTTGCTTTGAACAGAAGGGAAAGTTCCGGCAGCGATAGGGATGATTGTTGACAAGAGCCCGGACAGACGGGTATAATGCACGAATTTTTAGCGCAAAAGGATCAGCGATGATGAAGATCATAGAGTATTTTCTGCATAATAAAAGGCTCAATTATGTACTGCTCTTTTTTCTTCTTTTTTTGGGCATGAATGCCTACCAGAGTATCCCTAAGGAGCTCTTCCCCGAGATCGCACTGGAAAAGATCTCTATCACCGGGGCCTACAGCGGGGCGAGTGCCGAAAACCTGGATAAAATGGCGGTACAGGATATCGAAGATGAATTGGGAAACATCAACGGGGTAGAGAGCATTGAGACAGTCATACGCCCGGGGAACTTCTCCATCCTGATCAACCTTGAGAACGGTGCAGATAAAAACGACGCGTTGGACAAGGCCAAAGATGCCATCGCCAGGAGCCGCCAATACCTCCCCTCCGATATGGTGGAGCCTGTCGCCCAGATCGTCAACCGCAACCGTCCGCTTATCAGTCTCTCCCTCTCCAGCAACGCGCTCAGCAAAGGTGAGCTGATCGAACGTGCCAAGGAGATCAAATCCAAAATCGCAAGGCTGCAGTATATCAGCGAAGTAAGCATCTACGGGGATGCGGACCAGGAGGTTTCCATCCGTCTGAGGAAGGATCAGATACGTGGCTACGGGCTTGACCCCACAGCCGTGATCACGGCTGTTTCGAACCTCTCCTATATCTACCCGATCGGGGATATCAAGGAGAGTGGGAACTATATCTTCCTCTCCACTGTGCACGGGAAAGAGGGAGAGGAGGCATGGGCGTCCACACTGATCAAAGTGGGAGAACACCAGGTGAGGCTGGGGGATATCGCCCATATAGAGATCACCTATCCCCAGGATACAACGCTCTCGACATTCAACGGCCGCAGCAATATGACACTGGTGATCTCCAAGGGCCCTGAGGGTAATGCGATAGAGCTTTCCAAAACACTGAGAGCCTTTGCGGAAGAGACCCTCTCCAAAACCTACCCCGAGATCTATTTTGATTTTTACCAGGATACCTCAAAACCGGTCAACGACAGGCTCAATGTCGTCATCTCGAACCTGCTCTTCGGGCTGATCCTGGTCTTTGCATCCATGGCACTGCTGATCAATGCACGGATCGCTACGGTGGTGGCGATGGGGATCCCCATCTCGTTTGCCGTGGGGCTGATCTTTATCTATTTTATGGGCTATTCGATCAATATCGTCTCTCTGCTCGGCGGACTGATCGTGATAGGGATCGTCGTGGATGATGCGATCGTTGTCGGGGAAAATATCCAGCGCTATATCAATGATGGAATCGAGAAGAGGGAAGCCGTGATGCGCGGGGTCAAAGAGCTGATCCTGCCGGTCTCTCTGGCGACCCTGACGACGATCGCTGCATTTTTGCCGCTTTTTATGATGACAGGCGAGATCAAGAACTTCATTATCCTTATTCCGATTGCGGTGATCCTGATCCTGATCGGCTCTCTGATCGAGAGTTTTCTGTTCCTGCCGCTGCATGCCGAAGAGATACTGAAGCAGCAGAAGAATGCAATCGACTGGACTAGGTTTCAGGATTGGTATGAGGCGCTCCTGCATAAGGTGATTCATTATAAGTATACCTTCCTCTTCACTTTTATCGTGTTGATCCCGGTTTTGACCATTGTGACTGTCAGGATGCTCAACTTTCAGTTCTTTCCGAGTTTTGACGGGAACTATCTCTATATCACCGGGAAAGCCAATATCGATACACCTATCGAAGAGACACAAAAGATTACCGAGGAGATCGAAAAGTTTGTGATCAAACATAAAGAGAAGTATGCGCTCAAGGCCACCTCTACCGTCACAGGAAGCAGAGTGGCGCTTTCGGGGGAGAGCGAGCAGGGGGAGAACCCCTTCTATATCACGCTTGAACTTTACGATATAAAGCCTGAAAACTTTATCGATGCGATCGTCAATCCTATCCTGACGTTCGAGTTTAACTTCAATGATCCAGAGCGTATCAGAGAGCATCATACCTATGAGCTTGCGCAGATGCTCAAAGCGGAGCTAAAACCGTTCCGGGAGAAATACGGGCTCGAAGAGCTGGGGGTGAATGAGCAGAGGGCCGGACTGATCAAGAGTGATATCAAGATCAATCTCAGCAGTAAAGAGGAGCAGAAGATCACCGAGGCGATCGGCAGGATCGAAGCCAAGCTGAAGACTCTTCCGCATGTGAAGGATATCACCACAAATGCGCAGCTTGGAAAAAAAGAGTACAAATTGCGTATCAACAGTTATGGGGAACAGCTGGGGCTGAGCGAACGTATGGTCGCGCAGACATTGGCAGGGTACTTCCTGGACAGCCGCAAAGCGATGACCTTCGGAGAGTCCGGGGTGATGGAGATACGCACGCGCGCACTGGGCAAGGACTCCGAAGAGACTCTGACGGATTTTATGATCCCTACACCGGAGGGATCGTTCGTCAAGCTTACGGAGATTGCACAGATCGAGAAGATCAGAGCTTATGAAAAGATCGATAAGTACAACGGGAATATTGTCAGATCGATCTTTGCCAATGTGAATAAGAAGGAGACCACACCGCTGGAGGTGCTCAACGAGATCGAACCGCTGCTTGAAGAGATCAAAAAGGAGGGAATCAGTGTGACTCTGCAGGGCGAAAGCGAAAAGAATGAACAGCTGAAGAACGATATGAAAAAAGCGGTAATGATCGCACTCTTTTTAATCCTGATCGCACTGCTCTTTATCTTTCCGCGTATCCGGTATGCACTGATGGTGATGTCGGTGATCCCCTTCTCGCTGCTGGGGGCACTGGCGGGACACCTGCTTTTGGATATCAACCTCTCGATGCCTTCGGTGATCGGCATGCTAGGGCTTGCGGGGGTCGTCATCAATGACGGGATCATTATGCTGGATTTCCTGCACGGGACACAGAATGCCGAGACCTTCTATGAGCGGGCGAAACTGAGACTCAGACCGATCCTGATCACCTCTATCACGACTTTCCTGGGACTCTTTACGCTGATATTCTATGCAACAGGCCAGGCGGTGATCCTGCAGCCGATCGCGATCTCTATCGGGTTCGGACTCATTTGGGGTACGATACTGAACCTTGTCTATCTTCCGGCGCTTTACGCCGTGGTCAACAAGATTAAACCGACAAGAGGGTAAGATAGGAGTAAAAAAGAGAGGGTGTAATAATGAATAAGATGGTCATTTTTATACTGCTGGTTGCTTCGCTGCTTGGTGGTATATTTTTTGTGGCTTTTACTCCAGGCGGAAATACGCTTTTCCTGCCTTATCTCAACAGTTATCTCAAAGAGAATATCAAGGGTGCCAGAGTGGAGCTTCTCAAGTTCTCTCTCACACCGGGTTCTTTGAGTGCAGTGGCAAAAGTCAATGACGCTGTCGATCTGGCAGCCCAGGGCCCCGTCGATCTTTGGGATCAGAGTTTTGACCTGAGCTATACGCTGGAGGTGCAGAAGATAGAGAGCAAAGCGTTGAGGATCGATAAGGCGCTGCATATCCGGGGGAAAGCCACAGGACGCATGGAGGATATGCATATCACGGGCAGCGGTGAAGCTTTTGAATCGGATATCCGCTATGATCTGAATCTCCGTGAGAACCGGCCGCAGAATATTTCATTGTCGCTGAAAGATGCGAGTATCGCCCAGATGTTGGTGATCGCCGGGGAAAAACCCTATGCAAAGGGCCGTATGAGCATTGATGTCAATATGCCGACGCTTGACCCGGAGCATCCTCAGGGCGAGGCCAGGCTGCAGATCAGGGATGCCCTGGTCGATGCGGCACTGCTCCGGCAAGAGCACAACATTTCGCTCCCTTCAGATACCGCTTTTGGGGCAGATATGACGGCCAGGGCAGAGGGCGAAACACTCTTGGCGGAGGGGGATATCACCACCCCGCTTGCGACGCTTGCCCTGAGTGAGACCCGCTACCATCTAAAAAGTCAAAAACTTAACACCGCCTATCGGCTGGATCTCCCCGATATGGCCAAGCTCAAAAACATCGTACAGGCCCCGCTGGCAGGAAGACTCGCAATGGCCGGGAATGTTGTTCTTGAAGGGGAGCGTGTCGATGTTACGGGCATCACGCATTCGCTTGGCGGGGAGGGAAGCTTCCGTTACCGGAATAATACGTTGAGTGCATCCCTGAAAGAGGCAGAGGTGGTAAAGGTTCTGGCAATGATCGGTGAGCCGCGATATCTCAGCGGAAAACTCTCCGGCACTGTCGAGTTTGAGAACGTGGAGAAGCTTGCGGGTACATTTGACCTCAAGAGTAAGGGAGAGGCACAGAGTGCAGTTGTCAAAAAAGTACTCGATCTCAATCTCGGAAAGCAGTTTGACTATGATATGTCTGCAAGCGGGAAGATCAGCGGGCAGAAGGTCTATGCAGAGACAAATCTCGATACTACGATGGGCAAGCTCAGTATGCCCGATATGGTCTATGTAATCGATCCGGGAAGCTTGCACTCCTCCTACCATCTCTATATCCCGGACCTGAGGAAGCTTCAGCCCTTGACAGGGAAGCAATACCGGGGGGATATGGACTTCAGGGGAGAGCTCACAAAAGAAAAAGACCTCATCATCACGGGGGAGGGAAAAGAGTTTGACGGCAGCGTGGAGTATAGGCTTGTCAATGAGAAGATCACTGCCGATGTACACGGTGCAACTGTCTCGAAAGTGATGTATATGCTGGGGTATCCTCAGGTACTTGAAGCCCTGAGCGAAGCGAAAGTAGACTATAACTTTGCCACACAGAGAGGGAGAGTGGACGCGAAGCTTGACAGCGCACGCATCCTTCCCAATCAACTGACCATGCTGCTTAAGCAGTTCGCGCAGATCGATCTGACCAGGGAGCGTTATAATCAGGCAACTTTTGTGTCGACGATGGATCCTACGAGGTTTAACTTTGATTTTATTGCACAAAACCCTGTCAGTCATATCAAGATCATGGACGGTATCCTGGAAAAAGGGAGTGAGCGTATCACTGCATCTGTGGATATGAGATATAAGGATAAAGATCTAAAAGCGAAGATCACAGGGACGCTGAAACGGCCAAAAGTTATGCTCGATACCTCCTCATTCATCAAATCAAAGCTTGATAATAAAGTAGATACCGTGATAGATGAAAAACTCAAAGATAAGGGAGGCGAGAAGGTTAAAGAGCTTTTGAAAGGATTTTTCTGATGCACCTGGAGAGTGCAGGAGAGATCAGCAGACTCTCTGATATAATCATACGATGAATATGCTACCTTTTGTTGTCGTTTTTCTGGGAGTATTCGCCCTGATCAGTATCTATATCAGCAGACGTTTGATCACGCATCTGCACTTGGGTGATCAGGTCAAGCACTATCTCCGTCTTTTTCTGGTGCTCAATTACCTGGGTATCTTCGGCTATATGCTGGCACGCTACTTCAGTGATATGCCCAACTGGCTCTACTTCCTGCTCTCCCTGCCGATCGGGGTGCTCTTTTTGCTCTTTTGTACCGCGGTGATTTATGACCTCTTCAGGGTAGGGATGCTGGGAATACCGATGGAGCCTCAGCGCAGGGAGTTTTTTAAAAAAGGGCTGGATATCGGTGCGCTGGGAGTAGCCTTCGGGGTGAGTGCCAAGGCGACGTATAATGCCCGTATCGTAGAGCTTGAGGAGGTGAGTGTCAAGATCCAAAATCTTGCAAAGCCCTATACCGTGGCACAGCTGAGTGATATCCATATCGGCGGGTTGATCAATGAGAGTTTTATGAAAGATATTGTCAACCGTGTCAATGTACTGAAACCTGACCTGGTTGTCATCACCGGTGACCTGGTGGATGTGAAGCTTTCCCAGGCACAAAAGGCACTGGAGGCTTTAGGCGGGCTGCAGTCAACCTACGGTACCTGCTTCATCGTAGGAAACCACGAATACTTCCATGGGATCGAAGAGATCATGGCACACGTCAAAATGCTGGGGATCAGGGTGCTGGAGAACGAGAATCTCTATATCGGTAAAGCGGGAGAGGGGTTCAACCTCGCCGGGGTCTATGATGTGTTCGGATACAGGATCGGACATCACCAGCCGGATTTAGCGCGTGCGCTCCGGGGAATCGACCCCGATTCGCCCACGGTACTGCTTGCCCACCAGCCGCGTTTTGTCGAAGAGGCGGACGGGAAAGCGGACCTGATACTGAGCGGACATACCCATGGCGGGCAGCTCTACCCGTTCAAGGCGCTGGTGAAACTCCAGCAGCCCTATGTCAACGGCCTGCACAGACACAGCGAAAGGACGCAGATCTATGTCAACAAAGGGACAGGATTCTGGGGGCCGCCGATGCGGCTGGGGGCGAGCAGCGAGATCACCTATATTACATTAACGGAAGGATAGACGATGATACTCTGTAACTGTTATCTCCATATGGAGTTGCCCGAAGTGCACTCGCTCAAAGGGCGGAGGTCTGTACTCAACAGTCTCAAAGAGAAGCTCAAACGGTTTAATGTCTCCCTGCTGGATATCAGCGGTGAGTATGTCAAAGAGGCGGATATCGCCTTTGTATTCCTTTCTCATGATGCGCGCGCTGCAGCGCAGTACCAGGAAGAGATCGAGTCGATGCTCTCGCGCAACTTCTCAGAGTATTTTTACGAACTGGAGTATGAGGAGATGTAGTTTCAGTGAGGAATGAGGAGAGAATTAGAAATTAGAAATTAGAAATTTGTGATTTGTGAAATAAGGATAATGTTTCGCGTAGGGTGCGTAATCACGCACCAGTGAGCTGTAAATGCCTCTCCATAACGCTTGACACGATAAAGAGAGTATGCAATGCTTCCATAAAAGTACTAAGCACTAAGCACTAAGCACTAAATGCCGATACCCCTGTTGCTAAAGCAAAAGTGGGGTGCAGCACTCAGCTTGCCGAGAAGCTCTTCATCAACTCCTGCATCTGCTGCATCTGTTCAGGTGTAAGCCCTTCGCCTTCTTTTTCCATCATCACCTCGGAAGCACTTTTGAGAGGGAAATCCGGCAGTTTAAGGTCGTCGTCTGAGACAGCAATATCAAGATCGATCTTTGTTGCTGTGGTAGTATGTCTGATACCCATTATCTCCGCTTCGCTTTTGAGCATGATCCCTTTATACAGCCAGAGTTTGACGGACATCATCTCCCATACTTCGCAGGGATAACCCATGACTTTCTCTTCGCCGATTTTTTTGCCTCCCGTAGCGTCGATCATCTCTCTGGCTGTTTTGGCAAACTCCTCGTATTCGGAATTTTTCAGCATCTCGGGGGTATATTCGTAGATCACCCTCTCATCAAAGTCTACAACAAAGAGCTTCCCGTGATCGATCTTTGTCATCTGCCGTTCCTGTTCGGTTCTTCCCATGGTGGTTGTACTGCTCTCTTCGGTATGCAGCTCTATATTTCCCCACGCTTTGAAAAGGGTTTTTGCTTTGCCTTTGCCATTAACGATGACCCCCATCATATTCCCGCTTTGGGTGATGGTATACGCAATGGCGCCGGATTTTACTTCGTAACGCTGAGGTTGTGCACAGAGGGTACTCATCATTGCCAGGGTGATCAGTAAAGTACTTAGGATCTTACGATGTTTCATCTTATTCTCTTCTCCCTTTTTTTTGATTATAACAAAAAATCTGTGTAGTATCATAAAAAATCATTTGGAGGAGAGATCGCGCGGCAGGGAAGATTGTTGCCGTACGGTCTATTGGGGAAAAGCAGTTCAGAGAGAGGCCGTTGGAGGCTTCTCTTTAGTGTTTGTGCTGCGCTTTTTTCAGTTGCAGCTGTTGAAGGTACTGCATCATCATCTTATGCTGTTTCGCATCCATGATCGAACGGATCTTCAGTAGTGTGTCGATGTGCAGGTCGGTGATCTCGCGTTTGAGTGTGTGGAGCCTATCGAGCTTCTGTGTCAGATCTTCTCTTGTTTTTCCATCTCTCATCACGGCTATCCTGATCTCCTTTTCCAAAGCCTCTGCCTCGTCGAACTTCGCATGCATCTTGATGGGCATCTCGTTGGCGATCACCTGCATCTTTGCATCCTGCTCCTGGGTAAAGTTGTAAGCCGCATAATTTGGAAGGATCGCTTTCATCGGATGGGGCAGAGAGAGTACCAGCCCCATATTATGGTTGTCGCCCTTATGTGCGAAAAGTGTAGTGAAACTCAGTGCTACCGTCAGAACTGCTGCTGTGATTTTTTTCATATCTGTCTATCCTTTTTATTGATTTGACACATGCCAAGGCATGCGGAGGTTAAAAGTGCATCCGTGCACCCACAAAATAGTACCTTCCCATATTGGAGCCGATCATATTATCGACGCGCTCATCGGTGATATTGTTGATGCCGCCGTACAGCGTCACCTTTTCGCTCATGGTATAGTCTGCGCGCAGATCGAGGAGGGCAAAGCCATCGGCTGTCTTCTCCTGGGTCATTTCACTGTTTGATCCCCGGCTGAGCGTATCGGTATAGTACTGTTCGCCTATATACTTGGCAAATACCCCGAGGTTCAGGTCTGGGGTCGGTTTATAGTCCAGCCCCAAAAGCACCGTTCTCTCCGGCTGGAACTCCAGCGCTTTGTCGGTCTCCCTGTTCTCTGTCTGCAGTTCGGTATAGTAGAGGCTTCCTTTGAGATTCGGGGTGAAGTCATACTTTAGCGAGAGCTCCAGCCCTCCGGTATAGGCGTCTGCCACATTCTCAAAGGTATAGGCCGCTTTGCCGTTGTATGTCCCCGTGACCTGTGCGATCATATTGCTTACGTCGTTATAGAAAAGCACAATATCATAATGAAGTTTCTCATGATGTCCGCCAAGGCCGATCTCGTAGGCATTGGTCGATTCGGGCTTGAGATTATACCCTATAATATCCGCGCCGATCTGCAAACCGTTGGGAGTCTGTTTGTGGATATACATCTCCCGGATATCCGGCACGCGGTATCCCTGCGCGAAATTGAAACGGAGTTTCGCCATGGGATCAAACTCGTATACGCCCCCGATACGGAAGGTAGACTTGTTCTCTGCGGTGCTGATGGTATCGTATCTTGCTCCGAGGATAAGGCTGAGCGCTTCGCTTGCCTGCCATTCATCCTGCATATATGCTGATCTGTAGGTCATCTTTTTCCCCGTCAGAGTGTTCCCCTGGGCAAAGACACTTGCCTCTCTCTGCTCCTCCCGGTACTCTCCTCCAAGGGTCAGGAGATGCGCTTCATGTGGCATATAGAGTGCGCTGAGTTCTGTCACCTGCAGGTTGACGTTTGCATCCATCCCGTTCTGTGCGGATGCGCTCTGGGAAGTATATCCCATTGCTTCCCACTCTCTGGCGCTTGTGGTGTTTCTCTTCTCGTAGTAGCTTCTGTAGGCTTTTGCCTTGAGTTCCAGTTCCTCTGAAAGGGCATAGGTAGCATCGACGCTGATATCGACTCTCTCATTCTCGTCCCTGGAGTGTACGGGGACGTTGAAAACAGGGATCTTGCTCTCCCCGTTCATATAGTTTGAGGGATGGAAATAGCCGATATACACCCCCTCGCGCTCTTCGCTGAAGTAGTTGAGGTCTAGCCCCATACTCAGTTCGGAGTTAAATGCATAGGTGAGCCTTGTCCCGAGGGTCAACACCTCGCTCTCCTCCCTGTAGGTCACATCCTCGCTGTAGCGGTCCTCGATATTCCGGATACCTGCGTTTGGGTGTGCAGAGGGAGCGACTCTGTTTGCCTGTCCCTGCTGTACCCATACATATTCGCTCTCCCGCTGTGTATAAGGGTTTGTCGTTGTAAATGTTCCGTAGGCGCTGTAACCGAACCCTCCGTTTTTCCCCTGAAGCGAAAGGTTGAGGTTGAGGTTTTCCCCCTGGGAATCTTCCGACATGCCAAATCTTGCGCCTGCGTCTATCCGGAGTTTATCCGTAGGGGTTTTCGTCACAATGTTGATCACGCCGCCTACCGCATCGGCACCGTAGAGGGAACTCATGGGGCCTTTGACGACTTCGATACGCTCGATGATCGCCGCAGGGATACGCTCGAGGTCGAAACTGTTCTGTGTCTCACCGGCCAAACGTCGGCCGTCAAGTAAAATCAGCGTGCCGTTTGCACTCATACCCCGGATGGAGATTGTGGATCTGCTTTTTGAGGAGGCGCCAGCAACTGTTCCGTACTGTACGTTTAAACCAGGGATTCTTTTCATAATATCCTTGAGGCTCACGGCACCGATACGCTCGATCTCCTCCTGGTTTATCACCTCGACAGTCGCCGCAACACCATCGATGCTCTTCTGTGTTTTTGTAGCAACGGTAATCTGATCCAGTGTTATTGTTTCTCCCTGTGCGAAGAGAGCGTTTGTCGATAAAGTTGCAGCGATGAGTAACAGCTGTAAGAGTTGCACTTTTATTCCTTATTATAATAATAATTATCAAATATAATAGTAGTGATAATCTTCTTAAGATATCATTAAATCAATAACCATTATCATAATTAAGGGTTTGGATATTCCCGCTTTTTATCTAATCTATACTATAATGCAGGTCTTAAGACGATACTTCTTTAGGGGAAGGGAGAAGATCGAAAGTTGTTTACCGCTTTTACTATATCTCCATAGTCTTATTGCATTACTATTGCGCTACAAAAAGGATAAACAATGTTAAGTGGGAAGAAAATGTTAAAAATAGCACCATTGGGGTTGGCTGTTATTTTTTTCACAGCTTGTGGGAATGACCCTAAAAGCAGAGATGAGAAACGCCATCCCAACGCTGCCTCATGGCCGCTCATAGAGACGCTTGAGACCAATGCCGCTTCTCCTCATCGCGGAGAGGGAGCAATCCTCACCGTAACACAAAGCGACAAAGAGAACAGAGTCAAGAAGGTGACAAAACAGGTAGAATGGATCATCGCACCGGAAGTATGGAGGAGAACCAAACCGAGTAAGCAGCGCTAAAAGAGACCTATGCAGCTTGATAAGCTGATGGTATCCATTACAATGGATACACTTTGCAGTGTATATCTCATGCATGTTTTTTTTCAGTCTGTAAAGGGGGGGGAAAAGTATCACTCTTCCGGGTAGTGAAACTTCACCGTCTCTACCTGAATATTTTTATATTTTGCCTGGACTGTGTAGTCTTTGATCATTTCAACGACGTCATAGGCCACTGCTTTCGAGTTTGAAAAGTCTAAAATCACCTTAGAGTTCTCGGAGATTGTGTCCAGTACCTTGAGTACACTCGCTTTGTTGAAGAATGACACCTCTTCGGCAAATACGATGTGGTGTGTCGCGAGACCGTTTTCATCCGTGATCTCGTCTTTGAGGTGATAGGAGTTTCGGTAGCTGTGGTGCAGGGTAAAGAAGATGCTCATGACAAGTCCGAGCAGAACCCCTGTCAAAAGATCGCTGACGAGCATCACCAGTATGGTTACGCTGAACGGTACAAACTGCTCCATCCCCCTGTGGTACATCCAGACAAACATTGAAGGCTTGGCAAGTTTGTATCCAACAACGATCAGGGTAGCCGCGAGAGATGCAAGCGGAATCATGTTTAAAAGGGGGATGATCGTCAGGACACTGATCAGAAGGAAAAAGCCATGCAGAATAGCTGAAAGCTTGGTCTTTGCCCCAAAGGTGATATTGGCAGAACTTCGTACAATCACCTGCGTGATAGGGAGCCCTCCGATAAATCCGGAAAGTATATTTCCAAGGCCCTGCGCTTTTAGCTCTCTGTTGGTCGGTGTGACATTTTTATGTGGATCCAGTTTGTCGGAAGCCTCTACGCTCAATAGGGTCTCGATACTTGCGACGATAGCCATCACAAGGGCTATTTTGATCACAGCAAGCGTTCCGATACCCGAAAGATCTGCAAAGGTAAACTCATTTTTGAGTTCGCTCAGGCTTTGAATCTCAGGTAAGGCCACAAGCTGTTCTTTGGGTATTTGGATGCCGTAGTGCCCCAGTATGACCGTAAAGAGGATGCCGACAATCACCACGACAATAGGCCCTTGCAGCAGTTCGAACAGTTTGCTGCGTTTGGTCAGGTATTTGTCCCAGACGATAAGAATCGCCAGTGAAACAACCGAGATCAAAACAGCAGCAGGAGAGAGCAGACCCAATGCATGCTGGATCGCGGTAAAAGTATTTTCACCGTCCAGCTGTCCGAAAGCCTCTTCTCCAAGATAGTTTGACTGATATCCAAACAGGAAAGGCATCTGTTTTAAAATGATCAAGATTCCTATTCCTGTGAGCATGCCGGTGATCACGGATGTCGGGAAAAAGTAGGCGATGAAGCCGGCTTTCATATATCCGAAGATGATCTGGAATACCCCCGCAAGCACGACTGCGGCAAGAAAAAGTTCCCATGAGCCAAGTGTTGCGATCGAATCAAAGACGATCACCGCCAGACCTGCTGCCGGCCCGCTGACGCCAAGCCTTGAACCGCTTGCCGCACCGACTACGATACCGCCGATAATCCCGGAGATGACCCCGGCGAAAAGGGGTGCGCCCGAAGCCAGTGCAATGCCAAGACATAGGGGGAGTGCAACGAAAAAGACAACGATACTTGCAGGAAGATCGCTTTTTATCTCTTTGAACGTGATGCCCAGTGCCATGTTACTGCTCCTCATTTTTGAGTTCTTCTATCGGCAAAAAAGCGAAAAGTTCGGGGTCATAATAGTCTATCGTCCCTCTCTCCATATCATAGAGCCATCCGTGAATGTGAAGTTCTCCCGCATCGACTTTTTCTTTGAGATAGGGGTAGGTCAGGAGATTTTCGATCTGAAAGATCACATTGAGTTTTTCGCTTAGACGGCACAACTCGTTTCTTGGTGCATGGTTGCCAAGGGCCAACAAAGAGTGTGTTTTGGCTTTATGCCCCAGTGAGAGCCACTTTTTTGTATGGATAAACGCTTTCTCCTCGATATCGCTGTAGAGTGAAGCGATCGCCCCGCAGTGGGTATGTCCGCATATAATGATCTCCGAGACATTCAGTGCAGAGACGGCATACTCTATCCCCGCAGCAGTTGAGTGAAAATCCTCATCGGGCTTGTAGGGCGCTACAAAGTTACCGACATTCCTGATCACAAAGAGATCACCCGGAGGGGTATCGGTGATCAGGTTTGGAATGACACGCGAATCTGAACATCCTATAAAAAGTGCTTTTGGATGCTGTCCTTTTGTTGCCAGTTCCAGCAACTCTCTTTCATGTTTTTTAAAATAGCTGTTTTGAAATACTTCATTTCCTTGAAGCAGTGTACTTTTTGGCATAATAATCCCTTTTAGATAAAAATTTTTCTCTGTTTTTTGAATATGGTTTTTGTGTTGATTATGCTAAAAATGCTTCAGGAGGTTTGAGTGGAGAATCGATGGTGTATTGAAAGCGTATTCCCTCTTCATCTCCGATTCTTGCAGCCAGGTTATCGTAAGGTGTATGAAAAAAACAGGTATATATCTTATCATCTTCTGTTTCCATATCGATACTCTGGTGCTTCTCCCCGAAATCGACGAGAGACTCTTCGGATGTTTGCTCTATCCCGCTCACCATAGTATTGACCGTGCTCAGTGTGGACAATGTCAATAATAGTGCTAAAATAAAGATAGTCGCTGCTTTCATGGCGGAATTATCTTCAGTAATGGTAAATCAAATGTAAACAACAGATTATGAAAGAAATAATTTTATGTTATATAAATAAGTATATCGCTGTGGTAGGTGATTGAAACGATGATGTTATGCGAGTGAAAGATAGATGTTATCTCTCTTATAAATGGGTGTTTTAAGGGGATAGCAACCAATTAAAAGGGTGAGTGAAAAGGAGGAGTTAACATGAACATTGGGTTTCATATCTTTGGTTGCTATGCCAGAATCTTACAGGATCTACACTAACGGTATGTAAACATAGATGCCAAAAACAAAAAAGCTTCGGCGAATAGGCGAATATTACGATCCGTTATTGCTTACAGATCCAGGGGCTTTCCAGGCAGAGCATATCAAGATTTTTTTGGGCAGAGAGATCCCCTTCTTGGGCCGCCATAACCCAATACCTGTAGGCTTGGAGCTTATTCTGTTTGACTCCCTGTCCGTTGTAGTATAAAATACCGACACTCAATTGGGAGGGAGTATATCCCTGTTCCGCAGCTTTGCGAATAAGTTGCGCAGCTTTTTTATCATCTCTGGCCACACCCTGGCCATCTCCATACATCAGCCCAAGATTATGCTGTGCCTGAGGTTCTTGCTGCTCTGCTGCTTTCTGATACCACTGTGCAGCTTTTTTGTAATCCTGTTTTACTCCCCGGCCGAGATAATAGAGGATTCCAAGATTGGTTTGGGCCCGGGCATATCCCTGGGCAGCTGCCTTGGTATAGTATGTTGCGGCTTTTGCGTAATCCTGCTTGACCCCTTTGCCGGTGTAGCAGAGTGTACCAAGGCCATTGAAGCCCTTGGCATCTCCCTGTTGGGCTGCTTTTTGATACCACTGCAGCGCTTTTGCGTAATCCCGCTTAACCTCTAGCCCATTTTCGTATAACGTACCAAGCATGGATTGGGCCTCCGCAAGCCCCTGACCGGCTGCTTTCTGATACAGCGCTACAGCTTTTTTATGGTCTCTTTTTACCCCTTCTCCCCGGTCGTACATCTTTCCAAGGCAGTATTGTGAGGTAGCATTGCCTTTTTTGGCACCTTTTTTATAAAGTTTTATCGCCTTTTGAAGATCTTTTTTTACTCCCTGTCCATCACGATACATCCCGGCAAGATTATTCTGTGCATGGATAGAGGCTTCCGGATAGCTGCTCCCCTGAGCAATCGCTTTTTCGTAAAGTGCTATGGCTTTTTTGTAGTCTTGCTGAACACCTGCCCCCTTCTGATAGAGCTCTCCAAGATAGACTTGCGAGATGATATTCCCCTGTTCGGCAGAACCCTTAAAGTAGTAGAGTGCTTTTTCATAGTTTTTTCTTTCAAAATAGAGTAAACCTAAAAATGAGCGGGTATCGATATCTCCGGGATCTGATGACTGCTGCGAAAGCAGCAGGTCTTTCTCTTTCTCTTTATCAATACCGATCCCACTCAAATAGAGTTTACCAAGAAGAAACGAAGCCCGGGGATTCCCTTCTCTCATCGCTTTTTTAAGTAGGACAAGGGCCTTATCGTACTCTTTTGCTTTGATGGCATTTTGGGCATCCTCGATATCCCCGCCTATTGCCATGATGGTCAGTGCGGAAAGTGCAAGTAGCAGTTTTTTCATATTCCCCCCAAATAAAACAATCGGGCCAAAGGGCTCCCCGAATTTATGATACAAAGACTGAATGGCTGCAGAAAGTCGCTTATACACCATATCGGGCTGTTTTCTGTGTTTCTTTCTCTTAATAAAACATATACCCCGCCATTAAAATGCTGCAAATAGATGAATGTTTTTTCGTCCGATCAGTTTCCATCCGGTATATTAAAAGGATTCTATCCAAGGATCTATTAGGGGGCACTGAAGAATCATCATACGTTCACCAAACTGGATCTAAGCCATGTTTCAATCCGGGGTCTATTTTGAAAACACTCTAAATGATTGCCCACTGTCTTCATATTAAGAATATTTATGTTAAGTTTTCGTTAAAGTCAGATCAGTAGCGCTGTAAAAAGCGAACGATCTGCAAAGGAAAGTTAGAGGTCTCATATATCGATAGCCGGTTTAGTCATTGAATTTTTCATTCGTATGCCTGAATGAAAAAATGAAGAGAAGAGATGGATATGAAGCGTATCGAAATTCATAAAAAACAGGATATCATTTTTTATGGATCACGCTTTCTGTTTTCTTCAGAAACACTCAATCACCAATCTCAATCCAATATTTTTAGAAGTCCGTATATGTTTACAAAAGTGCAGGCACACAGCTCTTCTGGCAACGTTACAAATAGTGTCATATCCGGTTTCTCTGCATTTCCGGGGGAAGGATAAGCCGTGATATATACGGGTAAGCATCTCGCAATTCCCGCTGAAACTAAGCAGGAAATGAATAGCGTGCCATGAGTGCAAAAAAATAATTTATTTAGAATGTGTCGGATACATTGAATGAGGATCAAATGAAATCAAGGAGAACCATGATGGGCAGGGGATGTCATATGAAGCTATTTGGAAAGCAGCAGATCTTCTCTGTTTTGGTAGTCTGTCTGTTGCTGTTTAGTACGGAAGGGAAAGCGCAGGAGCGTGTAAAAGCAGAAGCGCGGGATCAGTTTATACAGGAAAATGTTGCTCTCCCGGATAAAGGACTTTCCAGTATGGTGATTTATAGAGCTGCTGCATTAAAGGGCAGGGCGATCAATGTCTACATTGATGGAGAGTATCAGGCATCTTTGCTGCCCGGTGCCTATACCCAGGCGATCGTATGTCCGGGGAATCATCATGTGGTTACGGCATTTACAAATCCTGCTACACGCTACAGGGAAAAGAAAAAACAAGGAGAAAAGATAGGGTTGAAAGCATCTGTCGTATCGTTTTTTCAGGTGATCAATCATCCTGCTTATGGATTGACACTGTTGCCTTTGAGCAGAGAGGAAGCCTCTTCTCTGTTTAAAGAGAATCCGCCCGGAAAATCCCATACGATCTCGCGTTTGGACAGACAAAAAGCATGCCTGCAGCCTGATCTTTCGGCTCAAGACGAAAGCAATAGTGCAGATTTGAAAAAGAATCATGTATCGGAAAAACAAAATACTGATGATTCTCAACACAAGTATCCTCAGCTTGGCACACATCAGATTGAAGTCAGATAAAAGGAAGAAGCAATGGGAAGGGAAGTTATTATCCGTATCATCACCCCTGAAGGGACGATTGAAACGCATAGTGTAAAAACACATGCGGCATATCCAGCTTTGGCCGGAAAGGCGGTGCATATCAAGGCACATTCAAATGTAAACTATGAATTGATTGAAAAAACCGGCGGTTATGCACCGGAGAATATTGTTGTCAAACGGGTAGGGAAAGATCTCCATATCGCTTTTGAAGGAAGCGACATCGATGATCCGGATCTTATTATTGAAGCGTATTATGATGAGAGCGAAGAATCGGTCGTTGGGCAAGCAGAAAACGGCCTCTACTATGAATATATCCCCGAAAGTGCGGACCTCTCCGAGGGTGTGAACAGTTTGAAAAACGGTGTGTCAGCCGGGCAGGCATTGGGAGGAGAGGGATCCTCAAGCGCATTGCCGGAGGACGGAGGGATCAGCACTTTGACTTTAGTCGGTGCACTCCTGGGGGTAGGTGCAGTTGCCGGGTTGGCCGGAGGCGGTGGGGGCGGCAGCAGCGGTTCTGATGCGTCCGGCTCATCCGGTGATGACAGACCGGTCAGCAGAGAGGATTTTGAAAGAGAGTATGACGGTGCGATCAAGGAGGGAGATAATACCTTGTTGGGGAGCAATGATGCTAACCGTCTCTATGGGCATGGAGGTGATGATATACTGACAGGGCTGGGAGGAGATGACCTGCTTGACGGCGGAGAAGGCAATGATACACTGGACGGCGGTGCCGGTGCAGACCTGCTCATCGGGGGCGGCGGTGCCGATACCGTTTCCGGAGGTGATGGAGATGATATCATCTTCTATGATCTGCTGGATACGGTTGACGGCGGAGCAGGTTTTGACAGCCTTTATCTGGAGGGCGGGGGGATCCATCTTAATCTTGCCGACAACGATTTCAAAATACGCGATATTGAACTTATAGATATTACGGGGAGCGGAGATAACAAGCTGACGGTAAGCTATGCTGATATCCTTGCACTGAATAATGAAAACGATACACTCTTTGTGACAGGCAATGAGGGGGATACCGTACATCTTTACGGAGAAGAAGCGTTTACCGGTTCGGCGACAGTCGATGGAGTGACCTATGATACCTATGATCTCGGCGGGACAGCAGAGGCTGATATCTGGGTACAGCAGGGTTTGACTGTAATCTAAATATCGCCTTCAAACCTATCGTTGCTCTATCTAGTAACGAACTTGAATTCGTTCCCAAGCTCTAGAGACTGTGAAAAAACATAAAGAATAGGGTGTTCGTCATTCTGAACTTGATTCAGAATCCCTTAAATTGCGTTGTTATTCGATGAGATCCTGAATCAAGTTCAGGATGACAGTGGTAAAAAAATCAATACAAGCTCTTTAACTCGTTTGTAAGCTCCAGCTTGCGGAATGTATAAGCATATGTAACTGTAGGGAAAAATTTCGTGAAAACAATAAAGAGTGTTGAGGTGAAATATTTCAAGGAAATAGAAGTGACAATAAGAACTTGTCAAATCTTAAAGAAGCTGTCAAAGCTCGATTTTATCGCAGTTTGTCAGGATTTAAAGTAAGAATATGGCAGACAGGAAGGGATTTCAACAATTTAATTGTCTCATAGTATCTCATCATATATCAAAACCAATGAAAGCACGATAAATAGGGCATTACAGGTAGGAGTGTATTTTTCTATTGTATGTCATTGTGTATCAAAAAACTTCATAAAATTTCGTTTTAGGTTGGAAATAGGTTGGAAATTTTTGGTTATAATTGAAGAAAAATTTATTTGTAATATAACGCAATAATCATAAAAGAGAACGAATGTCAAAGCGTATTAGTACAAAACATACAGGTGTATTTTATCGAGAGTGTCTTACAAATGGAAAGCCAGATAAAACCTATTATATTGTTTATAAAGATGCGGGTAAGAGTAAAGAGCTAAAGGTTGGAAAGTTTAGTGAGGGGGTTAAGGGAAAATTACTGTAATCAAAAACGTAAAGAGATTATGGTGTCATTACGAATTGGTGAGTTGCCGCCTATATTGGCAAATGGAAAGAAAAAGCATGAGAAAACTTTTGATAATCTAGCCCAGGCGTATTTTGAGGATAAGGAGCTTATTAATAAGTCAAATCATAAACAAAAAGCAAGATATGAAAGTCAATTAAAACCCTTGATCGGAAATAAATATACTACCCAAATTACGAAAAGCGATATCGAAAAAATACAAAAAGAATTAGCTAAAACAAGAGCACCTAAGACAGTAAGTCTCTATCTCCAATTTATTAATACAGTTTTTAATCATGCAATTAGTAAAGAGTTGTTTTCTGGAGTTAATCCCGTTCAGGGAATACAAGAGCAAAAAGTAGATAATAAAAGAGAGCGTTTTTTAACAGTAGAAGAGGTTAAAAAGCTTTTAGATGCTTTGGAGGATCAAGAAGAATCCACCTATTTGTTTTATTCTCTTTAGCTATTGGTGCAAGGCTTAGAGACGTTCTTTCTATCTCAAAAAAAGATATTAACTTTACGAATAATATTGTGACTATTTTTGACTCAAAAAATGGATCTACTTACACTCAAGTTCTTCAAGGTTCTTAGCACCAACAAGGTTGCTATCCAATAACTCTTTATCAAAGGAATTAAGATTTTCAGAGCCACCAGTTAGCCACCCATCAAACACTAGGCAATGCCCCAGTGTTTTTTATGTTCTTGAATAAGTTCGTTAGTGGTGATCTCACCCTTAGCTTTTCTTACTAAGTTGTGAATTGTAGTTTCATTTAAAAATTGATTTTCAATCGCTTGATTACCAATGACTTTTTTTATCCGATAATAAGAATCACGAGACAGTTCTCTTCTATATTTTTTCAGAGAAGTTAAGCTTAGTTGCTTTCTTTGTTCCCAAGTCATACTAGATCCTTTCATCAATATCAATTAAGGAATTATAACATAAATTGAGAATAGGAGGATAGATAGACTTCATTAGTCTATCTAACTCTTTTTATTTATTATCTTTGATAACAAGAGGTTTACCATTGCTTACCAAAGTGATTTTCTCAACACCTTTACCGCCCATAGAGAGGGGTTTATACTCTATCATATATTGAACATCCTTACAAACAAAAATAGAGTTGTAATCATCAATTGTGTTTTCAATACAACCTTTCGGAGGAGTAAAGCCCTCTGCCGCTAAACCGCTATTTACTGTCACAACGGCAGCGACTACCATAAGAATTTTTTTCATTGTCTTCCTGTCTTGTTCTAATATTATACTCAACTATGTTGGTACTCTGTAATTCTACCTTTTTTATAAGTTCATTTTACGGGAATCCAAAAGAGTTTGCGATTTTCATTTATTAAACGAAAAATAGACCAGTGCATCAAAGAACTCCAAAGGCTCAGAGAAGAAGAACGGAAAGAATATTTTCTGTATACAACAGTAATTATTAAAGTTTTTTGCACACGACATTAAGGTAGAATATAAAAGAGGATGAGGAAATGATAAAAAAACTATTTGCCAAAGATTGCCTAGATCATGAACCAATCTTAAAATATATGCTAATTTTAATTAAGTGGATTATCATTATCACTTATAAAATATTGATATACTTTTTGGGCTTACTATACATTGCTTTTATGGGGATTCTTTTCGGATCTTCCAGTTATACTCAAGGAAAAAATAATGGGGATTGCTGGGGAAATCAAAATGGAAAATGCCCCGATCATATTTTGGGAGATCCAAACCAGGCTTCCTACTGGGATTATCATTAAATTAGGAATCTCGCGGTCCTTACCTTGATCGTTAGGCTGACGTGACTTCATTCTATGTAGATATAATAAAGTCAGCCCTCAATATTAGTTTCTGTGGTACGGTAACACATTGCAGGGATATCTAGCTCCACTTCATCGTCCGTATTTTCTACAGTTTCCCCCTTCTGGGGAAACTTGTTCCCACCTATAAAGTCACTGCATAGTCTATTGTTAAAGAGTCTGGTATAAGTTTTAATACGGTTAAATGGTATGAATATATTATAAATTCATTATAACGTATTAAATTATATTTATCTTCCTATAAATCTTTCTTTCATTGAGCACATGGTGCGAATAAGTTTCAGGACGTAAAGCTATGCAAAACTTTGGTTTTTGTATGGCATTTACCCATCCTGCCTTTCTAGTTCATAACATTTTTTGAAATTTTATGTAATTTTTTGTAAAAATTGCTCACTTCTGCATAAAATTGCAAAATATTGAGAAAAATTGGGAAATATTGCAAAAAAATTACAAAAAGTGAAATTAAATTACAAAAAATTACAAAAATGCCAATGAAGCGAGAGGGAAGCTCATGAAAATCAGCAACACCACAACCGAGGGCGACGACAATATGGTTGATAAGTGGAAATTCGGATGAAAAAGCTGATGTTAATAATTTTTTTGGGTATAATATTAAAAATCATCGGAACTTAGCCGTAAACAAAATAGATTAAATTCTAAATTCAGTTGTCTCATATTGTTTTACCCGAGCATATGAAGAAGAACATGGTACTTTTGGTTTGGTATTTATGATTAGGCTGAATGATAAACATTTGTTTTATTGATCGGGTTTCAACATATTCAACGCATTTAAATTTTCCAAAAAAATTTCCCACCACTCCAGCAGTTCTCTTGCCTGATCGGTATAGTTTGCTTTGTGTGTAGGCTCTCTCAACCAACGATCCGGAGTGATGGTCAAGTATGCTCTCTTTGACCTCAAAGGAAGCTTTATGTTCGCTCGAGTGTGCCTCTATGAGGCTTCTGAATGTTCCTCTGAAACTGTGAATGGTTTGTTTGGTTCCCTTGTCTTCATCATCATAGTCCATAATCCACAACGCGTTATTGATACTTGCAGGATTGACAGGCTTATGGAAGTTGACGACATTATGAAAAACGAAAGGAGACTACGAGGTCAATTTATGGGTTTCCTGGAGGATCTCAATAGCTTTATCGGGTAAATAGTAGCAGCGAGTAAAAGATTATTACAAATAAAGAATTTTAAATTTTTGTATGGTTGGAAATAGGTTGGATTTTCTAAGTTTATAACAATGCGTTAAATTACACAAAGCTCGTTAAATAGGGGACTGTATTAGCATTATAATTTTAAATGGCAGACAGGAAGGGATTCGAACCCTCGATAGCGTTAACTATACACGCGTTCCAGGCGTGCGCCTTCAACCGCTCGGCCACCTGTCTATTGATAGGACGCTTTTTGAACAAAGTCCAACAAAGCTACGCTAACGCTGAGTTCACTTCAGCAGTGGGCTCATACGACTAGTCGCATTATTTGTATTAAGTAAAAAACAAATGTAATGGATAATTATCAATTGCTACTTCTACATTGTATAATACCTCCCCCCAGATACCTGCGGCACACAGTAAAGGAAGATGGGCTGCTATGTTCCCATCCTGACCCGCTGTCTCCCAGTACCGTTGCACAGGTCTGAAAAGAGGCACGCGAATTATAGCAGAGAAATACTTAGGGGTCAAGGGACTGCCCCCGTTTAGATAGTGAATAGTAGAGAGTAAGTAGGAGGTTAGGTAAGCTTTTCTTTGAAAAGCCTTTGTTTTAAGGTTGTAGTAAAGCAACCTGTGCAAAATTCTCCTATCTCCTATCTCCTATCTCCTATCTCCTATCTCCTATCTCCTATCTCCTATCTCCTATCTCTTCCTCTTCAAATAGCACGGTCCACTCATAGAAGGGGAGGGCTTCGAAGTGGAGTTTTTC
>JAQUFB010000002.1:0-15035 GCA_028684885.1 Sulfurovum sp. | reverse complement strand
TCTCCTATCTCCTATCTCCTATCTCCTATCTCCTATCTCCTATCTCCTATCTCCTATCTCCTATCTCTTCCTCTTCAAATAGCACGGTCCACTCATAGAAGGGGAGGGCTTCGAAGTGGAGTTTTTCGATGTCGTATTCGTAGCTGTTGGCAACAGTGACGATGGTGATCTTCTGGACCCCGTACTGTTTGTAGAGAGAGAACTTGGTCTGGGATTTGGCCCAGAGACTCTCTTCGCTTTCAAAGGGTGCAGGGATGATAAGTTCGCCATCCTTGGTGATATAGCCGTGTATTCCTAGCGTATCGAAGTCGATCCCGTGTTTCACGAGTGCCAGAGCGATCATGGTGTCAAACTGGATAATAAAGGGCTGGCCGGTAGTTAGGTACCTGGCAAAGGCGAAGTCAAAAAGGATCATTTTTTTTCCTCCTTTCTGGTAGCAGTCATCGATAAAGAGAATGAGTTTTTCTTCGGTGAAGGCTTTGATTGTCTTGTAGAGCCAGTCCTTGGAAACCCTGAAGCGCTCTTTTGCAAAGGTATAGATCTGGTGTACGGTGAGGTGTTTGGTATGGTGCTGTGCCAGTATCAGCAGAAGTTGCTGTTCGTTGGGCGTGAAGTGGCTCTGCCAGAACTGTTTCATTGGCAGAAGTGTTGAGCGGTAGGATCTTGCCAGGGCAGGGAGCGTTCCGCATTTGAGGAAATGGTTAAAGGCATTGGTCGCCGATATGGAGCTTTCAAACGCTAGAAACTCCTCATAGTCCAGCGGAAAAAGCTCTACTGGGACGAGCTTGGGATCATCCAGCGGTATCCGGGAGATCACGATGAGACGATCAACGCTTGGCAGCTGTTCCTCCAGTCGGCCTTCTTCATAATGATCGAGTACGAGCAGGGTGATCTCGTTGTGGTCGATATAGTGCTGCAGTGTCACTGCATTGAGTGTGCCGAAGATGAGGTTGGGGTCCTCCAGGTCGATATAGAGGCGCTCCTCTTCATCGAACTCTTCCAAATGGGCCAGTATCATGGAGCTCTTGCCCGCGCCGCGCACGCCAAAAAGATTGATATAGCCCTTTTCCGGAAGTTGGAGTTTTCGCGGAATGTATTTTTCGCTGCTGTAGTGCTGTGAGTGAAAATATTCGAGAAGTTCCATCGGATAAAGCTCCTATCCTTCCTTTTTAAAAGGAAACAATTTTCTAAATTGTACCGATTTTTGGCTGAAAAGTATTGAGAGTCTAAAAAAAATTGGATATAATTCGCGTTCCTAATATATGTTAGGGGACAAAACTGTCCTGTGTTTAGGCACCCGGCAATCGCTTGGCTAACGAGTTCTTTATAAGGGTAAAAAATGGAAAAAATCAGATTGAAGCTTAAAGCTTACGATCACAGAGTACTGGATAGATCAGTTGCTGCTATTGTTGATGCAGTTAAACGTACAGGTGCTGAGATTAGAGGGCCGATCCCGATGCCAACTAAACTTAAGCGTTACACTGTTCTTAGATCACCGCACGTAAACAAAGATTCACGTGAGCAGTTTGAGATCAGAATTCACGGAAGAATGATTGATATCGTTTCAGCGACTTCAGAGACTGTAGATTCACTAATGAAATTGGATCTTGCACCTGAAATCGAAGTTGAAATCAGATCAATGGACAAGTAAGAGGAGTAAAGCATGGAATTTATTATTGAAAAAATTGGTATGAGCAGAACTGTTGATGTACCAAGTGTTCCTGTAACACTTCTTAAAGTTGTTGAAGCAAAAGTCTGTGAAGTAAGAGAAGACGGAAAAGCACTTGTAGCGTATAACTCCAGCAAAAAGCTTAACAAAAGTATCGAAGGCCAGCAGGCTAAGTACGGTGTGAGTAAAGAGTTTAACAAATTCATGACGATCTCTGTAGCAGAAGGTACAGAAGCGGGCGACCTTAACCCGGCAGCACTTGCTGAAGCAGCAGTAGTAAAAACGTCACTCAATACAAAGGGACGTGGTTTCCAAGGTGCTGTGAAGCGTCACGGATTCGCTGGCGGACCGGCATCACACGGACACAGATTCGGTAGAAGAGTCGGTTCAATCGGTATGTGTGAATGGCCAGGTCGTGTACAACCGGGACAAAAGATGCCAGGTCAGTACGGAAACACAAAAACAACAGTAAAGAACGAAGTGATCTCATTTGATGCAGAGAACGGAATTCTAGTATTAAAAGGTTCAATCCCAGGAGCTAACGGTTCACGTGGATTGGTAAGGATTGTGAAATAATGAGTACAACAGTAATTAAAACAAGTGATTTACCACAGGCGTTTTTGGAAGTGCATCCGCACAACCTATACCTTTACTGTAAAGCATATGCTTCTGGTCTGAGAGCAAATACAGCGGCGGTCAAAAACAGATCAGCTGTAAGAGGTGGCGGGAGAAAACCATTTGCACAAAAAGGTGGCGGTAGAGCAAGACAAGGTTCTATCAGAGCTCCTCACTACAGAGGCGGTGGTGTTGTATTTGGTCCAAATACAAACAGAAACTATGACCAAAAAGTGAACAAAAAACAAAAAAGACTTGCTTTGATGCATGCGATCGCTGAAATGGCTGCGAACGAGAGACTTTTTGTAATTGACTCTGTAAACATCGAATCTGGTAAGACCAAAGATGCCGTAGCATTTGTAAACGGTCTTGGACAGAGAGATGTACTGGTAGTAAAAGAGATGATCGATGACAAGACTTTCTTGGCATTCAGAAATCTTCAAAACGCTTACCTGATCGAAGCAAATGAGCTTAATGCTTACCTTGCGGCAGCATACCACTCCATGGTAATCGAAAAAGCCGTATTTGATAAATTGACAAAAGAGGCTTAAGATGGCAGATATTACAGATATTAAAGCAATCATGTATACAGAGAAGACTTTGGGTCTTCAAGAAGACGGTGTCATCGTAGTACAGACAAGTCCTAGAATGACTAAAAACGGTCTTAAAGAAGTATTTAGAGAGTTCTTCGGGATCAACCCACTTAGAGTTAACTCCATGAGAGTAAACGGAAAAGTGAAGAGATTTAGAGGTGTTGAAGGAAAAAGAGCGGACCTTAAAAAGTTCTATGTAAAACTTCCTGAAGATGCACAAATCGAAAGCCTAGCGGTATAAGGAGTAGAAGATGGCAATGAAATCATACAGACCAACAACTCCGGCTAGAAGATGGATGACGAACCTTGACAGCAGCGACATTACTGCAAAAGCAAGCGTAAGAAGCCTTTTGAAGAAACTTCCTGCAAGTGCAGGTAGAAACTCATACGGTAGAATCACCTCCAGACACAAAGAAGCTGGTGCGAAAAAACTTTACAGAATCATCGATTTCAAAAGAAATAAATTCGGTGTAGAAGGCACAGTAGCAACGGTTGAGTACGATCCGTACAGAAACTGCAGAATCTGTCTTGTGAAGTATGCAGACGGTGACAGAAGATATATCCTCCAGCCAAAAGGTTTGATGGTCGGTGATAAAGTGATGGCTGCTGAAGCCGGACTTGACATCAAGACCGGTAACGCGATGAAACTGAAGTCTATCCCTGTGGGTACCATCGTACACAACGTTGAGATCAATCCTGGTCAGGGTGGTGCAATGGCAAGAAGCGCCGGTGCATATGCGCAGATCATGGGTAGAGACGGCAAATATGTTTCTCTAAGACTTCCTTCCGGAGAGATGAGATATGTACTTGGTGAATGTATGGCTACAGTCGGTACGATCGGTAACGAAGAGATCGCAAACGAAGTAGTTGGTAAAGCTGGTAGAAACAGACACAGAGGTATCAGACCGCAAACAAGAGGTTCTGCAATGAACCCGGTAGATCACCCGCATGGTGGTGGTGAAGGTAAAACAAACTCTGGTCGTCACCCGGTATCTCCTTGGGGTATGCCAACGAAGGGTTACAAGACTCGTAAGAAAAAAGCTAGTGATAAACTTATCATCAGCAAGAGAAAGAAATAAGGGGCTAAGAGATGGCAAGATCGACAAAAAAAGGTCCATTTATCGATGGTCACCTAATGAAAAAAGTGCTTAAAGCAAAAGAAGAAGGGTCAAACAAACCAATCAAAACTTGGTCAAGAAGATCAGTGATCTTCCCTGAGTTTATCGGTTTGACGATCAATGTACACAACGGTAGACAATTCGTACCGGTATTCGTTACGGAAAACCACGTTGGGTATAAACTGGGTGAATTTGCACCGACTAGAACATTCAAGGGCCACAAAGGTTCTGTACAGAAGAAGGTAGGTTAATATGAGTAAAGCACTATTAAAATTCGTAAGAGTTTCACCTACAAAAGCAAGACTTATTGCTAGAGAAGTACAGGGAATGAATGCAGAGTTGGCTCTTGCAGCATTGGATTTTATGCCTAACAAAGCAGCAGGAATCATCTCCAAGGTCATTGCTTCAGCGGTTGCAAACGGTGACTATGAGCCGGAAGAAGTAGTGATCACTTCTTGTAGAGTAGATAAAGCAGCTGTGATGAAAAGATGGAGACCTAGAGCAAGAGGTACTGCAACAAGAATCATCAAGCCAACATCACACATTCTTGTAGAAGTTGGTCCAGCAACGAACGGAAAGGAAGCATAAGATGGGTCAAAAAGTTAATCCTATAGGTCTTAGACTCGGAATCAACAGAAACTGGGAGTCAAGATGGTTCCCGGCAAAAGGAAGAGCAACTGATTTCATCGCTGAAGATCACAAGATCAGAAAATTCCTTAAAAAAGAGCTTTTCTATGCAGGTGTTTCTAACATCATCATCGAAAGAACAGCAAAAAAACTTAGAGTAAATATCATTACTGCACGTCCGGGTATTATCATCGGTAAAAAAGGTGCGGATATCGAGAAGCTCAAAGCTACGCTTACAAACATGCTGAATAAAGATGTTGCGATCAACATCAAAGAAGAGAAACGTCCACAGGCTTCAGCACAACTGGCTGCTGAAAACGTAGCGACACAACTTGAAAGACGTGTGGCATTCAGACGTGCAATGAAAAAAGTGATCCAGGGTGCACTCAAATCAGGTGCAAAAGGGATCAAGATCTCCGTATCCGGTAGACTTGGCGGCGCAGAGATGGCAAGAACTGAGTGGTATCTTGAAGGTAGAGTGCCTCTCCATACACTAAGAGCGAAGATCGATTACGGTTTTGCTGAAGCACATACTACTTACGGAATCATCGGTATCAAAGTTTGGATCTTCAAGGGTGAAGTACTTCAAAAAGGTATCCAGGCTGAGCCGGTAGAAGAGAAAAAAGGTGGTAAGAGACCATCTAGAAAAAGAGGTGAATAATCATGTTGATGCCTAAAAGAACCAAATGGAGAAAGCAGATGAAAGGCCGCAACCGCGGTAAATCTTTCAGAGGTAACAAGATCGAGTTCGGTGACATCGCAATCAAGGCAGTAGAGGCTGGAAGAATCAACTCCAGACAAATCGAAGCTGCGCGTATTACAATGACTAGACATATTAAAAGAAGTGGTAAAACCTGGATCAGAGTATTCCCTGACAAACCTTTGACAAAAAGACCACTTGAAGTGAGAATGGGTAAAGGTAAGGGTCCAGTAGAAGAGTGGGTAATGAACATCAGACCTGGTAGAATCATCTTTGAGATGGCCGGTGTTGAAGAGACTCTTGCAAGAGAAGCATTGACGCTTGCAATTCACAAGTTGCCATTTAAGTGTAAAATTGTCGCTTTAAAGGATACAAATGAACTATATTGATTTGAAAGAAAAAAGCGAAGCAGAGCTTTTGGAAATGCTGAAAGAGAAGAAGCTTGAGCTTTTCACTCTTAAAGCGAAGCAAAGAACAATGCAGCTTACTAATACATGTGAGTTGAGAGTAGCGAAGAAAGATATCGCAAGAATCCAGACAGCATTGACTGCTGCTAGAGCGAAGTAAGGATCTGATATGCCAAAAAGACAAATAACAGGTACTGTGATCAAAAAGGCTGGAGACAAAACTGCCACTCTACTCGTAGAGAGAAAGGTACTTCACCCAAGATATCACAAGACAGTAAAAAGATTTAAAAAATATCTTATTCATGATGAAAGAAACGAGATCAACGTTGGTGATACTGTAACTGCAATCGAGTGCAGGCCGCTATCTAAAACAAAGTCGTTCAGACTTCTTGAAATTGTGAAGAGAAGGGAAGTAGTATGATCCAGAGTTTTACAAGATTGAATGTAGCGGACAACAGTGGCGCTAAAGAGATTATGTGTATTAAGGTACTTGGCGGATCGAAAAGAAGATATGCATCGGTAGGTGATGTGATCGTTGCTTCTGTAAAGAAGGCTCTTCCGACAGGTAAAGTTAAAAAAGGTAAAGTGGTTAAAGCTGTGATCGTGAGAACACACAAAGAGATCCAGAGAGAAAACGGATCACTGATCAGATTTGACGACAATGCAGCAGTAATCATTGATGATAAAAAATCACCAATCGGTACGCGTATCTTCGGACCTGTAGCAAGAGAGACAAGATATGCAGGATTTATGAAAATCGTATCACTAGCACCGGAGGTATGGTAATGGCAACTAAATTGAAAATCAAAAAAGGTGACCAGGTAATGGTTATCGCTGGTGATGACAAAGGTAAAACAGGAGAAGTTCTTCGTGTTATGCCAAAAAAAGAAGCAGTAATTGTTGCTGGTTGTAAAATGGCTAAAAAAGCCGTAAAGCCTAGTGAACAGAACAAAGAGGGTGGATTTGTGAACAAAGAGACACCTATTCACATCTCAAACGTAAAAAAAGTAGAGGCATAATCTTATGAGTAGAATGAAGCAAAAGTACAATGACATCGTACCTGCACTACGCGAAGAGTGTGGGATCAAAAATGCGATGCAGACTCCGAAGCTTGAGAAGATCGTAATCTCTGTAGGTGCCGGTGAAGAGGGGAAAGACTCTAAACTCATCGAAAACATGAGAGAAACGATCTCACTGATCGCTGGTCAAAAGGCGGTTATCGTAAATGCAAAAAAATCAGTTGCTGGTTTTAAAGCAAGAGAGGGTTCACCATCTGGTATCAGAGTTACTCTGAGAGGCGAGAATATGTATAACTTCTTTGATAAGTTGGTATCCATCGCGCTCCCTAGAGTAAAAGACTTCAGAGGTACACCAAGAAAAGGTTTTGATGGTAGAGGTAACTACAACTTCGGTCTTCAGGAGCAGTTGATGTTCCCAGAAGTCGTGTTTGACAATATCATTAAAACACACGGTATGAATATCACTATCGTTACAACCACTGAAGATGATAAAGAAGCATTCACGCTTTTAGAAAAGCTTGGTATGCCTTTCGCTAAAGGGAGAAACTAATGGCTAAGAAATCTATGATTGCAAAACAGAAGAGAAAAGCAAAGTTCTCAACTCAGGCGTACACAAGATGTAATATTTGTGGGAGACCACACTCAGTATATAGAGATTTCGGTATCTGTCGTGTGTGTTTAAGAAAAATGGGTAATGAGGGTTTAATCCCTGGTCTACGTAAAGCAAGCTGGTAAGGAGTAGTAGAAATGATGACAGATATAATGGCAGATTCTCTGACTCGTATCA
This sequence comes from Sulfurovum sp., assembly GCA_028684885.1. Lineage (GTDB taxonomy): Bacteria > Campylobacterota > Campylobacteria > Campylobacterales > Sulfurovaceae > Sulfurovum. The sequence goes on along the minus strand of JAQUFB010000002.1, from coordinate 7,500 downwards.
GAAACGCCGCACAAAGAAGACTGGATGTAACAACCCTTCTTCACTCAAAAATGGTTGAAGCAACGGTAGCGATCCTGGTTGAAAAAGGATACCTTGAGAGCTATACAGTAAAAGAAGATGGTAACAAAAAAACTATTGACGTTGTATTGAAATACGGCGACAATGAAAAAAGCGTTATCAATGAAATTAAAAAGATCTCCAAACCTGGACGTCGTATCCATAGAGGTAAAGATGAGATCAAAACATTCAAAAACGGTTACGGGACTTTGGTAGTATCAACTAGCCAGGGTGTACTTGCGAACGATGAAGCGTACAAACGTGGTATCGGCGGCGAAGTAATCTGTAGTATTTGGTAAGGAGTAGAGATGTCAAGAGTAGGAAAAAAACCAGTAACGGTTCCAAGCGGTATCAATGTAGCGCTTGACGGTACTTGTGTCGTAGCGAAAAAAGGCAATCTTGAAAAGAGACTTGAGACTTACGGAAGAGTGAATGTAACGATTGACGGTGCTGATGTAGTATTTGAAAGAGTTGGCGAAGATAAACAATCTTCGGCTTACTGGGGTACTTACAGATCACTCTTTAACAACATTATCGTCGGACTTGATCAAGGGTATACAAAGCAGCTTGAAATCAACGGTGTTGGGTACAGAGCTTCTGTTGCAGGTAAAGTATTGAACCTTCAACTGGGATACTCTCACCCGATCGATTTTGCGATTCCTGAAGGGCTTGAGATCACTGTAGAGAAAAACATCATTACAGTAAAAGGTACGGATAAACAAGCGGTTGGCCAGGCGGCTGCTGAGATCAGAGAGTTCAGACCACCAGAACCATACAAAGGTAAGGGTGTGAAGTATACTGATGAGACAATCATCAGAAAAGCTGGTAAGTCGGCTAAGAAGTAAGGAGCGGTAGATGTTAAAAAGTATCCAAAAAAGAAAAAATAAACTACGTGCTCAAAGAAAAGCTAGAGTAAGAGGTAAGATCTTCGGTACAGCAGAGCTTCCAAGACTTACCGTCTTTAAGTCAAACAAGCATTTCTATGCACAGGCTATCGATGATAATGCCGGTGCAACATTGGCAGCTGCCGATGGTAAAAAAATGGGACTTAAAGCAAACCAGGAAGATGTGAAGCAAGTAGCCGCTGAAATGGCAAAAGCACTTGCAGCGAAAAACATCGATGCTGTTGTTTTTGATAGAAATGGTTACCTCTACCACGGTGTTGTTGCGTCATTTGCTGATGCACTCAGAGAAGCCGGAATTAAGTTTTAAGGATAAGCGATGCAACAAGAAACTGTAGAAAAAGAATTTGAAGAAGTAATCGTTAACATCGGACGTGTTGTTAAGGTTGTCAAGGGTGGTAGAAGATTCAGATTTACTGCCCTTGTAGTGGTCGGCGACAAAAACGGTACAGTAGGATACGGATTCGGTAAAGCGAAAGAAGTTCCTGATGCGATCAAAAAAGCTGTCGATGATGCACACAAAAACCTTGTAAAAGTCAACATCAAGGGAACAACGATTGCACATGATATCGAACACAAGTTCAATGCAAGTAGAATCTTGCTTAAACCGGCGAGCGAAGGTACAGGTGTCATTGCCGGTGGTGCAGCCAGACCGGTTCTTGAACTTGCAGGATATAAAGATATCCTGACAAAATCTATCGGGTCTAACAACCCTAACAACTTGGTAAGAGCGACAGTAGAAGCACTTACTAGAATCAAAGCGTAAGGGGTAAAGTATGGGTCTACATAATTTACAACCGGCACCAGGTTCTACACGTAACAGAAAAAGAATCGGACGTGGTCAGGGTTCTGGTACAGGTAAAACAGCAGGTAAGGGTAACAAAGGTCAAAAAGCAAGATCTGGTTACAATGAAAAGAGAAACTTCGAGGGTGGACAACAGCCGCTTGCAAGAAGACTTCCAAAAGTAGGATTTACTTCAAGAGTGGTGAAACCGCATGTGATCAACGTAGTGAAAAATACGAAAATTGCAGAACTTGAAGAGATCACGATTGAGAGTATCAAGTCAGTATACAGACTTCCAAAGTCAGCAACCAGAGTAAAACTGATCGGTACCGGTGCGAAAGATCTCGCAGCTAAGATCAAAGATGACGCTGTAACAACAAGCGGAAAATAATCATGGGTAACGCTTTAACTCAAAAAATCCTGATAACGTTGGGATTTCTTTTTGCGTACAGAGTTTTAGCCTATGTTCCTACACCCGGGGTTGACCTTGGCGTAATCAAAGAGTTCTTTGACGCCAATGCCGACACCGGTTTTGGAATGTTAAGTATGTTCTCCGGTGGTGCGGTTGAACGTTTAAGTATTATCTCTCTGGGTATTATGCCCTATATCACCGCTTCTATCGTAATGGAACTTCTTGCAGCGACTTTCCCGGCACTTGGACAGATGAAAAAAGAGCGTGACGGTATGCAAAAGTATATGCAGATCATCCGTTATTTCACTATCTTCATTACTGTTGTTCAGGCGATCGGCGTATCTATGGGACTTCAAAGCATGACTGGCCGTTCAGGACAGAGTGCGATTATGATCGATCCGATGATGTTTACGGTATTGACAACATTCTCCATGCTCGCAGGTACAATGCTGTTGATGTGGTTCGGTGAGCAGATCACGCAGAAAGGTATCGGTAACGGTATCTCTTTGATTATCTTTGCCGGTATCGTATCCGGTCTTCCGTCAGGCATTGGAAATACAATAAGAGCAGTGAATGCGGGTGAGATGAACTTCCTGATGGTGCTTGGCATACTGGCAATCATGATCATTACAATCCTTGCGATTATCTATGTTGAGCTCGGGGAGAGAAGGGTTCCTATCTCCTATTCAAGAAAGACGATTATGCAAAACCAGTCCAAAAGAGTGATGAACTATATCCCTGTAAAAGTGAACCTTTCAGGGGTCATTCCGCCGATCTTTGCTTCAGCGGTATTGATGTTCCCTCTGACGATGCTGCAGTCGGGTACTTCGCCGATCGCCACATCGATCGCGGATGCATTGGCACCGGGCGGTCTGATCTTTAACGTCGCAACATTCCTGCTTGTAATGTTCTTTGCTTTCTTCTATGCATCGATCGCTTTCAACGCAAAGGATATTGCTGATAATCTGAAAAGACAGGGTGGATTCATTCCGGGCGTAAGACCGGGTGAACACACCAAGGAGTTCCTGAATGAGGTTGCAAGCAGATTGACCGGTTCGGGTTCAGTCTATTTGGCCATTGTTTCAACGGTACCGTTTGCCATCGTTTCGGGTATGGGTGCCAGCTTCTACTTCGGTGGGGTTGCCGTTCTGATTATCGTACAGGTAGCACTTGATACGATGAGAAAGATCGAAGCGCAAAGAACAATGAACCAATATAATACATTGGGTAATGTGGGTCTATAATGGCAATTACACTAAGAAAAGCAGATGAGATCGCCAAACTTAGAAGAGCTGGCGAGATCGTTGGAAAAACACTTCAATATCTCCGGGAAAATATTAAACCGGGAATGACACTCAAGCAGATTGACGAAATGGGCGAAAAGTTCATTCGTGAGCATGGAGCGGTCCCTTCATTCAAGGGTCTGTACGGATTTACCGGTTCTGTATGTACTTCACTCAATGAAGTATGTATCCATGGAGTACCAGATGATACAGTGATCAAAGAGGGTGATATTCTTGGATTGGATATCGGTACAAAACTGGATGGTTATTACGGCGATGCGGCGATTACGATGCCGATTGGCAAAGTAAGCGCCGAAGATGAGGCACTGATCGCCTGTTCAAAAGATGCACTCTACCATGCGATTGAGAGTATCAGGGAAGGGATGCGCTTCAAGGAGCTGACAAAGATCATTGAGGATTTTATCACCGAACGCGGGTATGTTCCGCTGAGAGACTACTGTGGACATGGTATCGGCACGAAACCGCATGACGAGCCCAATATCCCCAACTATCTTGAAGGTAAAGCAAGTCAGGGTCCAAAGATCAAAAACGGTATGGTATTCTGTATCGAGCCTATGGTTTGTCATAGATCAGGAACACCGATCATCCTGGAGGATGACTGGTCTGTAGTGAGCGAGGACGGTCTGCGTACCAGCCATTATGAGCATCAGGTAGCGGTTGTTGATGGTAAAGCGGTGATACTTACCGAGGCGTAAGGTTTTGATCTAATATGACACTTATTGAACAAAGTCCAATAAGTTTCGTTAACACTGGGTTTCCCTTGGCGGAATGCCCGTGCACCCTTGGTGCTCTTTTAGCAGAGAAGTAAAGGAAGACAATGGCTAAAGATGACGTAATTGAGATTGACGGCAAGGTAGTTGAAGCGTTACCGAATGCAACCTTCAAGGTAGAGCTTGACAACGGCCACGTGATCCTTTGTCATATCGCAGGAAAGATGAGAATGCACTATATCAAAATCCTTCCGGGTGACAAAGTGAAGGTTGAACTTACACCCTACAGTCTTGACAAAGGCCGTATCACGTTCAGATACAAATAATGGTTACCGTGTAGACTATCTTCTACACGGTAAAGTCACTTCTCTTCTCCTTTTTCTGGATATAAAGAAAAAATCAGAAAAAATTAATATTAGTTTGGGTATAATCCTCCTCCCTATTACCATGAGGAGATAGGTACTGCGTGAAGAATTTTTGATTAATTGGCACCGGTTACTCAAGAATTGGATTATCGTACTTCAATAATCCACGCAAAACAAAGGGTGCGCAGAGGCACTCCAGGTGCAAACAAACGACAACGCAAAAGAAGTTCAGATCCGAATTTCTTTCTATAAAGCGTCGTACTTATATAGAAACAGGAGTCACCAATGAAGGTTAGACCATCAGTTAAGAAAATGTGCGATGACTGCAAAGTGATCAAGCGCAAAGGTATTGTACGCGTGATTTGTAAAAATCCAAAACATAAACAGAGACAAGGATAAACATGGCACGTATTGCAGGTGTTGATTTACCACAGAAGAAAAGAATGGAGTATGCACTTACTTACATTTTTGGTATCGGTCTTACAACTTCAAGACAGATCCTTGATGCAACAGAGATCGATTATAACAAAAGAGTTCACGAGTTGACAGATGCTGAAGCTGCAACGATCCGTAACTACATTCAAGACAACTTGATGGTAGAGGGGGATCTCAGAAAGAAAGTTGCTATGGACATCAAATCATTGATGGACCTAGGGAACTACAGAGGATTGAGACACAGAAGAGGACTGCCTGTTCGTGGTCAAAAAACGAAGACAAATGCGCGTACTAGAAAAGGTAAGCGTAAAACTGTCGGTTCAGCGTAAGGAGTAGCAGAGTATGGCTAAGAAAAAAGCAAAAAAGAATATTGCTAAAGGTGTTGTCTACGTAGCAGCTACATTTAACAATACAGTAATTACAGTCACTGACGAGATGGGTAATGTGATCTCTTGGAGTTCTGCAGGAGCACTAGGTTTTAAAGGTTCTAAAAAGTCTACTCCATTTGCTGCGACTGAAGCAGTTGCGGATGCAATGAGCAAAGCGATGGAAAACGGTATCAAAGAAGTAGGGATCAAAGTACAGGGTCCTGGTTCAGGTAGAGATACTGCAGTAAAAGCGATTGGTGCAACAGAGGGTATCCGTGTAACTTCACTTAAGGATATTACACCGCTACCACACAACGGGTGTAGACCACCTAAGAAACGTAGAGTATAAGAGGTACAGAGATGGCTAGATATAGAGGTCCGGTAGAAAGATTAGAGAGAAGACTTGGTGTTGATCTTGGTTTAAAGGGTGAAAGAAGACTTGCTGGCAAGTCTGCACTTGAAAAAAGACCATACGCACCGGGGCAACATGGACAAAGAAGAACAAAGATCAGTGAATACGGTCTTCAGCTTCAAGAGAAGCAAAAAGCGAAGTTCATGTACGGAACAAGCGAAAAGCAGTTTAGAGCGCTTTACAAAGAGGCAAACAGAAAAGAAGGGAACACAGGTAACGTTCTTGTTCAACTTCTTGAGCAGAGACTTGACAACGTCGTTTACAGAATGGGTTTTGCTACGACAAGAGCATCAGCGAGACAATTTGTAAACCACGGTCATATCCTTGTTGACGGGAAAAGAGTAGACATCCCATCATACAGAGTAAAAGCAGGCCAAAAGATCGAAATCAGAGAAAAAAGCAAGAACAATGTACAAATCCTTAGAGCTATCGAACTGACTAACCAAACCGGTATGGTCGAGTGGGTAGACGTAGATAAAGAGAAACTCTTCGGTATCTTTACAAGAGTACCTGAAAGAGATGAGATCTCAATTCCAGTTGAAGAGCGTTTAATCGTCGAGCTATATTCTAAATAATCTGAGTAAAGGCTAGCTAATGAGAAAAATTAAAGTTGCACCATTTATGCCAACTGAGGTAGAGGTAAACGAGATCAGTGAAAACAGAGCACAGATCACTGCTTACCCTTTTGAGAGCGGATATGCAGTCACGCTTGCACACCCTCTCAGAAGGCTGATTCTTGGTTCTTCTATCGGATATGCACCTATCTCTGTCAAGATCGAAGGTGCTGCACATGAGTTTGACAATATTAGAGGTATGCACGAAGATGTAGCGGTCTTTATTATCAATCTTAAAAATATCCGTTTCAAGATCAAAGATGAGAGTGACAGGGTAGAAGTAAGTTACTCTTTTGCCGGGCACAAGGAAGTAACAGCACAGGATCTCAACAACGATCTGGTAGAAGTTGTCAACGGTGATTTGCCGCTCGCAACACTGAATGAGGATGCAGAGCTTAACTTTACAGTGGTGATCTCAAAAGGTATCGGATATGTACCGAGTGAAAACCTGAGAGATGAAGTTGCAAATGATGCGATCGCTCTGGATGCATTTTTTACGCCGGTAAGAAAAGCGAACTATGCAATCGAACCTGTACTTGTAGAGGACAACCCAAGCTTTGAAAAGATCATATTTGATATCGTAACAGATGCTCAGATCGGTCCGGTTGAAGCATTTACCAATGCGCTTGAAGTGATGAACAAGCAGCTCTCTATCTTTAATGGTGTACTTGATGTAGATATCTCAACAGCTCCGATCAAAAAGAGCAGTGATGAGAGTGAACTGAAGCCTTTCCTTCAAACAGTTGATTCGTTGGGGTTAAGTGCAAGATCGTTCAACTCACTTGATAGAGCGGGTATCAAATACCTTGGTGAACTTGTACTGATGAGTGAAAATGAGATCAAAAACATCAAAAACCTTGGTAAGAAGTCTCTTGATGAGATCAATGAGTGTCTGGTTGAGCATGGATTTGGTGAAGATTATGATCTTTCGGATGTTACAAGAGCACATCTTGTTAAAAAATTAGAACAATTAAAACAATAAAGGATTCCCATGAGACATAAGCATGGTTACCGTAAACTAAGCAGAACATCTGCACACAGAGCGGCACTTCTTAAGAATCTTTCTATTGCTTTGACAAGAGAAGGTCGTATCGAAACGACGCTTCCAAAAGCAAAAGAGCTGAGAAGTTACTATGA
>JAQUFB010000153.1 GCA_028684885.1 Sulfurovum sp. | reverse complement strand
GAGGTTGACCACCTTGGGGCTGTCTGCGATGAAACTGCCGTCTTCTTTGAAGGCATTTTCTCTCATCTGATGGTAGATCTGCAGTTCCGGGATGCCGATATCTGTGACTTGGATAAAATTCATATGGTATTATAGCTACTGTTTACTTCCATAGGCTACAATAGCGCAAAAAATTAATAAGGTGATATTATGAGAATTATTCTCTTGTTTCTTTTAATCTTCAATTTTTCCTTTGCAGAGCTCAAAAATGTCTGGGCAAGCAAAGATTTCCTCAAAAACGATATCAAGATCATCGATGTAAGAACTCCCGGCGAATGGAGGGAAACAGGTATCATAGAGGGCTCTTATCCGATCATGTTTTTTGATGAGCAGGGGAGATTCAATATCCCGCTTTTTCTTGAAGAGTTGAACAAAGTGGTCAAAAAAGATGAGCAGTTTGCGCTCATCTGCCGTACAGGAAGCCGTACTTCGGAGATCTCCAAGTTTCTTGCCTATGAACTGGGGTATGATGTGATCAACCTTGCAGGGGGGATAGAAAAGCTGATGCAAGAGGGATACAAACCGGTAATGTATCTGCCGAAAAAGCCATAATGGCGCATAAGGTTGATTGACACAGACTAAACTATTTTGATATAATAAATAGAAATTAAGATTCAATTAAATTTTAGGAATGTCCATGTCAAAAAGTTTATATGAAACGCTCGGTGTCAGCGAAAGTGCGACTCCCGATGAGATCAAAAAAGCTTACAGAAAGCTCGCTCGCCAGTACCACCCGGATATCAACAAAGAAGAGTCTGCACAGGATAAGTTCAAAGAGATCAATGCAGCCTATGAAGTATTGAGCGATCCGGAGAAAAAGGCGCAGTATGACCGCTTCGGTGACCAGATGTTCGGCGGGCAGAACTTCCATGATTTTGCGCGCGGCCAGGGTGCAGGCGTGGATCTGGATGAGATCCTGCGGCAGATGTTCGGCGGCGGTGCCGGCGGTTTTGGCGGAGGCGGCTTCGGAGGTTTCGGAGGCTTTGGCGGAGGCGGTTTCGGCGGATTGAATCTTGATATGCAGGCAAAGATCACCGTACCGTTTATGACAGCGGTTCTCGGCGGTAAGCACAATGTTTCGGTCAATGGACAGAATTTTGACATCAGGATCCCTGCAGGCATCAAATCCGGCGAGACAATGCGTGTCAGAGGCAAAGGGAAGCAGTACCAGGGGCAGGCGGGGGATCTTCTGCTCCAGGTAGAGGTAGCAGAGTCAAAAGAGTACGAAAGAAAAGGCGATGACCTCTACAAGACATTTGATGTGCCTCTCAAAGAAGCGCTCTTTGGCGGTAAGATCACAGTGGATACCCCGGAAAAAGAGGTTTCCTTGAAAGTACCGCAAAATACGAAGAACGGACAGAAATTCCGGCTCAAAGGCAAAGGTGTGCCAAACAGGAAAACAGCACTTACGGGCGATCTCTACCTGGTCGCCAATGTGATCCTCCCTGATGTAGAGCAAATGGACAGCGAATTGAAGACGCTTCTGGAAGAGAAGCTTTAAAACAGCATAAGTGCTGTGAGCTGTCCGCTTTGGCAAATTAGCACAGAAAGGAAAATACTATGCACAGTTATGATGAACCCGTATATCTGATCTCCGTAGTCGCAACGATGCTCGATATCCATCCTCAAACGTTGCGTCAGTACGAACGCGAAGGATTGGTGGAGCCTTCACGTACCAGCGGCCGTATGAGGCTCTACTCTCAGCGTGATATCGACCGGATGAAGCTGATATTGCGTCTGACCAGGCAGATGGGGGTCAATCTCGCAGGGGTTGATGTCGCCCTGAAGCTCAAAGAGCAGATCGATGAGATGCAGGATGAGATCGACCAGCTGAGAGAAGAGCTGCGCAAAGTCAACCGGCACGGTTCGGTGCATTCGAGTAAAGCGCTTGTAGCCAAAAGCAGTTACGATATCATCATCTTCGAAGAGTAGTTTTTCTTCTGGGCGCTGTGCTGTTTTAGCGTGACTGCTAATACTTATCAAACAGCCCCTGTATCTTTCTTTGGTCATGCCTGACTTCATGAAGCGGGCGCGTATCCTCTCCTCTGACATGCATTTCAAACGCAGCAGGATTCTCCCTGTTCTGATATATGATCCCCAGCGGCATCGGCATGCTCTCATGGGCTTTTTTGAGTGCTTCTTCAAAGTTGGAACTCTCATAGCTCTCATCGAGCAGATAGGTGTTTTCTTTGAACCATTGATAGGTGTTGACCTGGTTGAAAACCACGCAGGGCTGGAAGATATCCACCAGGGCATACCCTTTGTGCAAAAATGCAGCCTTTAAAACCTCTTTGGCATGGGTGTAGTTTCCGATATTGACACGCGAGACAAACCCCGCTTTCAAGGAGAGTGCGACACTGATCGGGTTGAAGGGTTCATTCTCCACGCCTCCTACCTGTACTTTGCTGACAAATCCTCTCTGTGAGGTAGGGGAGGCCTGGCCTTTGGTCAACCCGTAGACCATATTGTTATGTACGATATGCACGATATCGGGGTTGCGTCTGAGCGTATGCAGAAAATGGTTTCCCCCTTCACCGTACATATCCCCGTCGCCTCCCTCTGCAATGACCGTCAAACCCGGATTGGCTGCCTTGATCGCAGTGGCAACAGGCAGCGCACGTCCATGCAGCACCCCATACATATGGGTATCGATATAGTAAGGGGTTTTTGCCGCCTGTCCGATACCCGAGACGATGACCGTCTCCCGCTTCTCCTGATGCAGCTCCTCCAGCACCTCTTTCACCAGTTTCAAAATTCCGAAATTCCCGCATCCCGG
>JAQUFB010000152.1 GCA_028684885.1 Sulfurovum sp. | reverse complement strand
TTGATCGGAGAGACATATCCGGCGGGCTTGAGTGCCAGAAGGGAGCAGTCCAGTTTTTCGAAGACGTTCTCAGCGGTATTGCCGATGACAAATCCGGTTATCCCGGTGCGCGCGACGGTGCCCATCACCATGATATCCACCTTTTCGTTCCGGACAAATTTTCCAAGCAGTTCTCTAGCTTCACCTCTCAGGTGGTGAACACGGTTTTCACCAGCGATACCTGCATCTGCGATAAGTGCATCGAGTGCAGCGCGGTGTTCGCTCCAGATGTTTACAACTGCATCGGCAAGTTCTTCGTCGCTTATTTTCAGCCAGGGGGTATGGCGAAGATACTCCTCATAGGGATACTCCCAGCAAGAGACGATATCGAGCACCCCGCTGCAGCTGTCGGCAATGCTCCGTGCATTCTGAAGCAGCCGGATGTTCAGATCGTACGCATCCTCGCTCTCCGTGATGGGATCGACCGCCACTGCCACACGGATCTTTTCCCTTGAGTGGGAAATAGGCCGCGCAAGATAGAGGGCACTGGGGCATTTGCGCAGCAGGCTCATATCAAGTGCCTTAAAGCCGCCTTCACCGCCGGTATCTTCAGCCTCTTTGACGAGCAGGTCATATCCATGACGCAGCACATAGCGGGTGATCACCACCGCAGGTGAGGAGTCGGACATCATCACCTCGCGTGTTGGTTCAACTACCTCTCCCCCCAGCGCCTCCTGTACGTTTTTCAACGAAGCCTCAATTCGCTCGGACAAAAAAGCCTCAAACGCTTTCTGATGTACCTGCAGCTCTTTTGGCAATGCAGGGTAGAGCATCAGCAGATGCAAGGAGGCATTGTTGTTACGTGCTGTGCTGAGCGCCTGTTTTAGACCGTCGGTTCCTTCACTGGAGGGATTCATTATATAGAGAATGTTTTGGTAGTGTTTCATGATATTTTCCTTTTACTTATTTGCTTTTCAAGTTGTTCGACCGCATCTCTGGCAGCATCTCTGTAGGGCAGAAACACCATATCCGCGCCATGCTCTATCAGCCGTTTCTGTATCTCCTGGTCATCGACATCATACTGTTGTACAGTGACGGCGATCTTCCCTTGATAGCCGGACTCCTTAAGGGTATCTATAAGCACAAAACGCTGGTCTTCTTTACTGAAGTACGAAGTAGGTTGTGACATGGCGAGGATCACGCATTCGCTTCCTGCAAGCGGCAGTGTCGCGATAAACTCCTGGTCGCCCGCATCGCCGTAGATGGCATCGAAGCCGAGTTTCTGGCGGTGTTTCACCTCTTCGGGATTGAAGTCTACGATCAAAAGATGTTTGCCGGCAGCTTTGAGTGCCCAGGCAAGCGCGCTGCCGTATCTCCCGGCACCGAAGAGTATTATATCATAAGAGCGTGACTGGTTTATACTATGATCATTCAGCACTTCACGGAAGGGGGAGTGCCGTTCAAATATCCAGAGTATCGGTTCCATCACACTGTAGAGTCGGTGCGAATAGGTGATCATATAGACAGACATCGCGATGGTGATAAGCCCTACAAGTGTAACCAACCCCAGTGATTCGCTGCTTACGTGTCCCAGTGAGAGCCCCATTGCCATAAAGATAAGTGAAAATTCGCTGATCTGAGCGACGGTAAGCCCCGCTAAAAACCCCGTACGTTTCTGGTAGCCCATATAGCCCATGATGGCCATTACGATCAACGGATTGCCGATAAGAATAAAGAGCGAAAAGACGATCGCCGGAGTGATCTGTGTCCCCAGCAGGGAGAGGTCCAGATGCATCCCAAGTGCGATAAAGAAGAAGAGCAGCAGAAAATCCCGCAGCGCCGCCATACGCGAGACGATGATCTCGCGATAGGCAGTGGAAGCGAGTGAAACCCCAGCCAGGAGACCTCCGAGCTCTTTGCTGAAACCAAGGTAGCTTCCCAATGCTGCAAGCAGAGCAGCCCATCCGATAGTAAAGGTGATCAGCAGTTCCGGCGAATGGGCCAGGCGCTCGACCAGCATATCAGCCACATAGCGGATAAAGAGATAGACAAAAACAAGCATGATAAGGCCGTAGAGCAGCACTGAAGCGATGTGGGCCAAAGCGCCGCCGTTTGCCTCCTGTGCACCGATGCCGAAAGTAGAGAGCACCATCATGCTCAATACCACAAAAAGGTCCTGTACGATCAAAAAACCGATCGCGATGCGCCCGTGCAGAGAGTCGACCTCTTTTTTGTCAGAGAGGAGCTTGACGATAATGATCGTACTCGAGAAGGTGAGCGCCACTGCCACATAGAGGGATGTGAGGGTATCGAGCCCCAGGGCCACGCCTATAAAAAAGCCGATAACAGCAGTGAAAAAGACCTGTCCGAGCCCTGTTGCGAGCGAGACGACGCCAAGCGTACGGATAAGGTGCAGGTCAAGCTTGAGTCCTACCAAAAAGAGCAGCAGGGCGATCCCAAGCTCTGCCAGCAGGCTGATGATCTCTTCTGAGTGGACGATGTCAAGTACCGAAGGGCCGGCCAGTATCCCGACCGCGATGAAGCTGACGATCATAGGCTGGCGCAGCAGCATGCCGACAAAGCCGAACACCGCTGCCAACACCACGAGTGCGGTCAGTTCATAAAAAGGGGATGTGTGTATCAGCGTGATCAGTGCGGAACTTTCCAAAATGTATCCTTGGCTCTTCTGAGCAGTATAATTTAATAAAATTAAATTATATTAAAAAAAGGCTTAAAAGGTTGAAGCGAAGAAGCAACCGATTTGTAAAACTGTCACTGATCCCCGAGAGTCATAGGATAGGGAGTGGTCTGGATATCTTTTCATTATCAGTCCAGCCAGCAGGCGGAAGTAAACTTCTGCTT
>JAQUFB010000055.1:6956-11869 GCA_028684885.1 Sulfurovum sp. | reverse complement strand
TACTTACTTAAAAAGTAGAGCAGCTGATGTACTAAAACATATCAATGAAACCCATAGACCTATGATTATCACACAAAATGGTGAGGCAAAAGCAGTCATCCAAGACCCAAAAAGCTATGAGGATATGAGAAATGCCATTTCTCTTTTAAAACTACTTTCTATTGCAGAAGAAGACATTAAAAATGGAAATACCCATAGTGAAGAAGATGTATTTAACTCCGTAGAAGAACTACTTAAGAAATGAGTGAGACATATAAACTAAAATGGACTACAAACGCAAAAGATGATCTCTTAAATATTGTTGCATATATAAAGCAAGATAGTCCTGGTATTGCAAATGAGATATATCAAAAAATAAGAGAAAAAGCTCATTCAAGCAACTTTTTTCCTTTAAAAGGCAGAGTCGTTCCTGAGCTTCAAAAAGAAGGAATTACTTTATATAGGGAAGTCATGGCAACGCCATGGAGAATTATATATAAAGTTGGAAATGATACTGTCTATATCATGGCAATTTTGGACTCTAGACAAAATGTTGAAGAAGTTTTACTGCAAAAGCTTTTAAAAGGCTAGATGCTAACAAATACGAAAAGACCAATAAATTACCCTAGCGGGAAAATTATTGCTCACATAGTAAAGCTCTTCACTTCACAACATTTACATAACCTATGATAGAATACCCGCTACTATAAATCAGAGGAACTGCCATGTCACTCACACCGGAAGAGAAAGAAATTATATTAAATAGTATCAGAGATATCCCCGATTTCCCGAAACCTGGGATCATTTTTAAAGATATCACTACACTGCTTGGCAATGCTAAAGCTTTCAATACCCTCATGGACCATCTGACCAACCGTTATCTCGGATATGATCTGAACTATATCGCGGGGATCGACGCAAGAGGGTTTATCTTCGGTTCGATCCTTGCGGACAGGCTGGGGATCGGTTTTGTACCCGTACGCAAACAGGGGAAGCTCCCCTATACCACGGTCTCTGAGAAGTACTCTCTGGAGTACGGTTTTGATGAAGTCGAGATACATATCGATGCCTTCGGTGAAACCAAAGGGGCCAAAGTACTCCTGATCGATGACCTCATAGCAACCGGCGGTACGGCAAAAGCGGCAGCAAACTTGATTGACAAAGTCGGTGCCCACTGCGTAGAGGCCTGCTTCATTATGGAACTTGCTTTCCTCAACGGACGCGAAGGATTCAGCAGCGAAGTCTACTCCGTACTGCAAATAGACTGATTTTGCATCATCAACCGGGTAAGCGAAAGATTGTTTACCCCTCCCTAAACTCTCATTCGATATAATCACCTAACTAAATCATAAGAGTAACACGCATGAAACACTATTCAGATATCTATATTCCAAAACCAAGTCCGCACGACCCTGACGAGCTTGGGCACTTTGGCAAGTTCGGGGGGAGATTTGTCCCCGAAACATTGATGCCGGCACTTGAACAGCTGAGACTTGACTATGAAGCCGTACGGTTTGACAAAGGGTTCTGGGAAGAGGTGGACTACTACTACAAAAACTATGTGGGACGTCCCTCCTCGCTCTACTTTGCTGCCAATCTCTCTGAAGACCTGGGGGCGAAGGTCTATCTCAAACGTGAAGATCTCAACCATACCGGTGCGCACAAGATCAACCACTGTATCGCCCAGGCGGTACTTGCCAAAAGACTCGGAAAGAAAAAGATCATTGCAGAAACGGGTGCGGGGCAGCACGGTGTTGCCACGGCGACCGTAGCCGCGCTTTTCGGACTGGAATGCGAAGTCTTCATGGGGGCCAAAGATGTGGCACGCCAGGAACTCAATGTCTTCAGGATGAAACTCCTCGGCGCCAAGGTACACGCTGTAGAGTCGGGAAGCCGTACGCTCAAGGATGCGATGAACGATGCGATTCGCCACTGGGTGACCAATGCGCGCGACACCTACTACCTGATAGGGACAGTCGCCGGCCCTCACCCCTACCCTATGATGGTACGCGATATCCAGTCTGTTATCGGATGGGAAGCGAGATCCCAGATCCAGACTGCGGAGGGGGTACTCCCTGACAAGGTGATCGCATGTATCGGCGGAGGCTCCAATGCCCTGGGTATCTTTAACCACTTCCTCCAGGATGAAGGCGTAGAGTGTATCGGTATCGAAGCGGGCGGGGAAGGCCTGGAGTGCAAACACGGGTGTTCGCTTGAAAAAGGAGTACCCGGCGTCCTTCACGGACAGCTCAGTTACCTTCTTCAAAATGAAGACGGACAGGTTCAGGAAGCCCACTCCATCTCGGCAGGTCTCGACTATCCGGGTATCGGGCCTGAACATTCTTATCTCAAAGATGCAGGCATTGTGAAGTATGACCATATCACAGATGATGAAGCGATCGATGCGTTTGTATGGCTTTCACGTGCAGAAGGGATCATCCCCGCGCTTGAAAGCTCCCATGCGATCGCCTACCTCAAAAAGTTTGACCCCGAAGAGATCAAAGGGAAAGTCATCCTGGTCAACCTCTCGGGACGCGGTGACAAAGACATGATACAAGTCCAGGAAATTTTAAAAGACAGAATATAGGATAACAGATGCATTTCAATATTACAACAGACAGAATCAAAGAGATCAACGCAGATCTGGAACTCATTATCGTTGCAGGGAAGAACCTGGAACATGACTTCGTAGAGGATACAAAACTGCTTGAAAAAGCAGGTTTCAAAGGCAACCAGGATGAGCTGTGCCTTCTTGTCGAAAAAGACAGGCTCTATGCAGGAGCGGAGTCTCTTGCGCCCGAATCCATCAGGCCGGCAGTCGCTATGGCACTGCGTTCGCTGATCGGCAACAAAAGCTACAAATCCCTCAAAGTCGCTACCTATCTGGAGGAGGCTTCAACCGCATCTCTGCAGGCAATGGTAGAGGGGATCGTACTGGGAAGCTACAGTTTCAACCGATACAAAAGCGACAAACAGAAATCTGCGATCAAAACTGTAGAGATCTCGCTGGAGAGCTACAATGAGCATCAGCTTGATGCCGAGCTGGCGATCAAAGCGGTACACGAAGCAGAGATTCTTGCCCATGCCACCAACTTCACCAGGGATATCGTCAACACCACCCCCGATGACTGCTACCCTGCCGTGATGGCGGATATCGCGATCGCACTGGCAAAAGACAATGAGATGGATATCACGATCCTGAAAACCAAAGAGTTGAAAAAAGAGAAGATGGAGACACTGCTTGCCGTAGCCAGAGCTAGCCGCCACAGACCGCGCGTCATCCACCTCTCACACAAACCCAAAAATCCAAAGGCAGTCATTACCCTTGTAGGGAAAGGTCTGACGTATGACTCGGGCGGGCTCAGCCTCAAACCGGCTGACTATATGGTGACGATGAAATCAGACAAAAGCGGCGGCTCTGCCGTACTCGGCATCATGAAAGCGGTATCCGAACTCAACCTCGATGTCGAAGTACACGGTTTTGTCGGTGCGGTAGAAAATATGATCGGCGGGGATGCCTATAAACCGGATGATGTACTCACCGCGAAGAACGGCAAGACGATCGAGGTACGCAATACCGATGCGGAAGGAAGACTGGTGCTGGCTGACACACTTTGCTATGCGCAGCAGGAGGTTAAGGCAGACTATATCTTTGACTTTGCCACACTCACAGGCGCCTGCGTCGTGGGTGTCGGAAACTACACTTCTGGGGTGATGGGAAATAGCGACCTGCCCAAAGAGATGGTCCTGAAGGCTGCGAAAAGCTCGGGTGAATTTGCGACCAAGCTCGACTTCAACCGCTACCTGAAAAAGACACTCAAGTCGGAGATCGCCGATATCTGCAACATCTCCAACACAAGATACGGCGGTGCGATCACTGCGGGACAGTTCCTCTCCGAATTTATCGATGAGGAACACAAGGAAAAATGGGCACACATTGATATCGCAGGCCCTGCCTTTGTCGAACATACGTGGGGAGAAAATCCGCATGGGGCAAGCGGTGCGGGCGTGCGTATGATGGTCAAACTCCTAGAAAAACTGGCTAAAGCGTAAAACATATTTCTGGAGATCGAAGTTTTCCCTGCTGGCTTGTGACCCATGATAGAAATGATGGATACGGTCACTGCGAGATTTCTCAAAAGAGCCATAAGTCCCGGTGCTATATAATAGATCCGGGAAAAGGATCTCTTCACACCGAATTTTGGTAGCCTATCCGGATATAGAGAAAGGGATTTGATGAGCGCATCAAATACAGTATCTTTAATTACTCTCTTTATCGTTGTTTCTCTCTTGATACTATTGATGGCAATCTATCTCTGCCATGAAAGAAAAAAGAGAGAAAAAGAAGCGCCATCACTTCGGAGAAAGCAGGAGGAAGAGCATCAAGAGACCGCTCCTTCTGCGCTGCTTCTGACCAAAAGAACACTCCCCCACACTACCAGGAAACCTTTTGAAGAGACGCCGAATGTCACGGTGGATGACTTCTATAATTTCAAAGGGGCCAGACTGCTGATCGTAGAGGATAACAGGATCAACCAAAAGATATTCCAGAGCGTACTGCAAAAATCCGGTATCCTGTTGACGATAGCCAACAATGGTCGGGAAGCCCTGGAGTATCTCTATACTCCGGACAGAGAGTTTGACCTGGTCATGATGGATATCAATATGCCGGTGATGAACGGCTATGACTGCACCGAAAAGATCCGTGCCGATCACCGTTTTGACACGCTGCCTATCATCACATTCACCGCATTTGCCTTGGGCAAGGAGATCGAACGGATGTATGCGCTCGGGGCAAACGGGCATATGACAAAACCCTTGAACAGCGGCCGGCTCTATACGGTATTCAATACCTATCTGAGTCATATAAAAAGACCTGTCTCCACACTTTCGGCGCTCAAGATGAAAGGGTTGGATGTAGAGGCCGGCATCGC
>JAQUFB010000055.1:0-6856 GCA_028684885.1 Sulfurovum sp. | reverse complement strand
TGACAAAACCCTTGAACAGCGGCCGGCTCTATACGGTATTCAATACCTATCTGAGTCATATAAAAAGACCTGTCTCCACACTTTCGGCGCTCAAGATGAAAGGGTTGGATGTAGAGGCCGGCATCGCGATGCATGAGGGGGATGAAGTGCTCTACAAGCAGATGCTCAGGGAGTTTATCGCGCTCTATGGTACGCTTGGCAAACAGATGCCGCAGTGGATCGAGAAGAGAGAGTATGACAAAATCAAACTTCACTGCGTAAAGCTCGGCTCCAAACTCCATTCCCTGGGTGCCTATGAGATGGAGGAGGCTGTCGCCAGGATGAAGAAGTTCTTTATCTACGGTACCGAACACCGTATCGATGAGTTCAAAGAGGTGTTCCCTGAAAAGCTGAACAGACTGATCATCGCGATGAGGCTCTATCTCCAGGGTGATCTTCTCTAAAACCGCAATAGACTTACGCCTCTGCCTGCCAATAAAGCATACTTCATCGGCAACTAACCCCCTCTTCACCATTTTTTAGCTAAAATCACAACCAAGAAATCATAGTAATATAAGGAACATCATGGGACTAGGCATAGGACTTGTAGGATTACCGAATGTCGGAAAATCCACCACTTTTAACGCACTGACAAAAGCACAGAATGCAGAGAGCGCAAACTACCCTTTCTGTACGATCGAACCCAACAAGGCAGTCGTTCCCGTACCGGACAAGAGACTTGATGAACTGGCAAAGATCGTCAACCCGGAGCGCATCCAGCACTCTACGCTGGATTTTGTAGACATTGCAGGGCTTGTCAAAGGTGCAAGCAAAGGTGAAGGCCTTGGAAATAAGTTCCTCTCCAATATCCGTGAAACAGAGGTGATCCTTGAGATCGTCCGATGTTTTGAAGATGAGAACATCACCCATACCGAAGGAAGTATCGATCCGATCAGAGATATCGAGATCATCGAACAGGAACTTCTGCTTGCGGACATGGATTCGCTGGAAAAACGTATCGACAGCCTCAAGAAAAAAGCCAAAGGTAAAGATAGAGATGCCGTAGCGCAGCTTGAGATCGCTGAAGAGCTGATGGAGTTTATCGCGGAAGGGAATCCTGTATCAAGCTATGAAAAAATAGATGAGGATATTTTCAAAGCGATAAACAAAGACCTCAGACTCCTGACCAGCAAAGAGATCATGTATGGGGCAAATGTCGATGAGGACGGCTTGGCAGAAGACAACGAGTATGTCAAAGCGGTCAAAGCATATGCTGCCGAGCGCAACAGAGAGGTGATCAAACTCTGTGCAAAAGTGGAAGAGGAGATGGTGGAGTTTGATGAAGAAGAGAAAGCGGAAATGCTTGGATCTTTGGGCGTTGAAGAGTCAGGACTGGATCAGATCATCCGCAAAGGCTTTGAGAAGCTGGGACTGATGAGCTACTTCACCGCCGGAGTCAAAGAGGTACGCGCCTGGACGATACGCAAAGGTACCACTGCACCGAAAGCCGCAGCGGTGATCCACAACGACTTCGAAAAAGGCTTTATCCGTGCCGAGGTGATCAGCTATGAGGACTTTATCGCGTACGGTGGGGAACAGAAAGCCAAAGAGGCAGGAAAGAACAGACTTGAAGGGAAAGAGTACATCGTCCAGGACGGCGACGTGATGCACTTCAGATTTAACGTATAATGCAAAATAATTTTTTGCAGAGAGGAGAGTGAGATGAAAAAATTAATTTTGGCAGCGTTGATACTGTTCGGCCTGGCAGGATGCGAGAACAAGAAGGGGGCTTTTATCGAAGAGATCCCCAGCCAGAATGATGCACCTGCTGCCATCGCCAAGCTGAAGAAGATTCTCGACGAGAGGGGGCTTACCCACTTTGCAACGATCGATCACTCGGAAAATGCCAAGCGTGTGAACATGGCGCTCAAACAAAACACGGTAGTGCTTTTCGGAAATCCGCTGACTGGTACGGTACTGATGCAGTGCAACTCCTCTATGGGGATGGACCTTCCCCTGAGGATGCTTTTTACGACAAGCTATGAAGGCCAAACGACCATCTCGTACACCAACCCTGAATATTGGTCTTTAAAACACAATATCAAAGACAAGAACTGCCTGAAACTCATCAATGAGCTGACCAAGGGTATGCGTGCTCTGGCAGAAGAAGTAGCGGAGAAGTAAGCCGATGATACTGACAACCAATGATATCCTCTACCGGATCAAAAAAACCCTCCACCTGAGCGAGGAAGAGATACTCAAAGCCTATGCTTTGGAGGAGTATGAGATGACTCCCGAACATCTTGAAAACATGCTCAAACGCCGCCTTGACAAAGGGTTTGAGCTTTGCAGCTTTGAAGAGCTTGGCGTCTTCTTGGACGGGTTTGTGACACTAAAACGCGGCCCTTCCGATAAAAAGCCAGGCGAAGATGAGGCACTGGAACTCACCAACAATCTCATCCTCAAAAAGCTCCGTGTCGCGCTCAACCTCAAAGAGCACGAACTCCAGATGCTCTTTGCCCTGGCAGACGTAGAACTGAGCAAACAGCAGCTCTCCTCCCTCTTCCGCAAAGAGAGCCACAAAAACTTCAAACCCTGCTCCGATGAACTCCTGGACAGCTTTCTGGAAGGCTTGGACGAGTTTTACTATGAAGGAGGAGAAGAGTACTAAGATTTACTCTTCTCTTCAAAAAAGTTCTTCTAAACTCCCCCCCCCTTTTTCCTTATAGGGAAACAGTGAACCACACTTTTTATTTTGAAAACTGTTTTTCGAGTTCTTTCATACGCTCTGGGCTTTTTTTCGCTCCCACGATTTCGTGGGAGTGTATAGGAGAACCTGCATACAAAGATGAATGAATCGTGCTATAATCACCCATGGGAAGAAACAGATATACTGCAAGAACACTGATCAAGCTTCTTGCAGAAAAAAATGTCACCACGATACTCGAGCAACTGAAATTTTATAAAAAAGCGCATAAGAAGGATAGGGAGTATCAACTCTGGCAGGAGGGTATCAAACCAAAACTGATACAATCAGAAAATATGATGCTGCGATATATCGACTACATTCACAACAATCCTCTCAAGCGTGGATATGTGGATGAGGCAAAGCATTGGAGATACTCCAGTGTGAGAGATCATGAAGGTGTAAAGGGTCTATTAGATATTGAGAGGTGTTGGTAGATGAAGTTGCCGTATACACTCCCACGAAATCGTGGGAGCGAAAAAAAAGAAATGTTCTCTTCGTACAGCCCCTCCACTAAGGCATTGACTGGTGCGCAGAGATAAAGCGGGCGAGTAGAGGCGGTTCGGTTGGCAGGCATCGTAACTCCTTTTTCGAATGCTGTTGTCAGTCCCCTCATTATACCACAGCGGTGTTATCCGAACAAAATGTTCAACTATCGGTTATTCCTTCGTCAACAAGCTCCAGCTTACGGGACGTATACAGTCCATTACAGAACATGTATCACAACAGTGCAGGATACACTTCCAAACTCACTCTAGAAGCGAGAAAGCAAACCACCTTAACTCTCTATCCAGGTGCGTGATTACGCACCCTACGCGGTTGATTTGAAAGTGGAGGCTTTAGCCCCCCCCACAGAAAGGATGTAGGTTTGGCACTGCCAAACGTCTCTTGGGAGAGTAATACTGATACAAACCGATGCTATGATGATAAATAAGATACAATATATTCATGCCAACCCTGTTAAGCAGTGATATAGTTCTGAAAGGAATTATGATCGTATAGATGGCTTACTGGAGATTGATAGATTCTGGTGATGCACTATTTGCTTATACATCCCACAAGCTGGAGCTTGGGGACGAGGTAAATAAAACTCAAAGAAAGGAAATGAAATGAAAAATGAAAAAAACTTACAGGAAGATACGATACATGAGGATTTTAAAAAACATCTAAACTCTCTGAAAGAGAGATATAGCCAAAGTACATTAAAAGAAAAACATAAATTAAATGAACATATTAAACATATTTTAGAAATACATAGCAACCTGGACACAGAAACCATAGAAAAAAATCTAAAGTAGAATAGATGAAAAAAGCTTGAGCTTGTGGACTGGAAATCCAACAATCTTAGCCTCTATTCTGGTGCATGGTTACGCACCCTACGCGAAAGACTTCTCTCCACTCAATCTCCTGCTTCCGGGGCAAAGGAAAAAATTTATCAAAAATCATTCTCACTATTACCTGCTACTGCAAGACAATTCGCTATAATGCCGTTTATGAAAAAATTACTACTAATTATCACACTATTAACGACCTATCTCTCTGCGAATATCAAAACTGTTGTGAGCATACTGCCTCAGAAAACCTTTGTCGAAGCGATCGGCGGGGAGAAAGTGGAGGTTGCACTTATGGTCAAACCGGGGAACTCCCCACATACCTATGAACCCAAACCCTCACAGATGAAAGAGATCACCAAAGCCGATCTCTACTTTACCATCGGTGTGGAGTTTGAACAGGTATGGATGGAGAAGTTCAGCAGCCTTAACCCAAAGATGAGGATCGTAGATCTAGCAGAAGGGATTGAGAAGCAGCCGATGCAGGCCCATGCACACCATGATGCGCATGAAGAAGATGAGCACCATGATGAGCATGCAGAGCATGAGGAACGCAATAGCCATGAAGCGCATGAAGATCACGAGACGCTTGATCCGCATATCTGGACAGCCCCGGAAAATGTGCTGACGATCGCGAACAGCATCTACACTGCCCTCAGCGAGCAAGATCCGGAAAATGCACCCTACTACAAAAAGAACCTAGAGATCTTCACTGCACAGGTAAAACAGACTGATGAGACGATCAAAAAGATACTTGCCGATACGCCTGAACATGCAGCATTTATGGTCTTTCACCCGGCATGGGGATACTTCGCCAAAGCCTACGGACTGGTACAGCTTCCCGTAGAGGTCGAAGGGAAAGCACCCAAACCCCAGGAGCTTATGCAGCTGATCAGGGAAGCAAGAGAAAAGAGCGTCAAAGCGATCTTTACGCAGCCTGAGTTTTCCGATGCAACAGCCAAACTGATCTCAGCAGAGCTGGGAATCAGGGTGATCAAGGTTTCGCCGCTTGCACCCGACTGGTCGCAAAACCTGATCAACCTTGCCAATGCGATCGCGGGGAAATAGCCCATGGGTGTGATCGATGTCACCAATGTAAGTTTTGCCTACGAGAAAGACCTGGTGCTGGAAAATATCAGCCTTACGGTGGAGAAAGAGGATTTCCTCGCGATCATCGGCCCCAACGGCGGGGGAAAATCCACCTTCCTGAAGTTGATCCTCGGCATCCTGAAACCTCAAAAAGGGACGGTCAGAGTACTTGGCAAAGAGCCTTCTAAAAACCTCTCTCAGATCGGGTATGTCCCGCAGAACACCAATGTCAATACCGATTTCCCCATCAAGGTGATCGAAGTGGTGATGATGGGCCATGTGGGAGGCACACGTCCTCTCTTCGGGTACGGCCAGGGGGAGATCGGCTGTGCAATGGGGGCACTGGCACAAGTGGGTATGGAAGCCTATGCCGACAAAAAGATCGGTTCGCTCTCAGGCGGACAGAGACAGAGAGTGATGATCGCCAGAGCGCTCTGCGCGCACCCTTCCATTCTTATCCTGGATGAGCCTACGGCAAGCATTGATGTCGCCGGACAAAGGGATATCTATGAACTGCTCAGGGCACTCTCCAAAAGTGTGACGATCATCGTCGTCAGCCACGATATTTCGGTGATCCTGGAGTATGCCAACAAAGCGGCCCATATCAATAAGACCCTCTCCTATCACGATATCTCCAACAAGGAAAAAACTTTCCCTGCCCATGCCAGAGGCGAGCACTTCTGCGAGGTGGAGCTGCTGCAGATGCTCGGCTCAAAAAGCGGTTGCGACACATCTGAACCAGGTAATAAATGGAGGACAAAACCATGATCGAAGCACTCTCCTACGGATTTATCCAGCATGCGCTGATCGCAGGGGTGCTGGTCAGCCTGGCTTCGGGCATTATCGGCTCATTGATCGTCGTCAACCGTATGGTCTTTCTCGCAGGCGGTATTGCACATGCTTCCTACGGCGGCATAGGGATGGCTGTCTTTCTGGGGCTGCCCATCTTTATTGGGGCCTCCCTGTTTGCTGTCGCGGCAGCGCTTCTCGTCTCGGTCCTGACACTCAAAAAACGCGAACGCATCGATACCTTTATCGGTCTGATCTGGGCGGTCGGTATGGCGATAGGGGTGATACTCATCGATATCACTCCCGGATACAATGTGGATATGATGAGCTACCTCTTCGGCTCGATCCTCGCAGTAAGCAGCGAGGACCTCTACTTTATGGGAGCCCTGCTCGGAGTGATCGTTGCGGTCATGCTCTTTTGGTATCGCGATATCCTCGCTGTCTCCTATGACAGCGAATACGCAGCCCTCCGCGGTGTCCATGTACGCTTTTTCTATACGCTGATCCTGATCCTCTCGGCACTGACCGTGGTGATCGCTATCAAAGTGGTCGGGCTGATCCTGGTGATCGCAATGCTGACGATCCCGGTCTATATCGCCGAAAAACTCTCCAACTCCCTGGCACAGATGATGCTCTACTCCGGCCTTATCGCCACCTTTTTCACCCTGGCGGGGCTGGCGGTATCCTATGCCTACAACCTCACTTCGGGCGCATCGATCATTGTCATCTCGGCAGTGGGACTTGGACTCTTCCTGCTCTTGCACAAAAGAGTCTGAAGCGTCTACCGCTCAGTAGTTACATCTCCCCTCCGCTTTTGATGATATCTATTCCGAACTTTTCGCGTAGCTTCTGCATCGAATCTGTCAGCCTGGAGGCTTTCTGGTCAGGTTCATAGTGCAGAAGGTCCAGCGTCACGCCCCTC
>JAQUFB010000151.1 GCA_028684885.1 Sulfurovum sp. | reverse complement strand
CTCTCTGGGGAGTTTGGGTTTTGTTATCTTCAGCTCCAGAGGGTAGTCACCGAGAAGGGAGATCCTTTTGGTGATCTCCTCCCTGAGTTGATCTTCAATCTCTCTGGCTGAAGAGGGGATATCCAGCGATATCGCGATGCTCTCCTGTGAGGTTTCGACCTTTTTTACAAAACCGAAATCAACGATACTTTTCATAAAACCGGGATAGATTACCTTTTGAAGCGTCTCTTCTATCAACTTTTTCTCTATCATGATCATGCCTTTCCTTTTGTTAAATTATATCTATTCTTAGTGTAGATATTGTAACAGATCGATGATTTTTTTTACAAATGTAAAATATATTCAAAGAGTACACAGAACTTGTGGTATGATAGCACATCTTAAGTAAGGACATATATCTATGAAAAAAGAGTTGATTATTTTTATCGGCCTGTTTCTGTTTTTGGCTATCGGAATGCACTTCAAGGAGTGGACAAGCCACCCTGTAGAACATCTTATGGCGCTTCCGCACTCAAGTGCATACGGGTTAGGCGCGCTCCATCCATTGGTATTTACGGCGATACCCTATCTTGTTATAGCGCTGTTCAGGGGGATCATCAGACTCTTTAGAAGAGGAAAATAGTTTTGTAGTACGGATGAAGCAAAAGCTTCATCCTGTAGAGAAATGCACTGTCTTTTAGATAGGCAGCACCCTGATATTCTCATCAAGTTTTTCTTTGAGAATGTTCTCTATCGCGAAGAGTGTACCTGTGCTTGAGCTTGCACATCCGCTGCAGGCACCCAGGTATCTGATATAGATGTCAAAGTGTGCACCGTTTTCCTTGATATCAAGGATCTCCATGTCTCCGCCGTCCATGACAAGCATCTGGCGGATATTCTCGTCGATGACTCTTTCTACCGCTTTGAGACGCTGTACCACTGTCATCTCGGCAAAACTTACATTTGCTCCGGGAGCGGCTGTTTTTGCAAGTTTCTCTTTTTCATACTCGGCAAGCAGGTCTACAAGATAGATATCTTTCGCTTCATGCCCGCCAGGCTTGATACATGATTTACAGAATGCACCTGCTTTCGTATAGTCTGTGATCTGTTCAATCGTTGTAAGATCATTGAGTCTGATCACCTCTTTGAGTGTCGAGAGACTCACACGTGCACACTCACATACGATGATCTCCTCTTCGAAACTCTCGATATCGACACCTTTGTACTGTGCTGCAGCTTTCTTGATCACATCGTATGCCATGACAGAACAGTGCATCTTCTGAGGCGGAACAGCGGGAACATCAGGCGTATCACGCATTGCTTTCTCCACATCGATGTTTGTGATCTTGACTGCTTCATCAACGGTTTTCCCTTTACAGAGCTCTACCATTGTATCTGAACTTGCGATCGCTGTACCGCAGCCGAAACTCTTGAACTTTGCCTCTTTGATGACATCCGTTTTTGGGTCAACTGCCCAGTAGAGACGTACCGCGTCCCCACAGCTCTCCGCACCAAAGTCAGCCACGATGAGCTCTGCGCCCATCTCTGCAGCCTGTTCTTTAGTGATCTCACCCATATTTTGCGGGTTGTTCATCAAGTCGGTTACTTTTTGGCTGTACTCATCCCAGATGGTACCGCCGATCAAACTATCCATACCCATGTTATATCCTTTTCATTCTTTTCAATTTATCTCATCCTTGAAAAGGAGTATTACTCCTTTTCAAGTCATCACACTAACGCTTTCTCTTTGCTTGAGAGAACTCTTATTTAGTGATGTGCATCAAGGCCGCTTTCGTGACCTTCCGGTGCATAGGCGTAAGAACTTGAAATGCCTCTCAGCCTCTCAACCGCTTTCCTGACTACCTCTATGGTATAGTCAAGCTCTTCCTGTGTGGTGTATCTGCTGAGTGAAAATCTCACCGCCGTGTGCGCAAGGTCTGCATCTGCACCGATCGCTTCCATGACAGGGTTTGACTCGAGGTCTTCACTTGCACAGGCACTCCCGGTACTTGCGCCGATCCCGGCACGATTGAGGTCCCAGAGCATTGATTCGCCCTCGATCCCTCTGAACGAGATCAGGATGGTGTTTGGTGTTCTTTTCTCTCTCGGAGTGACGACGAATGTGTCAGGGATCTTGAGGAGTTCATCCTCAAATGCATCTCTCATCTCTCTGACCTCGGTCATTTCGAAGTCAAGTGCATCGATTGCCTGCTCCATTGCTTTACCCATACCTACGATACCTGCTACATTGAGGGTACCGGAACGGTATCCGCCCATCTGCGAACCCCCGTGAAGCAGCGGAGAGAGTTCTCTCCCTTTTTTCATATAGAGCCCGCCGACACCTTTTGGTCCGTGGAACTTGTGTGCAGAGAACGTCAGGTAGTCTACGTTGAAGCTCTGTACGTCCACCGGGATCTTTCCGATCGCCTGAACGGCATCTGTATGAAAAAGCACATTATGTTCGGCACAGATCGCTCCGATCTCTTCGACAGGGAAGATCGCACCGGTTTCATTGTTGGCCCACATCACAGAGACCAACGCGGTTTTGCTGGTGATGCTGTCTCTTACCGTCTGCGGATCGACAAGACCTTCATGGTTGATCGGAAGATAGGTGACTTTGCATCCCATACTCTCAATGAACTTTGCCGTTGCAATGACTGAAGGGTGTTCTACTTCCGAAACAATGATATGGTTTTTTCTTCCTGTGAGGATATATTCAAAATAGATACTTTTGAATACCCAGTTGTTACTCTCCGTTGCACAGGAGGTGATCACGACACTGTCCTCTTTGGGTGCATGGATACCTGCATAGATCTTCTCCATGGCATCTTTGAGGCCAGGGTGTGTTTCACTTGCAAATGAGTGAAGGGAGTTCGGATTTCCGT
>JAQUFB010000054.1 GCA_028684885.1 Sulfurovum sp. | reverse complement strand
AATCATTTATCCATTTCATTACAAATTAATTTCAAAACAATCACTTACATTTTTATTTATCCTTTTTACTTGACATACTCAATCGATCCTGTAAAATCTAATCACTAATCACTAATCACTAATCACTAATCACTAATCACTAATCACGATTTATCATAAACAAAATCTATAATTATCATGATTTATTTTATATATCTCATCTTCAAACAACGTATATGCTTCTTTTGTTGCCTGTTTTCTCTTATCTTCTTTGTCTGTCAATATAATTTTTATAACCTTATATTAAGTTATATAATTTTTTAAAAAAAGTTTATTTTTTTAAGTCTATACTTAGTCACTCTGTCATAAGATTATGGCTACATGTTTTGGACATATACAACAAAGGAGTAAACATGAAAAAATTATTAACGGCTTCACTTGTGACTGCAATGGCATTGACAAGTGTAAACGCAAGTTCGGTAAATGATAAAATAAGCGAACTTGAGTCTGAACTTGCAAAACTCAAGAAAGATCTAAAAAAACAAAACAAGAAGATCAATGAGGTAAAAGCACATGATGCTGGCGACAACATCAAGTGGGGTGCCGATGTAAGAACTGCAATCGATAATATTAACTATGACATGGCAGGAGCAAACCCAGTAACAGGAAAAGATTCATACAGCAAGAGCGATCTTATGTCTCTGAGACTATGGTTGAACATGGAGTTTGCAGCTGATAGCAAAAACATTTTCAAAGGCCAGCTTTCTATGAATAAAGCATTTGGTGCAGACATGGGGGCAACAGGAAATGCCTTGACTTCTCCATTCGGTATGCGTGGAACTGGAATGGACTCATTTGACTGGGTGACCAATGAAGCATTGGGCAACAGTACATTAAAAGTAAGACAAGCGTATTGGCTTTACCTCGGTGATGATGCCTTTGGTGCAGGGATACCATGGACATTCTCACTAGGAAGAAGACCATCAACAAACGGTTTCCTTGCAAACTTGAGTCAAGATGACCCTGAACAATCTCCTCTTGGACACGTAATCAACGTTGAGTTTGATGGGCTCAGTTCTAAACTTGACCTTTCAGGTGTTACCGGTGTGCCGGGTATGAGTATCAAGCTTTGTATGGGACAGGGATCTACTAATGCAGCGCCGTTGTTCAGTAGAATGGATAATGCAGCATACGTTAACGATGATGATGCTTTAGAGGATGTCTCACTTGCTGGATTTATCTTTGAACCATACAATGATGGCCAATATATTGTAAAAACAACTGCATATAAAGCGTTTGATGTACCAGGTTTTGCTGCAGGTACAATGGGATGGAACCCCGCATATAATACATATATGCCTGACCCAAGCTCAATGCAATTCGTTAATACCGGAGATATGTACGGTGCAGCACTCTCTGTACTTGTTGACGGTTTAACTGATGATGGTTATCTTGCAGGTGTAAAGGTGTTCGGATCATTTGCCTGGTCAAAGTCCGATCCTTCTGTAGCAAATGATAGATCATTTGTAGGTGGTCCATATGATGGAATGACTCTGCCAGTTGAGAGTATGCTGGGAAGTAGTGACGAAGAGAGCGGTACTTCTTACTGGTTCGGTGCCTATTTACCAGTTCTTGAAGGTGGCAAACTAGGGCTAGAGTACAACCATGGAAGTAAATACTGGAAGCCATTTACACAGGGTGAAGACACGATGATCGGCTCTAAAATGGCTGCACGTGGTGATGCTTATGAAATCAACTATACATATCAGTTGACTGATGCGCTTAGTGCTCAGCTTAGATACGTAGCAATTGATTATGATTATACTGGAAGTGCCGGATTCTACGGTGATGGTGGATATGTGATGAAAATTGACGATCTTAAAAAAGCTGCAGCAATGGGTGATCTAACTGCTCAAGCAATGGTACCTGGTATTGTTGACAAAGCACAAGATATTAGATTCTACATCAGATATAGATTCTAATTTCACTCAGACAAAGGGATCTCCTCCCTTTGTTGAAACCAACCCGATTCTTTTTTTCACAATTTCTATACTTTTATCTTTTATATTTACAATGATAGAAAATAGTTTTGTGGATTAAAAGATTTGAGTTATAATACACAAAAAGAAAAAGGAATACTATGAAACGTATGGCAAAACTCTTTGCAGCTATGCTCCTCCTGACAGCAGGATTGATGGCTGCTGAGACGGCAAAACATGATGTGAGAGTCTTTGTATCAGAGAATGCTGATAAAAAGATCACTCCGACTACGATAGAAGAGGCATTTCAAAAAGCAGGTTTCGTGATCGCAGCGAACAATGATATGAATGCACCATATTTGAGGGACTTTAACGATACCTCTTTTGATTTTTACAATCTTGCGGTAGTGTTTAGAAAAGATACGGCACTGGCGTTGGCGAAAGACTATCCTGAGATCGGGCTCTTTACTCCGATGAGTATGTCAATCTGGACAAAAAAAGGTGACAATACGATCTCTGTTTCCTCCATCGCTCCACATGCAATGGCGAGAATCATGGGTGTACCTGAAGATAACGAGCATATCATCGCCTATGGTAAAAAAGTAGAAGAGGCACTGAAAGCTGCTATGCCTAACGGTAAGTGGATCACACTTCCGTATGAGATGAAAATGGAAAAGCGTGACTTTATCACACGTACAACATTTCAGCAGGATGGTGATGACTGGGAAGAGTCAAAAGACAACTACCAGATGGGATTTGAAGGTGAACTTGCACCAAAAGGATTTGTCATGGCAGGGTTTACTGACCTGAATTATGACTTTGAGGAGAATGATCTGGAAGATTACTATTTCTATGATGTCTATTCGATCTGTAAAATCGCTGTGATCTATGAGGTTTCTAAACTTCATCCTGAAGCGGGTGCATTTGCCCCATGTTCAGCCTATATGTATCAAAAAAGAGGCGAGAAGACGATCCATGTGGCATTCCCGAATGTGCATAAGTGGATCGATGCACTCAACATCACTGATCAACCATCGATCGATGTACTGCTTGAAGCTCAAAAGGGATTTGAAGATATTCTGGCAAAGATTAAAAAATAGTCTTATCTATAGATTCGGATGAACCGGATCTATAGGTTCTTCAAAAAAGATATTTTCTGATATAACACGGGTATTTATCCCAGAACAAATAATTCATCGCCTGTTTTGATCCATCCGGGTTCCACCACTTTTACGAAAACGCCTCTGTCATTTTTAAGTAATTTAGGTACTCTTTTGTCAATAGAGGAGAGGTGCTTGCACATTGTGCAGTCCTGGCTGATCTCAACAACCGCACTTCCGATCTGCATCTGTGTACCGGCAGGAAGTGCATACGGGTTGTAGTCAATGAGAAGATTCTCTCCCAGTGCACTCCGCGGAATTTCTATACCCTGTTCCTCAACCAATGTGTAGCTGTCAAGAGAGGTGACCAGGATAGATCGGTCAATATCTTTGTCATAGTGTTTATCGAGTAAAATACCTTTTTCATCGACCTGCAGCTCATCTTTTGGAATCGAATTTTTACTTTCAGTTGTAGTGATAAACAAAGCGATCACTTTTCCTGCATTTGTTGCTTCCATATTTATCCTATGTTGAAAAATATAATGAATGTATTTTAACATAATTGATGAGTATCGCTGAGAGAAATGTGATATAATTCCCCATGAAAAATAAGTAAAAAAAAAGAAAAATATAACCCCTTATCATATAAATCATCATTTTATTTGATTGAAATAAGCTATTTTATTGATATGAATTTTATTTCGGAGTAATTTTGTAGATTTTTGAATGATATTCCCCTATATAGCTAAATCTTTATAAAATTTCTTGACATTTTAATTTATTTTCTAATACAATCGGTGGCAATAGTGATTCTATTATATAAACAAAAATGAGTACTGTTAACTACTATAAGGAGGTTATATGACTAAGATAAGTAATGCTTCTCACACTGAAATCCAGTCGGAGAGAAGAGACTTTTTTAGGAAGACTGCGGCGTATTCTGTAAGTGCCCTTGCAGCAGCAAGTGTCATGGCGCCGGTGAAAGTCAACGCTGCCGGACAAAAAGATGATCCGGCAATTGTTGAAGAGAAACCATGGGGTACAACATTCGGTTACCCGGTAACGCATAATTTATACGGGCAACCATCTCCGTATGAACACAATGTTACGAGAAGAAATACCGAACTACTTTCCTCGGGGAACTATTATGCATCGATTGCGATGTGTCCGATCCATGAGCTTAACGGTATCATTACACCAAACGGTCTTTTCTTCAGCCGTAGCCACGGCGGTACAGCTGAGATCGACCCGAATCAGCACCGTTTGATGATCCACGGACTGGTAGAGAAGCCGCTTGTACTTACTATGGATGAACTGAAAAAATATCCAAGCGTGAGCAGAATCCACTTTATCGAGTGTCCTGCAAACGGTGGCCCGGAGTGGAGAAATCCGCAGTTCCCGTCAATTCAATTTGCCAAAGGTATGATGAGTTGTGCTGAGTGGACCGGTGTCTACATCAAAGATATCCTTAAAGACCTCGGCTTGAAGCCAAATGCAAGATGGATGCTGGCTGAAGGTGCAGACAACTCTCACATGGGTAGAACAGTGCCGATCGACAAAGTGCTTGATGATGCGATGGTTGTATGGGCTCAGAACGGTGAAGCACTACGTCCTGAGCAGGGATACCCGATCAGACTGCTTGTTCCGGGCTGGGAAGGTAACCTTTGTGTGAAATGGCTATGCAGACTTGAGTTTGCAGATGAGCCGTTCTACGCGAAAGAGGAGACAGCGAAGTATACAGCATTGAAACCGAGCGGAAAAGCGATTCAGCACTTCTATGCAAACGAAGTCAACTCTGTCATTACCTATCCGTGTCCTGAGTATGACTGGAAAGACCTCAAAAAAGGTGATCTGGTTGAGATCGAAGGGCTTGCATGGAGCGGTCACGGTACTGTTGAAGGTGTAGATATCACATTTGACGGCGGTAAGAACTGGGCAGAGGCGAGCCTCAAAGGACTAGTGTTGCCTAAGGCATGGACAAGATTCAGTTTCATGTACAGATATGAAGGCAAGCCATTGATCCTCGGTAGCCGCGCAAGAGATGATGCAGGCCATATCCAGCCAACTGTGAAACAGGAGAGAGCGGTTATGGGAATTGAGTCGGTATATCATAGAAATGCTATACATACTTGGGAAGTTACAGCGAAAGGAGAGGTGAACAATGTTCAAGTCTTATCATAAATTATTACTATCAGCAGCAGTCGTTGTATCTGCAGCTACATCCGCTGCAGTTGCAGGAGATGCACCCGCTTCCCGTACTTATGAAAACGGTAAGAAAGTCATTGACGGGGGCGCTACTTATCCTGTGGTAAACGGCAAGAGCTCTGCTTACCATGTCAATGAAAAGGCGCACGGCAAAGGCGGGTTTACTTTTGGTAGAAAACCTACCGATAACGAGATCAAAGCCTGGGACATCGATGTGATGCCTGATGGGACCGGGTTGCCTGAAGGTAGCGGTTCGGTGGAAGAGGGTGATGAGATCTATGAAGAAAAATGTGCTTCATGTCACTTCGACTTTGGTGCAGGCGGCGCAGGATACCCGGCACTTGCAAAAGGGAATGCTTATAAAAATGTAGCAACACTGAAAAACCAGAGAACAGACGATACTGTCGATTCGCCTGCGCGTGTATTCGGGTCTTACTGGCCAAAAGCGAGTACGCTATGGTGGTACATCAAAACAGGTATGCCGCATCCAGCACCGCTCAGTTTGACAGATGATGAAGTATATGCGGTGACTGCATATATTCTTATGCTGAACGAAATAGAAATCGACGGTGAGGAGCTTGATGACGAGTATGTGCTTGACAGAGAGAAATTCCTGAAGATAAAGATGCCAAACGAGGATGGGTTCGAGCCTAATATCGATGGTGAACATGCGCTGGAGGATGTCCGTAAATACTATAATGACTTTAGCAACTACGGTAACGGTACAAGATGTATGAAGAACTGTTTTGACGGAGAGCCTGAAATCGCAAGAATCCAGGGTGTTGGAATCAGCGACTACGATCCTCCGATTGTGACAGAGAAATCTATGCCTGCTAAAAAAGGCGGAGAGATTGCCGGCAAGAAAGAGTATGAAGCAAGCTGTGCAGTTTGTCATGCGACAGATGCAATGGGTGCACCTGCGGTAGGCGATCAGAAAGCCTGGGGAGCAGTCATTGAAAAGGGTATAGACAAAGTCTATCACAACGCGATCCATGGTATCAACGGTATGCCTCCAAAAGGCGGAACTGCATTACCGGACGAGAAGATCAAAGAGATCGTAGACTATATGATCAATGCGAGTAAGTAATAGTGATCGTACACTATTACTTCACAATTAGTCAGTAATATTATCCAGGATGCAAGCCATTCCGGCTTGCAGAATGAACGAAAGGAATTCAAATGGAAAGAAGAAAATTTTTAGGTTTAGGTTTGACTGCGGCTGCAGTATTACCAGCAGTTTTGAATGCAAAAGATTTTAGAGCAGAGAAGCCTGATACATGGACTGCAAAAAAAGTACAACCGGCGATCGAAGCACTATACGGGAAAATCACACCGGTAGAAGAGGGTGTAACAGTACAGGCTCCGAAAGTGGCTTCAAACGGTGGTTCAGTACCGGTAAAAATCAAATCTGATATCCCGGCGAAGACTGTAGCAGTATTCCAGGATGCGAACCCGGAAGCGACAGTAGCTGTATTCGATCTTAGCGAAGGCGGAATCATCGACTACTCTATTCAGATCAAAATGAAAGCATCCGGTACTATCACTGCGATCGTAGAAGGTAAAGACGGTAAGTTCTACCTTGGTAAGCAGTCACTAGAAGTTGCGCTTGGTGGATGTGAAGGTTAACCCTCTCCCGTCAATCGAATATATAGTTAGCAGAAATAGCGTAGAAATAGAATAAAGGAAAACCTATGGCAAATATGAAAATTAAAGCAAGTGCAAGAGGCGGCGTTGTAAAATGTAAAGTAATGATGAAGCATGACATGCTTACTTACGATCAAGCGAAAGCAAAAGGTAAAGAGGCGAACTTCATTACACACATTACTGCGAAAGCAGGCGGTAAAGTGGTGCTTGACATGTCAACAAGCCAGTTCCTCTCAAAAAACCCGCTGATCAAATTTGACTTCAGTACAGAAGGCTTGAAAAAGGGCGACAAGCTTGAGATGACCTGGACTGATCTTTCCGGGAAAACAGTGACTGAAGATAAAGAGATCAAAGGTCTAAAGTAACAGACCACTCTCCACTGACCTTCCGGTCAGGCGGAATGTGTTAGATAGAAAAGAGCTGTAACGAAGCAGTTGTTTTGTATCTATGCTATCAGAGTGATATCAAACCAGTGTATCACCTCTCTTTTCAAGGTACTCTCTTTTCTTCTCCGAAAATGCTCTTCCATATCAAAGCCTACTTTGCCGTAACCCTCTTTATATTCATCGATCAATGCTGCATAGATATCCTCTTTCATTGCACTGATCTCGTAGGTGATTTTTTCATAAATCTTATCATTAGTGCGTAGTGTTTCCCGATGGGTTTCATTGACATTGATACTACCGTACCTCTGATTTTCGGGAAGTGCCATATTCATCTCTCCGTAGGCCCGCATAGAGGCAAAGGTATGTTCCAGCTGAGTGAGGGGAATACCGTTGAGATAATGGATAATCGTTGCTTCATCCTGGGTGTATCCCCATCCTCCACTGACAGAGAGATCCATATCAAAGGCAGATTTGATGATCGCTTTTAGGTTATTTTCATGGATAAGTGGTTCAAATTTTTTCATCGTATAACTCGTGTATTGGTTTGTGATATTATAGGGAGAATTGGTTTAAAAGGGTAAGAGAGAAAAGGGGGCGGACTTAGAGTCCGGCCTCCTGGATCGCTTCGGCCTGTGCATGCTGAATGAGCGGATCGATGATGAGGTTGAGTTTGCCGTTGTTCATCACATCTTCAAGCGCATAGAGTGTCAGGCCGATACGGTGATCGGTGATCCTGTTTTGAGGATAGTTGTAGGTCCTGATCTTCTCGGAACGGTCTCCTGACCCTACCTGAAGCTTTCTCTGGGAGGAGGTTTCATCCAGCTGCTTTTGCAGTTCTGCTTCATAGACCCTTGCTTTGAGGATCTTCATCGCCTTGTCCCTGTTCTTGTGCTGAGACTTCTCATCCTGGATCGCCACGACGATACCGGTAGGGATATGGGTAAGGCGTACGGCTGAGTCTGTGGTGTTGACTGACTGTCCGCCGCATCCGCTGGAGCGGTAGACATCCATTTTGATCTCATTGGGCTTGATATCCACCTCGACATCATCCACTTCGGGGATGACCGCTACAGTGATTGCTGATGTATGTACGCGCCCCTGCGTTTCGGTCTCCGGTACACGCTGGACACGGTGCGTACCCGCTTCATACTTGAGTTTGGAGTATACGCCATTACCTTTGATCATTGCGATCATCTCTTTGTATCCCCCGGCCGTTCCGTCACTCGAACTGACGATCTCTACTTTCCAGCCTACAAGTTCCGCATAGCGTGTGTACATTTTGAAGACATCGGAAACAAAGAGCGCACTCTCATCACCTCCCGCACCTGCACGAAGTTCAAGATAGATATTTTTGTCATCGTTCTTGTCTTTCGGGATCATGAGCACCTTGATCTCTTCTTCAAGTTGCGGCAGCATCGGTTCGAGCTCTGAAAGTTCTTCTTTTGCAAGCTCTCCCAGTTCCGGATCGTAAAGCAGCTCTTTGTTCTCTTCGATCGCGCCGGCAGTCTGAATATAGAGTTTGGCTTTCTCGACCAGCTCATTCAATCCGGCCTGTTCTTTGCTCAGTTCAGTCATTTTGTTGATATCACTTGCGATATCAGGTGCACTTAACTGTTCGGATATCTCTTTATGTCTGTCAATAAATGGTTGAAGTTTTTCTTTGAACATAGGGTGTTCTTTGTGTTGGAATTGTCAGTACTCCAGAGAGGAGTATCTGACCGGTATAGAAAGAGTGAAGCGTAACTTATGCTTCAATAGCGTTTACCATCTTGTGAAGACGGCCTACTTTTCTCGCAGCAGTTGTTTTTTTGATGAAACCTTTGCTGACCATTGAGTGGATCTGCTTGTTCGCTACTTTAAGCGCTTCAGTTGCAGCTGCTTTGTCTGAAGCATCTACTGCACTCTCCACTGCTTTTGTGATGTTTTTGATTCTTGTTCTGTAGTATCTGTTTCTTTCTGCTCTTTTTGCAGTCTGGATGATACGTTTTTGTGCTGATTTATGGTGTGCCATAATGATCCTTCTTATGAAATATTGTGCGAATAGTATCATCTTAAACTTAAAATAATATTAAAGTGAACAACTGTTCATTACTGAATTGTTTATGCTATTTGGGTAAAATATCATAAAATTTCTCTAATAAGGATAAAACTTGACACTTTTTGGTACTGACGGGGTTCGCGGGAAAGCAGGAAAGAAGGTAACGGCGGAGGCATCAATGCGTCTGGCAATGGCAACGGGGATATACTTTAAGCAGTTTGCCAAGACAAAAAAAATACTGGTGGGCAAAGATACCAGACGCAGCGGCTATATGATAGAAAATGCGATCGTCTCCGGACTTACCGCAGTCGGTTTTGATGTGATACAGATAGGCCCTATGCCTACGCCGGCTATCGCATTTTTGACGGAGAGTATGCGTTGTGATGCAGGAATCATGATCTCTGCCAGCCACAATCCCTACTCTGACAACGGTATCAAGTTCTTTGACTGCGAAGGCAACAAGCTCAACCGGGACAAAGAAGAGGAGATTGAGAAGATCTATAACAACAGCGAACTGATCGCGGCTTCGCAGGCGACGGAGAAAATGATCGGCAAATCAAAACGTATCGATGATGTGATCGGACGCTATATTGTGCATATCAAAAATTCTTTTCCCAAACATCTGACGCTGGCAGGCAAACGTATCGTGATCGACTGTGCGAATGGGGCGGCTTATGTCGTCGGACCGACGATTCTTCAGGAACTGGGTGCGGATGTTGTGGTGATCGGGGATGAGCCGAACGGGTTCAATATCAATGAGAGTTGCGGGGCGATGCACCCGGAGGTTCTGGCCAAAGCAGTACGGGAGTACCGTGCTGATATCGGTATCGCACTGGATGGTGATGCGGACAGGCTGGTAGTAGTGGATGAGGAGGGAGAGGTCATCGACGGCGATAAGCTTATGGCTGTTCTTGCAATACACCTCCACCGACAGGGAGCGCTCAAGGGCGGCGGAATGGTTGCCACGGTGATGAGCAACAAGGGGCTGGATGAGTATCTTCAGTCACATAACCTGACCCTGCACCGTTCAGCGGTAGGGGACAAGCATGTGGTAGAGATGATGATGGCGCACGGTATGAACTTCGGGGGAGAGCAGAGCGGACATATTATCTTTTCAGATTATGCCAAAACAGGGGATGGATTGTCCAGTGCCCTTCAGGCTTTGGCATACCTGGTCAGTGAAGGGAAGAAAGCGAGTGAAGCATTCAACCCTTATGAATCCTATCCTCAGATGCTGGTCAATCTGCTTGTCGACGAGAAGAGGGACTTTGACGAGATAGAGGGATTGCCTGAACTCAAAGAGAAGGTAGAGAAGCTGGGGATGCGCCATCTCTTCAGATACTCAGGTACAGAAAACAAGATACGACTCCTGATTGAAGGGAAAGATGAGAAGGTACTTGAAGAGATGATGGAAGAGTGTGTGGCCTTCTTCAAAAGGGCATTGGCCTGATGCGTAGTATTTTTATTTTCCTGCTGGCTGCTGTCGGTACCTTTGTCATTGATCAGGGGATCAAAGCGCTTTTTATCGAAGGGTATTACCGTGCAGGTACCTGTATCGATCTGGAGCTGCACTATAACAAGGGGGTGGCATTTTCCCTCTTTGCCTTCCTTGGCCCCTACCTGAAGTGGTTGCAGGCGGTATTGATCGCCGGAATTATCGCTTTTGTGATCAAGGAGGGGTATATCAGACGCTATGCTTTTCCTGTCGGCCTGGTGATCGGCGGTGCGCTTGGAAACCTCTATGACCGTTTTGTGCATGGCGGGGTGGTCGATTATGTGGCATGGCACTGCGGGTTTGAGTTCGCTGTGTTCAACTATGCCGATGTAGCCATCGATCTGGGTATTGTCTGGCTATTGGTGATGATCTACTTTTTCCCTGAAAAATCAACCACCAGATGAAACCGGCTGCTTTTTTTCTCTTTCTCCTCTCCGTGCTTCATGCGGAGATACTTACGGTTGATATTGTTCCCCGTTCCGAAAGCGGCCGGCTTCCGGGGATCAGGATACTGGATCAAAAGTATCTCGCCTATAAACAGATCGGCGGGCTGGGATTTTCGGAGGTGTCGGATCTGACCTACGATCCGAAAGAGAAAAAGCTCTATATGATCAGTGACAAGGGAAGGCTTTTTGCTTTTCATACAGCGTTTTCTGAGAGGATCGATCATTTCAAACCTATAGGGGCAACCCGCATCACAAGAGAGAACGGAAAGAAATTCAAAAAGTGGAGAAAAGACAGCGAGGGGCTCTGTATGGGTTCAAAGGGTGGTTTGCTGATCTCCTTCGAAGGGGAACCTGGACTCGGGCTTTTTGACTTCAATGGTCAACGTATCAAGCAGTATAAACTGCCTAAACCGCTTAGAGATGCTGACAACTACCGCAGCAAAAATAAATCGCTTGAGGCTTTGGCCCTTCATCCCCGTTACGGTGCATTGATGGTCGCAGAGTGGCCGCTCAAAAAAGATTCCAAAAAACACCAGACGATCTACGCGCTCAGCGGAAAGCAATGGCACTTCAGGGCAGAGTCGGAAGCGCGAAGCGCAGCCAGTGCGATCGAAGTGATGGATGACGGCAACCTGCTGGTGCTGGAGCGCTCTTTTACAAATTTTCTTGATCCTTTTGTGGTCACACTGAAAAAGGTTTATCTGGAAGGGTGTGCACAAAACACTCTGTGCCAAAGTAAGGTGCTTCTCAAGATGAACTCCCACAAAGGATGGAATGTCGACAATTTTGAAGGGCTTGCCCGTGTAGGGGAAAACCGTTACGTGATGGTGAGTGATGACAATGACAACTTTTTCCAGCGCACGCTGTTGATCTACTTTGAGGTCAT
>JAQUFB010000150.1 GCA_028684885.1 Sulfurovum sp. | reverse complement strand
TTGTTGCCTGTCACAGAATTTATGATCGCAGTTGCATTTGCAGAGGCCAAATTTGGTTTTGCTCCATTTTGTGCTATACTGCTCTCAGAAGAACTGAAAGGAGGTTCGTTATGTTTAATTTTATTGTCGGGTTCGCCTTCTACCTTGCTATCGGGTTGGTTATTTTGTATATCATTGGTGCCGCTATTGGAACTGTCAAGGGGCTCATCAGAAGATTTTCCTCCAACTAATCTATCATACTTTTCTATCGCTCCACTCGCCACCTTCGCAGGAAACCCTTTCTGCGCACCCACTTTGATCTCAGGGTGGGCTTCAAGGTGCTCTTTGAGCGCCTGATTTTTTGAAAGATCAAACTCCTTGCCCTTTTCGACCTTTTCCTCCTCGCCCTTTCCGTTTGTGTAGGTGAAGTCCTCTTTGGCAACGAGTTTGCCTGTCTTAAGGTTATAGATCCTCTGCCCCGCTTCCGTCATTCCTGCAGCAGCCGCTGCTGCTCCAAAAAGAGAGGCCCCTGTGGCGGTCGTATCGGCAGTATCCTCGCTCATTCCTGCATCCTGAAGCGTATCCGACACTTGATTGTGAAGCGCACCTGCACCGGCTGCGATAGCCTTCTTCGGATTCAGTCCGTGCTCCACTATCTCTCTGCTTATCTGGGCACCGATATCACCGGTATCTCCTATATTTGCTTCGGTTTTTGTTCCCATGGAAATATGTCTGACACCGTTAATGTCAGTGATCGCCTCACCGGACATTGCATTGAACGCGGTGCTTACTCTTGCTCCGCCAACGATCCCCTGCTCATTTTTGTTCATGCCGCTTGCGCTGAATGCCGCCTGTGCCCGTATCTTCGCATCGGTGGTCTGCGCTCTATTCTGTTCATCTTGGTGCGCATTCTGCACATAGATATCCTCGTTTTTGGCTTTGTTGCTAAGGATGGCGCACGATCCTTTCAACTGCTTGTGTTTCAAACCAATTACAGCTATAATCTTAACAATTACAGCAGCAGTGCTGCAAACAGACAGTGAGGATGAATAATGACAGAGATTATCGTATACACCGTCCTTGGGATTTTAAGTCTGGGGCTTCTGATCGGGAAAAGAGTCTATGAAAAACACCCGGAATGGTATGAAAAAGAAGAAGAGAAATAAGCGAGCCAATCTTTTTGCAGGGCGGGCTTTTTTTCGTTTGACCCTATGTAAGTGTGAAGGAACGTTAACTTTTTAGGATGCAGGGCTAAAGCCCCAGGTTCCGTGAGTTCTTTCACACTCTCTATTTGTCATAACCTATACGAGATAGGTCAAATATAGATTCCAACGAAACCGGGGAAACCAAGAAAAAAACAATCAGAAAAAGTACTCATTGTATATAAAATTACCAGTATATTGATATTATAAGCGGTATTTTTGCTATAATTACAATATATAGAAAATTTTTGGATAAAAAATGAGCTTGAATAAACTGAGTGAAACGATCATTGCACACCGAAAAAATAAAAAGTGGACCCAGGGCGAAACTGCCAAATATGCCGGGATCAGCCTTAATACCTATCGCCGGATAGAAGATGGTTTTATCGAGGAGGTGGGCATCACAAAAGTTGAAGAGGTGCTTGATCTTTTTGGATTGGAGATATCAGTCAGGGAAAAGGGTCGCCCGCTGACGCTAGAGGAGCTTCAAAGTGGACAGACATATTAAGATCTATACCAACACGGGAAAAGCCGGAATACTCGCCAAAGAGGGAGACAAATACGTTTTTACCTACGATCCCGAAGCAACCCTTCCTGTTTCAGTGACAATGCCGCAAAGGCTTGAAAGCTGGCTCTCAAAAGAGCTTCATCCCATTTTTCAAATGAACCTTCCCGAAGGCACACTCAAAGAGACGATCATGGAGCGATTTGCAAAGGTGCGAAAGATGGACGAACTCGGACTTCTTGAACTGGTGGGTCCTTATGTGATCGGACGGGTCAAATATGGACTTCCCCATCACAATGAGGAGGCTATCACTCTTTCCTCTATCCTTCAGCAGGATACCCATGCGCTTTTTGAAAAATTGATGGATCGTTTTGCGATCAGATCGGGGATCTCCGGTGTGCAACCAAAGATTTTGTTGCAGATCAAAGACAAAAACACCCTTACGACCGAAGAGTACATCGTCAAGTCCTGGGGCGAAGAGTATCCTGAACTTGCTTTTAACGAGTTCTTCTGTATGGAAGCGGTACGTTTTGCCGGGCTGTGCGTTCCGGACTACAAGCTCTCCGAAAACCGTTCCATGTTTGTTATGAAGCGGTTTGATATAAAAAAGGATGGCAGCTATCTCGGTTTTGAAGATGGGTGTGTACTTCTGGGGAAAGGAACGGGCGACAAGTACTATTCAAGCTATGAAGATCTGGCAAAGGCACTCAGGGCAAATACAGCACCTCAAAAACGTCTTGAAAGCCTGAAAATACTCTTCAAGGCGTTGGTCCTGAACCATTTCCTCAGAAACGGGGACGCCCACCTCAAGAACTTTGCCATACTCTACGATGAGGACTATACCGATGCAGTGATGGCTCCCATCTATGATGTTGTCTGTACGACGGTCTATATACATGAAGACCTGCCTGCACTTGATATGAGCGGGGGGAAAATATGGTGGAAGAAAAAAACCTATCTCGGGTTTGGCAAACAGACTTGCAAACTTACACTTCCGGAAATGGAAGAGGTGCTTGATCAGTGTGCCGAAGCGGTCAAAAAAGCAGCCGATTCGATGCTCGCATATGCAGACAAACACCCGGAGATCAAACCCTTTGCAAACCGTCTGCTCGATGAATGGGACAAGGGGCTGGGCTCTTTCGGATATGAACCCACGGAAAGAGGACGATGATAATTCATTGTGGTGAGCCCGGTTCAGGTATCTCTGTGCCTTTGAAAACAGAGAATATCTGATCTAAAATGTCGTTAATCAGAGGGGGTCAAGCAAAGCTGAACTTGATAAGCAGACAAACAAGAAAATAATCAA
>JAQUFB010000149.1 GCA_028684885.1 Sulfurovum sp. | reverse complement strand
GCTTTTCCTTCCTGTTCCAGGTCAAGACGCTTTTCATACATTTCCAGTCTGGCATCGATGGATTCCGGCTGTATCTGGTTGGAGAGCGGGGTGAAGAGTTCATCCGCCAGTTTATCCTGCTGGTCTCTCTGCATCGTCAGGCCGAAGAGACATCCGCAGTAGTCCTGGCGGTAGAGCGCATCCTCTTTGGCCATCTGGTTCTGCTCCTGTGTCCCCGAGGCTTTGCGGTAGTCAGGCGCATGGAACTTCAGCCCGTATTTGTTTGCCAGCGCATCACCGGCACGTTTGAGCTGTATCAGGGATTTTTTCGGGCTGGTCAGCAGGGTGGAGGTGAAATTCTCTTCGAGCATATGCACCGCCTGTTTTGCCGTCACCTCGAAACGGTTGTCAAAGCAGACTGAACAGCGTGCCCCTTTTTCAGGCTCCTTTTCCAGCCCCCTGACAGCCTCCAGCCATCCTTCTGTATCATATTCCCCCTCTATGAGGTCAATACCGAGCATTTTGCAGCTGCGTTTGACATCGAGCAGCCTCAGGCGGTATTCGCTGTAGGGATGGATATTGGGGTCATAGAAGAACCCTGTGAGTTTCTCTTCCGGGTAGTCCTCGCGCAGTTTTTGCAGAAAATAGTGGCTGTCCACCGAACAGCAGATATGCACTAGCATGTTGTCTCCCTTTGAGACAAAGTGAAGAGTGAAGAGTGAAGAATGAAGAGTGTCGGTATGCATTTTTTCAAAATGCTTTGTTTATACATAGTATTATTGTTCATTATTTATCCTTTCTGACAACCAGAGATAATTTTTGCAACATTCTCGCTGCTGCCATGCGCCAGATAGTCTCTGAGTTCTTTGGCTTTTTGGGCAAAGATCGTCCTGTCGGTATCTTTATACTCTGAGAGCAGGTTCTCTGCCGTGACATCCTCCTGGAGCAGTTCTTTATGCAGGGTGGTACCGTTGTAGCGGGTGAGGATGATGTTCGCCAGCCCTACCTGAGTGATCCCGAGCAGCTTTTTACCGATAAAGTAGTCGATCTTTTTGGCGATATAGGCGAGGGTGAAGGGGGTGCCGATCAGTGCAGCCTCCAGTGTCGCGGTACCCGAACAGATAAAGGCAAATTCAGAACGTGCCAAAGCGCTGTGGGTATCTCTGCTGATCTCAAACTCCGAAATATCCCCGTAGAGCTCTGCGATCCTCTCTTCCGAAAAATTATTCGGGATGATCAACAGCGCATCCTTGTCGGCAAGTTTTCTCCTAACCTCCCTGAATATCGGCAAAAGCCTGCTGATCTCACCTCTGCGGCTTCCGGGCATAAAGGCGATCGTCCCGCTCTTGCCCTCAAAGCTCGTCTTGATCTCGTCAAGAAGAGGATGCCCTACATACTCAGCCTTATTTTGGGGGTAGTAGTCCACTTCAAAAGGGAGTATCCCCAGCAGCCTGTCGCAGTACCTTTCCAATTGCTCGACCCGTTTGGGACGACTTGCCCATACCTGCGGAAGGATATAGTAGATGATCTCTTTCTGCGGATATTTTGCCTTGAGCTTTTTGGCCAGCGGCAGGTTGAATCCGGAGGAGTCCATCAGAAGCACTTTATCGGCATCTTTTGCCAGCGCCACCATCTCATCGGCCACCTCGAAGAACCACCGGAGTTTCCTGATCGCATCGACAACTCCCATGATCGCCATTTCGCTGATATC
Source organism: Sulfurovum sp. (assembly GCA_028684885.1). Taxonomy (GTDB): domain Bacteria; phylum Campylobacterota; class Campylobacteria; order Campylobacterales; family Sulfurovaceae; genus Sulfurovum. Next base: position 1,319 of record JAQUFB010000149.1, on the reverse strand, counting down.
ATACAGCGGCGTACCCTGGGTGATGCTCTTGTCAAAGATCCCTGTCAGTTCTATATCCTCTGCATGTTTAAGCACCTCTTTGAGATGGAGGTTTGCAGATGGTTCAAGGGCTGAGACGAGCAGTTTCATAAAGTTGGCGATCCTAAAATATGATTTGGAGGTATATTTTAGCATAAAAGCACAGGGGATACACGGAAGTGGAAGCTCCAGGCCCGTAGAATGTATTATTATTTTGTTTTGGTGAGGCAAAAATCTTCACTTCCAAATTTCTTTATACCAATTATTCTATTGAATAAAAGTAGAGATTTTTAAACTATCGTTCGTGCTGGGCCTGTCGAAGCACCTGAAACCCCGGCCAATATAACCCTTCGACAAGCTCAGGGCGAACGTAAAACAAAATCAAAGTCATGATTCGATAAAAATAGTCTTGGTGAAGCTAAAGTCTGCACTTCCTGATGATTTTTATTTTTTGCATCTCATGGGCGGTAGGGGCTTTCCTCTTTTGCTGCTTTGAATCCATGGTTGACAAACGCATGGAGGGTCTCATCGTGCAGGTCGATCAGTGCTCTGATCTCCTCCTCTTCGCCCTTGAGTGTCACCTTGATACCGTCTTCGAGCATCTCCCAGCGCATTTTTATCTTACCCCTTTCATCAAAGAGTCGGGTAAACAGCGGGTCCCATGAACGGATCGCACGTCCTCCGTCAAAGCGTTTTTTCATCCCCACTGCATGCTCCTGCAGTATCTTGACCAGCTCCGGATCCTTGGAGAGCACGCGGGTAACGGATTCGATCCCGCCCTCTATCTTTTTTGTGCTGCGTTCGATCTCATCATGACGTTCCAGAAGTGCATGAAAGAGCCTTTCATCCTCCAGGTGCTGGGGATCACTGCCTCCTCTGCCTCTTTGAAAGACCTTCTCTTTTTTAAATTTTTCAAAATCCATCATTTTACCTCTCATTATTATTTTTTCAACTCCTTAAACCACTCAAGCTCATCCAGCTGCTCCCAGGGATACTCCTCATAGCCTACCTGTCCTTTGGCGGCCACATCCGCATAGAGGAAGTGATCTTTACCCGGACGGTCAAGCCCGAATTTTTGAGTGATCCACTTCGGCGTAAGGGGAAATGCTTCACGCATCTTCTGGGAGAGCGTTTCGTCGCTGATACCGCTCAGTGCCGTATGCTGCGTATCGATCGTTACAGAGAGCGGTCTTGGTTCGGCGATGACATAGGCAAGCTGGACAAGTGCTTTCTCTGCCAATCCGGCTGCAACGATATGCTTGGCGATCCATCTGGCTGCATAGAGGGCGGAACGGTCTACC
>JAQUFB010000148.1 GCA_028684885.1 Sulfurovum sp. | reverse complement strand
TACATATATAGCAACCAAGCAATCAAAACAACCAACTTCATGTTGGCTCCTTTTTTCACCATCCTTTTTTTAAGCTGGTTGCTATCCCCCCCAACAAAAAGTCGGAGAGTTGCAGATCGATGAGTCTGAGCTGATGGGTATATTCTTTTTTGCATTGAGACTTTAACAGCTGTTTAGATCCGTATCCATAAAATCGTAAGATATGATAAATGGCATGTGAAGTTGAATCTACTTTATATGCCATGGGGAAGTATGTGAGAAATGCGTCTCCTAGGAGGCTGCCAACCCCTCATCTATCTGAACAAGCGCTAGATTTTTCGCATTTTCTTCCTCTTTTGCACTCCACCAGTATTCGATGATCTGCTGCTCTATGCTTCCCAGGAGATTGACCGGAAGGTTGGCAAAGACTTCATAGGAGCTGATCTGCTCTTTTTTGACCTGTCTGTTTTTTGCCAGTTCATCGATCAGCTCCCTGATCGACTTTTCGATATCGGTCGGTTCGGGCATCGGTGTCTCATCTGTAGGCTGGGGGATGATACGGGCATAGTCGATCCATGTCTTGATCTCCTCTTCGAGGTAAGGGTATCCATAGACCTGATAACATAGAGTACGGTTGGGTCCATAGAGGATCGTATCACTCTTTTCAAGGATATCAGATATGGTAGGGACTCCATCGAGCAGATAGACTTCGATGCGCTGATCCTCTTTTATCGTGGAGGCTCTCTCAAACGCATCTCTAGCCAGTTTAAGTAGTTCTTCTCTGCGTTCTTGTGTGTTCATAGGGTTCCTTTGTCTGTTGGTATATTAGTGCATATAGGGGATATCAAGTACGGCATCCCGGTCTTCTGCTTCATAGTCATAGGTCTTTTTGCGTACTATCTTTTTGATAGGTGCCATGAGCACAATGACCTGTAGAGGATGCAGATTTTGTTGTTGGCTATAGGTGTGCAAGGCATCACAATAATGATTGACAATGATCGGGTGCCACCGTTTATGATTTTCAAAAACCTGATGGCTGAATGCTTCTATCTCTTCAAGTGAGTATTCGCTTATAGTGGGGAGTTTGCGTACGACATTGCGTACAAACTGTTTGGAAAAGTAGGGTTCTCCCATAAAAAGCAGTTGTGAAGCCGCATCGATATCGGCACTCTGCTCACTGTAGCTATAGGCATAACGAAAATGTTCACAGACCCACTCTCTATATCTGGGATAGTGTTCAAGTACCAGGATCAGGTCCGTGAGATCCCGGTCTATGAGCACTTGAAAGAGCGTGATCGTATTTTTACTGATACGACGCCAGTGCGGTTCATCGTTTTGGAACAGGTCTTTTTCAAGTATTGTACGGTATTGCTCTATCTCAGAGATACCTTTTGCAATCCGTCCTCTCTTCTGATACGATTTCATCAGGTGTTTTACGCCTGTTTTGCCTGTCTATTATGGAAATCCCATAGACGTTTATAGTTGTTATCCAGCTCGGATAGCATACTGTCAATGACGATAAGGTTGTCCAGCTTTGCAAACCTTTCATTGGGAAATCTGTTGTACCACTCGTTCATTTCATCTTTCAGTGTTTCTCTTTTTGAGATGGTCTGCATGATCAGCTGTTTGAGCTGATACATCTCTTCTGTAATGATCTCACTCATGGCTGCACCCGCATTGGCACTCACCCGAAGCGGTACCCGGATCAAGATACTCCGAAGCATTTGAAGGGTCAACCCGGATGAAGCGGTTGGCTTTGAGTCCTTCGACGATCTTGCTCAGAGGCATACGCTCTTTTCCGATATGGTACACATCGATGCCGTGGTCGATCATGGTCTTAAACGGCCCATCTCCCAAAAAAGCGTAGGTGACCTTTTTTACCTTCCACGCTATGAGCGCTTCAGCGGTTTTGATGCCGTTGCCGCATCCGGGGTTCTCTCTGAAGTCAAATGCGTCTTCGTTTTCATCATAGAGTGCGAAGACCGATGCATTTCCGAACAGATGCGAGGATTGCGCACTGAGATACTCTATATCTACAGGTATAGCCAACATATTTTCTCCTTTTTACGTCATTTTACGAAGAAGATGCAAGAACCGTTCCAACAAAGTTTCTGGAATGAAACTTGTATCTCTTTCCGTAAACATTCACAAGCGATAAAGGAGAGACCATGACCACACAGTTTTATAAAGGGGTACGTGCCTATGAAAACAAAGCCTATCCTGCCGCCTATCAGCATTTTGAAGAAGCGGCATCCGAAGAGAATAAAGATGCCATGGTAAATCTTGCCCTGATGCATATGAAAGGTGTCGGTTGTCAACGAGACCTGCAGGAGGCTGAAAGGTGGTTTGAAAAGGCGGCATCACGGGGACATACGCATGCGATGATGAGCCTTGCCCATTTCTATGAAAAGGGTATGGATGGGAAGCCCGACAAGGATAGGGCGCTGAAGTACTATCTTCAGGCCGCCGATCACGGGATGGCCGATGCCCAGCTCAAGGCGGGAATGATCTTCAGGGAGCAGGGGAAAATCTCCAGGGCGATGCAGTACCTGATCACCGCGGCACACAACAACAACGCACAAGCCCAGGCGCTCATCACTTATGTGAGCAATGCAGGGAGAGATGAGCGCACTAATGAAATGTTCAGGTCACTGGATGAGGCCAGACAGAAAGCGCTGGTGGAAAATATGATTGAAACCAAGATACGCCCTGCGCTGGAGGCGGACAGCGGAGGTATCGAACTGATCAACTATGTCCCGGGAGAGCTCCCTCAGGTGTGGCTTCACTATCTGGGGGCTTGTTCGGGATGCCATCTCGGTTCTACATCAACAGCGGATATGCTTCTTGACCGGTTCGAGGCATTGATCGACAAAAATGTCGTACTTTATCTGATGTAAGATCCTATCCGGCTGGAATGGAAGTTGCATACTTTTTTTCATACCATACTAAGGAGTGAATAATGGCAGTGATGATTACCGATGAGTGTATCAGTTGTGATGCGTGTGCGCCAGAGTGTCCGGTGGCAGCGATCTTAA
>JAQUFB010000147.1 GCA_028684885.1 Sulfurovum sp. | reverse complement strand
CTTGGCGGTACTCCTCTGCTGAACCCGAAGGACTGGTTCACCCATACCAACTGCGGGTATGATGCCCCGAATGATTTTGATGTCGTTGCAATACTTGAAGATGCCATCAAGGGGGAACAGTGTGCCATCTCAGTCTACTCCGAAATTGCGGAAATGACAAAAGACAAGGATATCGTCACCTACGATATCGTCTCGGAGATCCTCGCGGACGAAGTAGAACACGAAGAGGACCTGCAGGCACTGCATGATGATATCTCTGATTTTGTGGAGAGTTTGAGAAATAAACTCTAAAAGGAGGGAGAGTGGAGACACTTACCCTTGAAAGCTTTCTGCCGGCTTTCCTCCTGACACTATTTGCAGGGTTGGCTACGGCACTCGGGGCACTGCTAACCTTTATCAGCAAAGAGGACAATACCCGGTTTCTCTCCATCGGCCTGGGCTTTTCTGCCGGCGTTATGATCTACATCTCTCTGGTAGAGATACTTGCAAAATCGCAGAGCGCATTTGCGCACCATTATGGCCCGCTGAACGGTGAAGTGCTGGGGCTCATCACTTTTTTTGCAGGGGTAGGCCTCACTTTTATCATCGATCAGCTGATCCCCGATACGGTCAATCCCCACCATGCATTGGAATATGGCGAAGATCATATTTCAGCCGTCAATGCACAGTACAGCTTCCTCACCAGGGTGGGGCTTTTTACGGCAGTTGCCATCGCCATACATAATTTTCCCGAAGGTTTTGCAACGTTTGTTATGGCATTGGAGGACAGGAATACAGGAAGCGCCATAGCCTTTGCTATCGCGATACACAATATCCCCGAAGGCTTGGCGGTAGCCCTGCCGATCTATTATGCGACCAGAAGCAGGAAAAGGGCTTTTCTCTTTGCCTTGGCTTCAGGCCTCACTGAACCGGTCGGTGCTGTTTTGGGCTATCTCCTGCTCTTGCCCGTCATGGGTGATCTCACGCTCGGGATTACTTTTGGAATCGTAGCGGGAATCATGGTCTACATCTCATTTGATGAACTCCTCCCCGCCGCAAGACGCTACGGCAACGACCACACCGCCATAGGAGGCGTGATCTCGGGGATCTTTGTGATGGCCTTCAGTCTGGTGCTCTTTAAACTATAGAACCCTTTGGTGGAGGATCACTTTTGTCTCTGAAGGTTCCAGATCACCCTTCTCCTGTGTTGCATCGTAAGCGATCACATAGATCTCATCACCGCTCTGCAGATAGTTGTGCTCGCCGAACTCCGCATAGGCAGTCGCTCCGATAGATATCAAAGCATGGGAAGGATAGTTGCACGCTTTGAGATGCGCTGAGATATCCTCAAGAGGGCCAAAGTCCTCCTGGTGATTCATCTTCTCTATCAGCCAATTTTTGAGCTTCACATAAAAATAACTGTACCCGGGCAATGGAGCATCCACACCGTACTCATGGAGTAGACCGTCACGTCTCATAAAAGAGCAAAGATGGTATCTGTCCATTACTCCCCCCTCTTCAAACTTATCGATATTTATCCACTTGTTTCCTATCCCTTTAGAGTTTGGCCCCCAGCTTTTCTTTTCTGATATTTTTTTGGCACCCTCTTTACGTATCGTACAGTCATTAAAGGTCGTAAATCTTTCTGCAATCAAATCAACTACTTCATGGTCATCACCATAAACAATCTCAAACTGTACACCGATCTCAGGCTCCACTTGTGCATTGGCCTCATACTCCGGCAGTTTCAGCTCATCAGAAGCAACCGAGTAGATACCCAAAAAACAATCGCTGGAAGGGAGATAAAAAGGGAAGATCCCTTTGGGCGCCTGAGGTTCTTCTGTCTTCACATCTTTAAAGTCTTCAAGCTCGCCTGCCTGTTCTAGATGGTGCGCAAAGTTACCTGCGACACCTAAACCGATCATCTCGTCAACTCTCATTCTCTCTCTTTTTTTGGGTGCATTATAGCATGTTGTCACTGGCAGAGTGCACATGAAATACACAGAGGTATTTTATACTAGAACGAATACATATCAAAGGACAATGCATGGCAGCAGATGATCAAAAGAAAAAAGACAACAAAAACATCATTTTTGTATCCATATTTATCGGTGTAATGTTGCTGTGGATGCTGGGCACCGTCATTTACGTGACCAATCAGGTGGCAAACTGCTCCAGTGCAAAAAAATTGGACAATGCCTGTTAGGGAGGGGGATAAAATAAGGGGGATTCAAAGGCTACCCCCAAAGGGTAACCTAAAGGTAATTATTTAGCCGCTGCAACCGCGTCTTTCAATGTTTTACCTATTTTGAATTTAGGTGCAGTGTGTGCAGGTTTTTTATATGTTTTGTTTGTACCAGGTACTGTACCTGATTTTTCAGCTACCTCTACTGTCGAGAATGTTCCAAAACCAACAAGAGAAACGCTATCTTTTTTAACTAGCGCCTCTGTCACAGAATCGATAAATGCTTTTACCGCTCTCTCTGCTGCCGCTTTACTTTCAAACTCACCGTTTTTCTGCACCAACTCTACAAATTCAGCTTTTGTCATGCTTCTTCCTTTATTTTAAGATGTAAATCATTATATCACATTTTATTCTTAAAAATTGCTAAATAAATGCTAATTGTGCCCTAAATTAGGGAGTTTCCGGGCTTTTTAGCCGATTTCATCCTTGAGAGAAAGCCTTGGTTGAAAAAAGCAAATAAAAATAAAATTAATAGGAATAGTTAAAAATCCCTTATATGAGTACTGTTTCATTCATTTAAAGATTAAGATATCTAAAGTAGATCTAAGGCTACCAACGAGTGCATCCTTCCAGAGAAACAAATTACAGATAGGATATGAATAAATATTTATCTATTGTTAGAATGGTATTTTGGAGTTTAAGTAAAGAAGTATTTGAATGGTGCGATCGGAGGGATTTGAAAACTACCCTACTCTATCACAAAGCCCATAAATACGGCATTTACTAATAAAACAGTTAGCTGTTGGCAAACAAATTATTTACATATTTGGCAGAGTCTGCCAAATCAACTTTTTTT
>JAQUFB010000053.1 GCA_028684885.1 Sulfurovum sp. | reverse complement strand
ATCAGCGGTTATACCAAGCCAAAGGAGTCCCCTTATGACTACTACGTCGCAGGGCATAGCTCCACTTCGATCTCGCTGGCTGTCGGTGCGGCAAAAGCGATTGCGCTCAAAGGGGAAGAGCGTATCCCCGTCGCATTTATCGGAGACGGGAGCATGAGTGCCGGCATGGTCTATGAGGCGCTCAATGAACTGGGAGACAGAAAGTACCCTGTGGTGATCATCCTCAATGACAATGAGATGAGTATCGCCAAACCGATCGGCGCAATCAGCAAACTGCTTTCCCAGACCATGGCGGGGTCCTTCTATCAGAAGTTTAAACAGAGGATTGAAAAAGCACTTGAACATCTTCCCGAAGGTGCGACCTACATGGCCAAGCGCTTCGAAGAGTCCTTCAAGCTGATCACTCCGGGGATTATGTTTGAAGAGATGGGGATCGAGTATATCGGACCTGTTGACGGGCATGATATCGAAACGCTCATTGAGACCTTTGAGGTAGCCAAAAAACTGAAAAAACCGGTGATTGTTCATGCCCAGACAACCAAGGGCAAAGGGTATGAGATCGCAGAAGGGACGAAAGAACACTGGCACGGTGTAGGAGCCTTTGACCTTGAGACGGGAAAAGCTTCCAAGAAGAGCAGTGCGAAGTCTGCCACACAGATCTATAGCGAAACACTTCTCGAGATGGCTGATCAGGATGAGAAGATCGTAGGAGTTACCGCAGCGATGCCGAGCGGTACAGGTCTAAGCGCAGCGATGGAAAAGTATCCTGAGCGTTTTTGGGATGTCGCGATTGCCGAGCAGCATGCGGTCACTTCCATGGGGCCTCTGGCAAAAGAGGGATTCAAGCCTTTCTGTACGATCTATTCGACATTTCTGCAAAGAGGGTATGATCAGGTGATCCATGATATCTGTTTGATGGACCTTGGCGTGGTCTTCGCGATCGACAGAGCCGGGATTGTGGGAGAGGACGGCGAGACGCACCAGGGGGCATTTGATGTAAGTTATCTTAGGGCGATCCCCAATATGACCCTCCTTGCACCCTACAATGAGAGTAGCATGAAAGCGGCAATGGCATTTGCCAAAACGTATGACAGGCCCTGTGCCATGAGATACCCGAGAGGAGCCTTTCTGGCCCCGGATAGTAGCTGTGAACCGTATGAACTTGGAAAGTCTGTTATGCTGCAGGAGGGTGAAGATATACTCTTTGTCGGATACGGCAACGGGGTGGGGCGTGCGATGCTGACTGCAGAGAAGATGGAGCAAAAAGTCGGTATCCTTGATCTGCGTTTTGTCAAGCCGCTCGATGAGAAGATGCTTTTAAAACTCAGCGCTGACTACAAGAAATGGTATATCTTCTCCGATTCCGCAGCCAAAGGCGGAGTAGGGTCCGCATTACTGGAGTTTTTGAACGAAGAGCAGATCAGGGATGTTTCGTTAACTACTTTTGAGTATGATGATGCTTTTATTGCCCATGGGAGTACAAAACTGGTGGAAGAGAGTCTGGGGCTTTTACCTGAACAGTTGGCCCAGAGAGTGAATAGAGATTTGAATACAGATCAATAGCAGCAGAACACTCTATCGGGGTGTAAGCGCTGAATTTAAAAAAGCACTTTCCCAGTGCTTTTTTAAGTTCAGTGACAGTGGACAAAAAAGCGAAGGAATGAAAAATGGCTAACGAATACATTTTTACAAGCGAATCAGTAACCGAAGGTCACCCGGATAAAATGGCTGACCAGATCTCTGATGCGATACTTGACTATATCATTGAACATGATAAAAACGCAAGGGTTGCATGTGAGACGTTGCTGAGCAATGGTTTTTGTGTTATTGCGGGTGAACTGAAGACTACGGCATATGCTCCGATGCAGGAGATTGCAAGAGAGGTCGTCAGGGAGATCGGCTATACCGATGCAAGTTACGGATTTGACTACAGAAGTGCGGGCGTACTCAACGGGATCGGCGAACAGAGCCCCGATATCAACCAGGGTGTGGACAAGTCGTGCGGTGAAATCGGTGCGGGCGATCAGGGGTTGATGTTCGGGCATGCGTGCAAGGAGACTCCGGAGCTGATGCCGCTGCCTATTTCACTGGCGCACAAACTGACTGCAAAGCTCGCAGAGGTAAGAAAGAACGGTACGGTACCGTTCTTGCGTCCTGACGGTAAAGCACAGGTTTCCGTCAAATATGTGGATGAGAAACCGGTGGCAATCGATACGATCGTCATCTCTACGCAGCACCATGACAATGTCTCACTTGAACAGGTACAAAAAGCGGTACTCGAAGAGGTGATCAAACCGGTCATCCCGGCTGAAATGATGCATGATGGGATCACTTACCATATCAATCCTACAGGCCGGTTTGTTATCGGCGGCCCTCAGGGGGATGCCGGATTGACAGGTCGTAAGATCATCGTGGATACTTACGGCGGTTCATGTCCGCACGGCGGGGGAGCATTCTCGGGTAAAGATCCGACGAAAGTGGACCGTTCTGCAGCCTATGCGGCAAGGTATGTGGCTAAAAACCTTGTGGCTGCCGGTGCATGCGAAAAGGTAACGATACAGATCGCCTATGCGATCGGTGTTGCAGCGCCTGTGTCGATCTATGTGAATACACACGGAACTGCTGCTGTCGAAGAGACAAAGATCACGGCATGTGTGAAAGCGGTTTTTGACCTGACGCCAAAAGGGATTATCGAAGAGCTTGATCTGCTCAGGCCGATCTATAAAAAAACAGCTGCCTACGGACATTTCGGTAGAGAGGAGAGTGATTTTACCTGGGAGCAGACTCCTAGAGTAGATGAAATAAGAAGCTACCTCGGACTTTAGTAGCAGCCTATTTGAAGCAGCATTTTTGCTGCTTCTCTCCCCTCGAACGGTTTGATATTTTTGCGAAAAATTATCAATATCACTTATAATAAAAATTTGTTCACATTTGGATCGCTTGTAGAAAAAAGAGCGAAAATGGTTGTTACATTAAAGATTTATTTAAAAATTTGTGCTATAGTTAACTCACAACAACTATAAGGAGAAAACTATGGCAGTAATGATTAACGATTTGTGTATCAACTGTGCGGCATGTATTGATGAGTGTCCGGTAGAAGCTATTGTAGACGAGGATGATAACCCAACAGGTGAGGAGTGCTATTATGTATATCCTGACAAATGTGTTGAGTGTGTAGGTTATCATGATAGTCCGGCATGTGCGGAAGCATGTCCGACAGAGGGTTGTATCACTTGGGATATGCCATTTACAGCTGACAATAAAGAGCACTTTTCAGGTGGTAACTACATTGATGATAAGAACTATGTAATGGATGATGCAGATGCAGAAATGCCATTTAAAGATTCTATCTCTATGGAAGACAGAGCAGCAAGAAAACCTGTAGTCGAAGACTAAGACCATCTTCTCTCAATGCAGGAGAAACCTCTTGCGTTGATCTTTTCTCAATATTATCTATTAAACTATATTTAACAAAAAATTTGGTAGAATCCCGCCCGATACTTTCAACTCATTTGAGAATTTGAAGTAAAATTTATGAAGCAGGAATATCCGGATGGAAAGAACACTATCAATTATCAAACCAGATGCAGTAGCAAAAAATGTTGTAGGTCAAATCCTCAGCAGATTTGAAGAAGCGGGTCTTAGAATCGCAGCAACAAAGAAAACAAGACTTTCACGTGTGGATGCTGAAGCATTTTACGCAGTGCACAGAGAGAGACCATTCTTTGGAGAGCTTGTTGAGTTTATGATCTCTGGTCCGGTTGTAGTCTCTGTACTCGAAGGTGAGGATGCAATGGCAAAAAACAGAGAGCTTATGGGAGCAACAAATCCAAAAGAAGCAGCACCTGGTACGATCAGAGCTGATTTCGCCGACAGTATTGATGCAAACGCAGTACACGGAAGTGACTCATTGGAAAATGCAGAGATCGAGATCAACTTCTTCTTCGCACAGAGAGAGATTCACTAATCAGTAAATTTCAAAAAGCTAAAGATAAGCTTTTTAGGAGTTTATATGAATATTAGATTTGATAAAATAGGCACTACGCCAAAATCTTTTGAGGTGAGCCTGGGAGATGCCACACTGAGTGGTACGCTTCAGAAAAGCGGAAATCATCGTGTAGCACTGGATGCAAAAATGGGCGGAAAAGTAGAACTTGACTGCGACAGATGCGGACAAAGCTATGACTATTCACTGGAAGGCGAGTTGAAACTTACCGTCAGTGACATGATGATTGAAGATAAAGATGATTTGGATATAATTGAGTTTTTGGATGGGAACATCGATTTAACCTATATCTTGGAGAGCGAGATCAATGCTCTCAAAGGTGCTTATCACTATTGCGCGAATTGTAACAATGGTGATGAGGATTTCGAAATTGAATTTTAAAGGATAGAAAATGGCAGTACCTAAGAGAAGAGTAAGTAAAACCAGAGCGGCAAAGAGAAGAACACATTATAAATTGACACTTCCAATGCCTGTAAAAGATGCAGATGGAACATGGAGAATGCCTCACCACATGAATATGACAACAGGTGAGTACAAAGCTAACAAAGCATAATCACAATGATCAGAATTGCAATTGATGCAATGGGTGGGGACTTCGGTCCCGAGCCTGTGATTGAAGGTGTGGTCCAAGCACTGGAAGAAAGAAAATTCATCCCTATTCTCGTAGGGGATAAAGAAGAGATCCTCTCTTTTCTCCCTCCCTATTATGTAGATAAAATTGAAATTGTTGAAGCCAGCGATGTGATCGATATGTCAGATGCGGCAACAGATGCACTCAAGCGAAAAGAGTCGTCTATCTACAAGGCGGTTGAACTAGTTCGTGAAGGGAAAGCAGATGCAGTAATGTCGGCAGGACACAGCGGTGCGACAATGACGACAGCAACATTGAGAATAGGACGTCTTCCGGGTATATCTAAACCAGGGCTTGCAACACTGATGCCAAGTACGGGAAAATACAAGACACTGGTACTCGATGTCGGTTCTGTAACAGATTGCAAACCGCAAAACCTTTACGAGTTCGGTGCGATGGGTGAAGCCTATGCCGAGAGGATTCTGGGGATCGAATCGCCTAGCGTCGGACTCCTTTCGAACGGTTCAGAGGACAGCAAAGGCAATGAGCTGACCAAAGCCACATTCCCTCTTCTGAAGAACCTCAAAGGGTTTATCGGAAACGTTGAAGGAAAAGATATCTTCAACGGGAAAGTCAATGTTGTCGTCTGTGACGGATTTACAGGGAATATCCTGCTTAAGACAAGTGAAGGTGTGGTTGCAACGGTCTTTGACCTGATGAAACAGTATATCAGAAAGTCACTCCCTGCAAAGATCGGCGCATTTATGATGAAGAAAAAAGTCTTTGTCAATATGAAAAAACAGATCGACAAAGATGAGTACGGCGGAGCACCGCTTCTGGGCCTTAAAGGTTGTGCGATCATCTCTCACGGAGCTTCCAGCCCAAAAGCGATCAAAAATGCCATCTTCCAGGCAATACGCTATGTGGAATCGGATGTGAATACAACGATAGAGAAACGCCTCTCGGAAAGCAATTAAAAAGCTATCACCTTCGGAAACAAGTGCATGCTTGTTTCCCCCTTTCTCCCCCCTTTTTAGAATTTATCGCCAAAAAGTATGGTAGAATATTCTCCACTATTTTGTTAAGGAAAATTATGTCTCCAACTAAGCCAGTATATGCTTCTTTCAGATCCATCGGTGCCTATGTCCCGGAAAAGATATTAACCAACACTGATCTTGAAACGATGGTTGATACCTCTGATGAGTGGATTGTGAAGCGTACAGGGATCAAAGAGCGCCGTATCGCAGCAGATGATGAATATACAAGCGATATGGGGGCAAAAGCAGCCAAATTGGCGATAACACGTGCAGGGGTGGCCAAGGAAGAGATCGACTTGGTGATCTGCGCTACAGTAACCCCGGACCATTTCAATATGCCTTCAACGGCCTGTATCATTTCTGATAAACTCGGTATACACAATGTACAGGCATTTGACATCTCTGCGGCATGCAGCGGATTTGTCTATGTGCTTTCGATTGCCAAAGCGTTTATTGAATCGGGGATGAAGAGAAATGTACTGATCATCGGGGCCGAAAAGTTCTCTTCGATTGTTGATTATACAGATAGAACGACCTGTATACTCTTCGGTGACGGTGCGGGAGCAGCAGTGATCTCTGCGACTGAGAAGAAAGAGGAGAGTTTTATCGATGTGCACGCAAGTGCGGACGGCTCCTACTCAGACTTTTTGGTGACACCCGCTCCTGGGGCTGTACATCCTGCAAGCATGGCGATGATCGACGAGAAACTCCATTTTGTACAGATGAAAGGGAATGAGACCTTCAAGCTTGCTGTCAAAACCTTGACCAAGGATGTCAAAGATATACTTGAAGAGAACGGGATCAAGGCAGAAGATATCCCGCACTTTATCCCGCATCAGGCAAACTACCGCATCATTAAAGCGGTCGGCGATGCACTGAATATGAGAGAGGATCAGGTGGTGGTAACCGTGGACAAATTCGGGAACACTTCCGCAGCTTCCATCCCGATGGCGATCAATGACCTCTATGAGTCCGGAAAACTTAAAACCGGAGATTTGATGCTGCTTGATACATTTGGCGGGGGTTTGACCTGGGCTTCCGCACTGCTTCCTTTCATGGGTAAATAAGCAGTATGCGTATTGGTTTTATCGGTGATATCGTCGGTAAACCCGGGCGTCTTATGCTTAAACGCCACCTCAAAAGGCTTCAGGAAGAGCATCGTATCGATTATACCATCGCCAATTACGAAAATGCTTCTCACGGATTTGGCCTCACGGAAAAAAACTGCAAAGAACTTCTGGGGTACGGTATCGGTATGATGACCGGGGGGAATCACAGTTTTGATAAAAAAGAGATCTTTGCGCTGTTTGATACCTACCCGTTGATCCGCCCGATGAACTATCCCCGGAGTGCTCCCGGAAAAGGGATATATGAGACAATCATCATGGGGCAAAAGGTAGCGATACTCAACCTTATGGGACACTATACGATGCCCATGGTGGACAACCCTTTTACCATGATCGTAGAAGAGGTGGCGCTGCTGCGTTCCCGGGGTTTCAAACATATCATTATCGATATGCATGCAGAGGCAAGCAGTGAAAAACAGGCACTTCTGCATATGCTGGGGGAGGATGTCTCGGCGATCCTCGGGACCCATACCCATGTAGGGACCGATGATCTCCGGATCGTAGACGGATGCTGCTATATCACAGATGTGGGGCTGACCGGCTGCAGGGATGGCGTCATAGGGATGAAAGAAGATGTCCCCTTGCGACGATTTCTTACAGGGCTTGGCGGTCACTTCGATGTTCCCGATACCTGTAAAACGGTGCTGCAAATGGTTGTTTTTGAACTGGATGAGGATGGTGCGTGCATCGGTGCGGAGAAGATCAAGATCTATGATGACAACCCGAAGATTGTCACTCAGGCATGGATAGAGTAATCTAACTCTTTCGCTTGATCCTTACCTTCTTTGGATCAAAAAGTTCAATCGCAGCCTTGATCATGGGTTCTTGCAGAAGCGAAGAGGGATCTTTCTCTTTTGCCGCTTCGGTATCTCCCGCTTCAGGTGCGATACATGAGCTTTTCATTTCGATATCTTCCAGCATGGAGGCACTGGCATTGCACTCCTCCTCCTCTTGCGTCGGAGAGACATCTCCTGCGGTTGAAGGGGCTACCGCATCATCCGATTTTTTTTTTCTCTCTTCTTCTGTATGGGAGCTCTGCTCTTTGGGAAGATTGACAATCCTGGTTTCAAATCCGAAGATCTCTTTGACGAACATATTGATCACTCCCCAATGGGTGATCAGCTGCTTTTTCTCCTCGCCCTGTGCAGTAGAGCTCCAGGTAAGTGTGCCCTCTGCAAAACTTTCAAACTCGATATTGGTCTCAAAACACATCCCCAGTTCGAAATCCCGGTCAAAGATCTTCTGAACGAGGGTATCAAAGCGTTTTTGATGGGGATCGGGGGGTGAAACCTTCTCCTGCAGAGGCTCTTTGGGTTGGCTCTCCGGGGCCTGTCGCGGAGCCGATGCTGTTTCGGCCGCAGCAACAGGTGTATTCGGCTTCTCCTCAGACGTTACTTCCCGGGGCTCCGATACAGCCTCCCGTGGCGCTTCTGGGTGCTTCTCCGCTACGACATGCTCTTCTGACGCAGCCTTGATCTCAGTTGCCCCCTTTTCTTCCTGCCTTTGGTTTATAGGGGTAAGATCGGCCTCAGTGATCGTGACTACTTTGGGTGTTGCTGCAGATTGAGATGCATCAGGCATCGTGATCTGCACTCCCTGCAGCTCTTTTTCCAGTGCATGGATCATCGTATCGATCTCTTTGATCTGCAGCGCTTCCATCATTTTGAAAAGAGAGAGTGTCAGGATGAACTCGCCGTCACTGCCCAGTGCAAGCAGTCCTTTGGACTCTGCAATGATCCTGAAGAAGCGTTCGATGATCATTGGAGTCAGGAGTGTACTTTTGGAAAGAAGTTGCGCTTTCAGGTAGAGGGTCAACTCATCCAGGATCATTTCGGCTTCATAGTCGGATGCGGTCTTGAGAAATTCCAATACCTTCTTCTCATCTTTCCGGGTGATGTCCCGGATCAATTGCTCAAGCAGGCTCGGTTCGATGATGCCGAGCATATTGGTCACGGTAGGAACATCCACATAGTTTTTGGAGTAGACGATCGCCTGGTCGAGCAGCGTGAGTGAGTCTCTCAGGCTTCCCGCCCCCGTACGGGCGATGATCTCCAGGGCTTCCTTCTCAAACCCGATCTGTTCAAGGTTCAGGATATGTTCAAGATGCCCCTGGACAAGGTTCTGCGGAATCTTTTTGAACCTGAAATGCTGGGTTCTTGAAAGTATCGTCGCCGGCAGTTTCAGCGGGTCTGTGGTGGCGAGGATGAACTTGACGAAAGCCGGAGGCTCTTCGAGCGTTTTAAGCAGGGCATTGAACGCCTGGTTGGTCAGCATATGGACTTCATCGATGATAAAGATCTTGAAACGCGCAGAGCTCGGCTTGTACTTGGTGTGCTCTATAAGATCTTTGATATCATCGATACCGCGGTTGCTTGCAGCATCCATCTCGATAATGTCCATATGGCGGTTCTCGCTGGCCATCACACAGTGGGTACAGACCCCGCACGGATGTGCGGAGGTACCTTTTTCGCAGAGCAGCGCTTTTGCAAAGATACGTGCGGTGGAGGTTTTTCCGCTCCCGCGGAGTCCCGAGAAAAGATAGGCGTGGGAGAGTCTGTTGCCTTCGAGTGCAAGAGAGAGGGTCTGAGAGACTGCTTCCTGACCGATAAGATCACTGAAAGTAGCAGGCCGGTATTTTCTTGCGAGGGCTAAAGACACAATTTGACTCCAATAGTTTTTATGGTTATTATTGTAGTGGAAAATTTCTTTTGATTGGTATAATTTGCAGGGAAATTGAAAGGGCACTATCATGAAATGGCGAGACCAAAGACGCAGCTCAAATGTTGACGACAGGCGTGCGACTACAGGAGGAGGAGGCATATCGGCGGGGACGATACTGTTCCTGTTCAGGTTTTTGGGACCCCTGCTTCGAACCAAATTCGGATGGGCGATCATCGCGCTGGGCGTGGTGGCCTATCTCAGCGGATTTAACCCGCTTTCCCTGTTGGGGGTGGGAGATACAGCCTCCAGGCCGGTTGATCAGAAAAAGGATGACGAGAATGCCGCGTTTATCTCAGCGGTACTGGCCAGCACTGAAGATGTATGGAACAGGCAGCTGAAGGGATACAGAGAACCGACGGTGGTGCTCTACCGGGGTGCCACACAAAGCGGGTGCGGCTTTGCTTCGGCACAGGTGGGCCCGTTCTACTGCCCCGCTGACCAGAAAGTCTATCTGGACCTGGGGTTTTTTGAGGAGCTTGCCAACACGCATAATGCGCCGGGGGATTTTGCCCAGGCCTATGTACTGGCTCATGAGGTAGGACACCATATCCAAAACCTTCAGGGTATCCTGGCGAAAGTACAGAAAGCCAAACAGCAGTGGGGCGGAGAGAGCAGGGAGGCCAATGCCCTGCAGGTAAAAGTGGAACTGCAGGCAGACTGTTACGCCGGGGTATGGGCATACCATGCACACAAGGATTTCGGCATGATCGAAGAGGGTGATGTGGAAGAGGCATTGAATGCCGCAAGCGCGATAG
Organism: Sulfurovum sp.; assembly: GCA_028684885.1. Classification (GTDB taxonomy): domain Bacteria; phylum Campylobacterota; class Campylobacteria; order Campylobacterales; family Sulfurovaceae; genus Sulfurovum. Next base: position 2,531 of record JAQUFB010000053.1, on the reverse strand, counting down.
GCGACGATACGCTGCAGAGAAAAGCGGGAAGGACCGTCAGACCCGATGCCTTTACCCACGGAAGCTCGGCACAGCGTGTGGAATGGTTCCGAAGGGGATTCCACACCGGTGACATCAATGCATGCGACACCTTCCGCTGAGTACACTACACTCTCTCCGGGGAGGAGTTTATCGCTGCTGCAAACTCCTCCTAACCACACATTGGATATAATCCACCTAATTTTATAAATCATTGATAAGCGAGAGATTGATGCGTTATACTCCAAGAGAGATCGAAGCCAAGTGGCAGAAACAGTGGGACGATGAGCAGGCTTTCGAGCCTTCGGATTCTTTGGAACAGAAGAAAAAGTATATCCTGAGTATGTTCCCTTTCCCCAGCGGACGACTGCATATGGGACACGTGCGTAACTATGCGATCGGTGATGCGATCGCACGTTACTACCGAAAGCAGGAGTACAATGTGCTGCATCCGATAGGATGGGATGCCTTCGGTATGCCCGCGGAAAACGCTGCGATCAAGCACGGGCGCCATCCCAAAGAGTGGACCTATTCCAATATCGACTATATGAGAAAAGAGCTTAACTCCCTGGGGCTTTCTTTTTCCAAGACACGCGAGTTTGCGACCTGTGATCCGCTCTATACCAAGTGGGAGCAGGAGTTCATCATCAAGATGTTTGAAGAGGGATTGCTCTTCCGTGAATCAACAACGGTGAACTGGTGTCCGCATGATTTGACGGTATTGGCCAATGAACAGCTGGAAGAGGGGTGCTGCTGGCGGTGTGGAACAGAGGTGGTACAGAAAGAGATGCCGGGGTACTACCTCGATATCATTAAGTATGCCGATGAGCTGCTTGAAGATCTGAAAACGCTTGAGGGGAAATGGCCGAACCAGGTACTCACGATGCAGAGCAACTGGATCGGCAAGTCTCAGGGGCTTGAGTTCAGTTTTGAACTGAGCGAAGAGAGCAAGGCAAAGCTTGAGGGCAAGTTCGAGAAATATACAGTCTTTACTACACGACCCGACACGATCTACGGGGTCAGCTACTCCGCGCTTGCGGCAGAGCATCCTATCACGAAGTATATCATAGAGCATGATCTTCTGGATCAGGAGACAGCTGCCAAGATCACGGCGATTGCCAATATGGGTGAGCGTGAGAGAGCGCAATCAGATAAAGAGGGGTATCCTCTGGGTATCACCGTGATCCACCCGCTTACCGGTGAAGAGATACCGGTCTGGACGGCAAACTTCGTACTTGCAGGGTACGGCGGCGGTGCGGTGATGGCAGTACCGGCGCATGACGAGAGGGATTACGAGTTTGCGACAAAGTATGACCTGCCGATCAAAAGGGTGATCAGCGGCGGTGAAGAACTTCCGTATACGGGTGAGGGAAAACTGGTAGACTCTGCGGCATTTACCGGGTTGGACAACTATGAGGCAAAGGCAAAGGTCATCGCAACGTTTGAAGAGGCAGGGTTCGGAAAAGGTACGACCAACTACAAGCTTCGCAACTGGGGAGTGAGCCGTCAGCGTTACTGGGGTGCACCGATCCCGTTTGTCCACTGCAAATCATGCGGGCTGGTACCTGAAAAGATAGAGAACCTGCCTATCGCACTCCCTGAGGATGTGGAGATCACGGGCGAAGGGAACCCGCTGGACAACCATCCGACATGGAAGCACTGCAAGTGTCCGAAATGTGGAGAGGATGCGGTGCGTGAGACAGATACGCTCGATACCTTTGTGCAGTCAAGCTGGTACCAGTTCCGCTATGCGACCAACCCTAAAAAATGGAACGAAACCGGTATCGACAAGGCGGATGCGAACTACTGGCTGGGCGTAGACCAGTATATCGGAGGGATCGAACATGCGATCCTGCACCTTTTGTACGCCAGGTTCTTTACGAAAGTGCTCCGTGATCTTGGGTATGTCGATATCGATGAGCCGTTCAACAGGCTGCTGACACAGGGAATGGTGACGATGGACGGTGCGAAAATGAGCAAGTCCAAGGGAAACACTGTGGACCCTGACAAGCTTATCGAAGAGTACGGGGCAGATACGGCAAGGCTCTTTATACTTTTTGCCGCACCGCCGCAGAAAGAGCTTGAGTGGAATGACAATGCCGTGGAGGGTGCCTTCAGGTTTATCAAAAAGCTTTATGACAGAGCGGATAAGGTGACAGGTAAAACACTGCCTGTGATCGATCATGGTACGCTTTCCAAAGAGGCTAAACTGGCACGTCAAAAGGTCTATGAAGCACTGCAGAAGTCAGCAGATGTCTATGAGAAGACCTTTGCGTTCAATACGCTCATCGCAGCATGCATGGAAGCAATGAATGCACTTGATAAACAGGAGAGTGGTGAGGTATGGAGCGAAGGGATGTATGTGATGCTCAATCTCCTTGAACCGATCATCCCGCATGCGGCAAGTGAACTGAGCGAAGTGCTCTTCGGAAGAGAGAACCTCAAAGCGGTACTGGAAGTCAAAGAAGAGGTGTTCGTGCAAGAGAGCATCCTCTATATGGTGATGATCGGCG
>JAQUFB010000052.1 GCA_028684885.1 Sulfurovum sp. | reverse complement strand
CATCATAGTTCATAATCACACCGTACTCCGCTGCCAGCTTCTTTTTGATCATAAAGAAGAGCTGCCTCTCATCTGCATGCTGAAATTCGATCTCTTCATCGTTTTCTGCCAAAATAGACTTTACCTTCTCATCCAGGGCACGTTCTTGGGCAAGGTTCTCGTCGATGATCTTTTTCGCAGCCGCTACGACGGCCTCCCTTCCTTTTGGCAGGGTTACAAAAGGAGCATTGGCAAGATCGATACCGATCTTTGTAGCTACATATCCAGTCTGTTGCGGTTTAAGTCTCATACTACTCCTTGTTTTCTAAATTATACCGCAACTCGGACAAAGTCCAAGTTACTCATTCATGCTGAGTTTCCTTCGGCAGGAAACCCATTCTACTGATACAATACTATCTTATAATTGTATCATCTCTTTCGGGACTTGTCGAGATGATGCCGATCTTCGTACCAATCATCATCTCCAGTGCAGCAATGTAGGATTGTGCCGCTGTCGGAAGTTCCTCGAAGCTTCTGATCCCTGCTGTTTTTCCCCATCCGGGGAATGTCTCGTAAACAGGTTTTGCATCCTCAAGGTCGTACGGTACATAATCGATCTGTTCACCCTCTACCTCATACGCCACACACACCTTGATCTCGTCGAAACCGTCAAGCACATCCAGTTTCATCAAGGCAACCTGGTCAACCCCGTTCACACGTACCGCATGACGCATTGCTACCGCATCGAACCATCCGCATCTTCTCGGGCGTCCTGTCGTCGTACCGAATTCATGCCCGTTCTCTCTGAGTATATCGCCGTCCTTTCCGAGGTCTTCACTCGGAAAGGGACCGTTTCCTACTCTCGTGCAATAGGCTTTTGCTATCCCTGTGACTTTACCGATATCTTTCGGGTTAAGCCCCAGGCCGGAACAGGCCCCGGCACTCACGGTTGTCGATGATGTGACATAGGGATAGGTACCATGGTCGATATCGAGCATCGTCCCCTGCGCACCCTCGAGCAGTACTTTCTTACCTTCATCAAGGATATTCCATACCATCTGTGTCGTATCGACGATATAGCGTCCGAGTGCCTCTTTGTACGCGTTCAGTTCCGCTAACAAAGTCTCTCTCTCCGGTGCTGCTACTTCCATCGCATCAAAGACCGGTTTGTTCATCTCGAAAAACCCGATGATCTTATCAGCAAGTTTTTCAGGGTGATGTAGTTCACCCAGTCTATGACCTACACGCGCGATCTTGTCTCCGTATGCCGGCCCGATACCCTTTCCTGTAGTACCAATCGCCTTATCCCCTTTCATACGCTCTCTTGCCTGATCGATCAAAGCATGATACGGAAGAAGCACGTGGGCTTTGTCCGAGAGGAAAAGACGCCCTTCCAGGTTATCAAACTGGCTCATCTCCTTGATAAAATCCTTGGGAGAGATCACCACGCCGTTTCCTACGATATTTTTTGCATTCGGGTTGAGTACCCCGGAAGGGATCAGGTGAAGCGCATACTTTTTTCCGTCCAGCACGATCGTATGTCCTGCATTGTGCCCCCCTGCAAAACGGCATACATAGTCGTGTGTCTGTGCCATATGGTCAACGATCTTGCCTTTTCCTTCATCTCCCCACTGGAGACCTACGATCAAATCTGCTTTACTACTCACTTACATACCTTTACTTATTTTACTTGCGATACACTCATCCGTATAGAGCGCAAATCCTGCCGCTTCCACACCGTCTATACTGTACGTTCCGCCTGTCGCGATCAACGCATTACCTTCAAACATCCTGAACGTTAACGAATCATAATATCTCATCTTCGCGTAGAAAAGCGGAGAGATGACTACTTTGTGATACTCGATACACGAAACAGCCTCTTTGATCTTTTCAAGCTCCTCTCTGATATCATATGGGAAGGCACTGAGGTCATCCAGGTCCTCTACCCTATGCATCTTTACAAGCAGTTCGATCCACGGCAGTTCCGCTTTCATGATCTGCTCTATATGCATCGACTTGAGTACTTCCAGGCTCACGCCGTATTTCTCATTGAGCAGATGCGGTATGCGGATATTCGACACTTGCATGATCGGCGTCTCTTCCATTTTTTGCAGCAGTGTCGCGGTTGTCTGAGCAACCTCAACGAAATTTCCGTTGATAATCTCCGCACCGATCTGATACTGCTCTTTGGTCGCAAAGGTTACAATAGGCTGGATATAAAACCACTTCTTGGACCCGGTACTGCGCCCAAGCCTTTTCGTCACAATACGCACGACATCTGTTGTAGAATCGGCACGCAGTGTCACTTCATTGTTGCTTGCATCATTAAGACGTACCAATGGTGTCATTTCGTCAAATGCATCATGCTGGTGGTAAGAAAAGAGCGGTGTGACGATCTCTTCAAAACCCAGTGATTCCAGTGTCTGGCTGGCAACCGCTTCGATCTGGCGTTTTATCTTTGCACTGCTGCCGAAATAGAGACGGCTACCGCTTGGTATCTCATGTTCAAATATCATTTCTCTTCTCCATTATACGGCATGTCGTATAAGCCTGCTGCTGAAGCAGTCACAACGACAGCGTACGTTTCCGAACTTTGTTTCAAAATTCTCATTATTTATAGTAAGTCTGGTTGAACACGCGGCCTGCCGTACCGTCGTATGCTCTTCTGCCCAGTTCATCCAGTGCCAGCTCGATGCTGTTGACTACCCATGCGGACTCATAGACCGGGATCAGCCCCATCTGGTTGATACGGAAGATTTTTCCCTTGAGATGGTCCTGACCACCCGCCATATTGACCCCGTATTTGGTCTTGAGCAGTTTTCTGATCGGCTCTGCGTCTTCATCAAAAACCGTACTCATAGAGAGGGCCGGTGTTTGGGGATACATCTCAAAACCGATTGCTTCGAGTGCTGCCTGCGTCGCCTTCGCTCTTTTTGCTGTTGCCGCATAAAGTGCTTCGATACCCTCTTTTTCGATCTCATCAAAAATCGCATTCAGCCCGATAATCAGCGTCGTTGCTGCTGTATATGCCGTGGTATTTTGCTGCTGCTTCTTGATCTCGCTTGCAAGGTTGAAATAGTAGTCTTCCCCTGCGCCAATCTTCTCTACAGCTGCATTGCTCAATCCGATCATCGCAAGACCGGGAGGGAGCATCAATGCTTTCTGACTTCCGGTGATCAAGGCATCAATATGTGTCACATCGATAGGCTCAACACCCACTGCGGTGATTCCGTCAGCCACGACCATGATCGAAGCGTTCACCGACTTGATGTACGCAGCGATCTCCTCGACAGGGTGACGCAATCCGCCAGCACTTTCACAGACCTGGACAAAGAATGCATCGATATCAGGATGGGCCGCCAGTGCCTCTTTGACATCCTCTAGATTGACAGGAGTGTTCCATTCATAGGTGAGCTCTACGAGCTCTTTCCCTGCACTCTTTGCTATTTTTCCAAAACGTTCACCGAACTTTCCGGCATTCACTGTCAACGCTTTTTTCTCACAAAAGTTGATCACGCAGGCTTGCATCGCACCTGTACCGGAACTTGCCAGCATCACACATTCATCCATCCCATAGAGCTTCAGCAGACGCTCTCTGGCCTCTTTGAAGATCGCTTCAAATTCAGGGGTTCTGTGGTGTAGTGTCGGCGTCGCCATCGCTTGACGCACTGATTCGGGTACCGGTGTAGGTCCAGGAGTAAAAAGTAGCATAATGATCCTCTTAAAAAACCGCTTAGGTCACGGCATAATTGCTTGCGATTATAGCCAAAATGAGGTTAGAGGATGTTTTTGAAATTGATCGTAAATCGGTTTTTGCCCTGATCATACCTGTATTCAATCCCCATATTATGTAGATTGAGCACTTCCCTGACGATATAAAGCCCTAGCCCGAAACCCGATGTCCCGCTCCTTTTTTTGTCTGAAAAAGGTTCAAGATATGCGCCGAAATCCCCTGTCAGCGCTTCGCCTTCACTGACAAAAGAGAGGCTCTCGTGTGCATAGATGATCTCCAGGTTTTTTCCGTATTTCAGGGCATTGTCTATGAGATTTTTAAATACCATGCTCATCGATGCAAAATCCGCAAGAAGCGTCTGGTCCGTGACATTTGTCGGTATCGCTTCCTCTAGGTAGAGAAGATCTTTTGCTTCATCGATCAGGTCCATAATGCGTACTTCCTTTTTGGAAAGCACATAGTTCTCCGAGGTGATCTGCTCTACCTGTGCCAGCTCTTTAAGCAGAGAGGCAAGCCGTGAAAAGATCACATCCAGCATTGCTTTTGTTTTGGGCTCGTCAACGAGTTCAGTAAGAATTTTCCCTTTCGTCACCGGCGTGTTGAGTTCATGAAAAAGGTTACGGATAAAGAGGGTACGCGAATCCGAGAGTCTCTGTATCCTCGAGACAGACCGGTAAAACGCGTCGCTCACCTGGGAGATCTCATCTTTTTTCTCCGAGAAAGCGTACTGCGTCAATGCGCCTTCGCCATAGCGTTCGATATCCTTCTGGAGGGTCTTCAGTGGTACAAGGGTTTTTCGCAGCAGCATATACATTGTGACCAGCAAAATGATTGTACCGAACATGACCAGGAACAAAACAAAAAAATGCTCCCGGTACGTCCTGGTGTCTTTCAGCAGCAGGTTATAGCGGTGGTTCGCAATATAGAGGTAGAGATGCCCCCGGTATCGCAGGACCTTTCCTCTTTTGCTCAAGCCCTGCATCTGGTTCAGCTCCCCCGAACTTTCCCGAAGAACTTTTTCCTTCTCCGCGCCGTCGATATGGGCAAGACGAAGCTCTTCAAGCAGTTCCAGCGGGTATTGGCGGGTCACTCTGTACTCATGCATGATCATCCTGCCCTTGAAAAGAAGGTCCGTCCTCTCTTTTTTGGCAATATGCGTCATAAAAGAGGCACCTGCAAGCAATGTTGCCACCAATGCGATCATAAAAAGTATATTCAGTTTAAAAAATACGGAATGCCGGCTCATCTACTCTCCGATATACTTGTAGCCTATACCCCGTACAGACTTGATATATTTGGGATGCTTTGTCTCATCACCGATCTTCTGGCGGATTCGGCTGATGATCACGTCGATGCTTCTATCACTGCTCTGCCATTTGACGGCATTAATGCTGTTGACGATAAACTCACGGCTTACGACCTGATGTTTTTTTTCCAGAAGAAGTGCAAATATCTCATACTCCGCCAAGGTAAGGTCCAGCACCTCATCCTCCTTTGAAATCTGCATCTTTACCTTGTCAACCCTGAACAGATCATCATTAAAACCCGAAGAGAACCTCTCATAACGCTTGATCGTCGCCTGTATCCTGGCGACGAGTTCCCTTGGTTCGTAGGGTTTGGCGATATAATCATCCGCACCGACATCAAAGGCTACGACCTTGTCGCTCACATCAGCACGGGCGGTTGAAATGATCACGGGGAGATGGGGATGGAGAGTTTTGATCCGTTTGCACAGTTCGAGACCATCCATCTGAGGAAGCCCCAGATCAAGCAGCACCAGATCATACTGCTCGACCTCCAGCTTTTCAAGTGCCACGGAGGGCAGCGAGACAGAGAAGACATCCATACCGTACCCCGAAAGGTATGTTTCCAAAAGTTCGGTAAGCTGCGGGTCATCCTCTACCATCAGGATCCGTGACATCTCTCCTCCTCAAGTTATTTTTGGGATAATTGTATCCATTTTTCTCTTTGCTCAGGAGTAAGAATACTAAAGAATTTTTCCATTCTCTCCGCCCTTTTCTCGATCATTGCTTCGCGGCGTTTTTCTCTCATCTCCTCTCTTTGCTGCATTCTCTCTTTCATCGCTGTTTTGAATGCCTCTTTGTCAAACTTCTCCGCCGACATAAATTTGCCGAGATCCATTCTCTGCTGCTTTCCGGTTCTTTTTTCTTTCATTGCTTTCCTGGAGGCTTTTCTCTCTGCACGCTGCGCTTCCCTGATTGCCTGAAGCTCTTTTTTCTGTGCTTCTGTGAGATCAAGCTGTTGTATTGTTTGGGAGATACCGCTTCTATCTTTGTGATGTTTGCAGGCGTGCATACCGTGTCCCGAAGCCATAAGCGCAGAACCAAGTCCAAGTGTTGCGATGATTGTAATCACTGTTTTTTTCATTGTCTATCCTTTGTAAAAGTGTGTTATTTCTCGCTTTTGAGATAGTACAATCATAGAACAGTTATGTAAATTTTGTGTCAATGCATTGTGAACGAATGTAAACAGGATAACGAAGATTCGCGGAGAGGAAGAATACGGCAGAGCACGGGGGGGAGAACCTCCTCCCGGGTCTCTCCTGCCTTGCTATTGGAAGCGAAGCAGGAATCCGACTTCCACATCCTGCCATGTTTTTCCTTCATGAAGGTCATAGCACGCTGTGTTGATCCCTTTCAGTGACGGAAGCATGTTAAAATCATTTAGGTCGATATACCCTTTTGCCATCACTTTGTTTTCTTCTTTCTTGTAGACCATAGGCACCGATACGGTCTTGTTATTCATCGTAATCTCAACCACCAGAGAGTCAGCTTTGACAGTGACGATCCTCGCCTGAATGGTATGCATAAACTGCACAAGGAAAAAGTCGCTTACCAGAAGCCTGTCCCTTCCTTCGTGTCCGCTGTTGACACTCTTGGTCTCTATTGTCACACCCAACCCTGTCAACATCTCCTCAACGCTTCCTGCGGATTTCTTGCCTGTAATCTCCACTGTGTTGAAACTTCCATTGACGCCTACTTTTGCCGGCGTTTTAAATGCCGTAAATCCTACCTCCACACTCTCCGGCTCATATCCGAACAGTGCCAGGCTCATCATCAAAAACATGATCAGGCTTTTTTTCATTATCTCTCCTTACTATGCTGGTTCAAAAGGAACAAGCCTCTTTTGTGCACCGTTCCAAACGGACAGCTCCTGCGAAACCAGTTTCTTTTTTAAGGGTTTTTTTCAATAAACCCCCGCCTCGATTTTCCACTTTTTATTTGATAGTGACTATTGTATGTATTTCCTCTGAAAATAGGTTGAAATCACGGTAAAACTATCCTAGTATAATCGTCTCCTGTCCGATCTCTTTGTATCTTTTATAGTAATGCTCGACAAAATTTCTAATCTTCTCATCTACGGGGAGAAAGACACCCCCTAGCTTTTCCGCATACACACTGAGATAACCATAGGCATCCTTTTTACTCAGATAGTACCTTGCCAGTTTTTCATACGCAGCGATATAAGCTTCTCTCATCGCATCATATCTGCCGTAATCGATCTCGATGCGATCAGTGTAAGTGATCACCTCCGATTTGAAAAGGATATCCAGGTGTATCAGCCCCTCGCAATAGTAGGGAAGTACCTCACCGACCTCTCTCCATGCCATCAGCCCCACCGCCCTCGAGACCAGATCATCCACGATATGGTGCTTCATCTCCTCTTTTTCGTTATGGAAAAACGCCATCAGCCCGCCGGCAGTCGCCTTGAACTCCTCAATGTTCTTGAACTGTCCCGTGCCGTTCATTTTCGTTTCGGTATCGCTATCGATCCAGAGGATATGCCCAAACTCATGCCCTATCGTAGAGATATCATAGATCTCATGCCAAAGCTCGGGATTTTCGGAAACCAATCTGCGCTGAGATCGGACAAACTCCTCCCCGAAAGTCTCCACACTCAGCTTCATCACCGGCTTGCTCTTTTTGGACTCCATCACAAAATCGGCATAGGCAAAAATCTTTTTCCCCAGCTCCGCAGAGACCTTTTCGTCATTCGGCACGACCTGTGCAGAGAAGAGTCCGTTGAACTCCGCGCCGTAATAGAGCATCGGTTGCCCGATATAGAGTTGTGTCTCCTCTGCCTGGGTAAGGTTTTTGGCGATGATCCGCTCCGCCTCTCCCCCGATCTTTTGCGCCATTTGCTTCGAAAAGGAGATAATGTTTTCCCTTGTATGCGAACTTCTCTGCAAACGGGGATTGACGATACGCAGATCCCACTCCAGCGCAACCGCTTTGCGGTAGTGATCCTCATAGTACTCAAGCGGATGCCCCAGCTGTATCGGTGTAGTGACTTTCATCCACGCCCTGTCCACATTGGCCCAGTATGCAATGAGCTCATCGGGATGCGTATGCCCGAATGCATCATAGATCGTGCTCAGATACGCTATCCACTCTTCTTTCTGACCATAAACATCATCTTCAAGCACGCGTAATTCAGCGATAAAAAGCTTCAGTGCCTGACGGATCTGCTCCACCTCTTCTTTAAATGCCTCCGCATAGGCCACCCGTTTGTAGCTGCCGTCTTTTTCCTGATGCAATACCGAATAACAACGATCCCCCACCGCTCCCGTACTGTCAAGGTCAAGCAGATTTTCGCTCTGGAGCTTCTCAAAGATCTTCTCTTCATCCCCATTGAAAAGCACATAAAGATCGCGGTTGACGCCGTTGATGATATGTGCCGTCCATGCACTTTGCCATCCGCTTATAGCACTTCCTACCGCATCAACACCGGAAATGATTGTACGATAAAACGGTGTGAGGAGCTTTTTGTCATTGATCCAGGAGATCAGAACCTGATGGCGCTCCATATGCAGACGGCTGACAAACAGATACGCCTGCTCTTTCTTGTCCATGATCTCTGTCTGCGTACAACCGCTCTTCTGCAATACCTGATCAAGCGCATCTTCGCGCAGACTTACGATACGCGTCAATGCCGCCATGATATTTTCTTTCGTATCTTTGAGCTCCAAGGAAGAGAGGAACCGCTCTACAACCCCGGCGGCTTCGGAATGTCCATCCTCCAGAAGTTTGTAGTAGGCATTGAGCTCGTTTTGTCTCTGCTGCAACTCATCATAGATGATCTGCAGGTCTTCTGTAAATTTTTCTTTCTCCATCCTCGACTCCTTTGGTGTGATCTGGGGCATTATTTGTCTTTGAGCATTTTGATGATCGGTTTTGCCAGCTCCAGCGCCTGTCCGCGGTGGGAGATCTTCTTCTTGATCTCCTCATCGAGTTCACCCAGTGTTTTTTCAAAACCGGCCGGGATGAACATCGGGTCATATCCAAACCCCTTGTCGCCCCTTGCTTCATCGATCGCCTCTCCATGCATCCATCCATGAACAACATACTCTCCATACTTGCCGACAACAGCAATCGCAGCGGTGTAGTATGCCGGTGTACGTTTCAAGCCCTTTGCCCTGATCGCATCGATCAGTTTATAGAGATTATCCTTGTCCGTCACCTCTCTCCCCTGGATATCCTCTTTAGCATAGCGTGCCGAGTAGATCCCCGGTGCACCCTCCAGTACCGGCAGTGAAATGCCGCTGTCATCAGAGATGACCAGATAGTCATCTCCGAGTTTCTCATAGATCGTACGGGCTTTGATCAGTGCATTTTCCGAGAAGCTCTTTCCTGTTTCATCGATCTCAAACGCCCCAAGAAGGTCAGAAAAGGGCGTGATCTCCGCCTCACACATCTCCCTGAACTCCCGCAATTTTCCTTTGTTTCCCGTCGCCAGCACCAGCTTCATCCTACACTTACTCCTCGTCACTCAAAATCTGTTAAAATTTTATCATCTTTTCTTAACTATATCATTATATAATAAGAGTAAAATTATCCTTATTTAGAGGATTTCCGAGGTATTGTATGTTTAAACAGGTATTCCCGCTCAGCTCTATCGTCGCCCTGCGCTTTTTTGGACTCTTCATTGTACTTCCGGTACTTTCGGTCTATGCTTTGGAAATGGAGGGTGCTACGGCATTTTTGGCCGGTGTGGTCGTAGGCGGATATGCGCTTACCCAGGCACTTTTCCAGATACCTTTCGGACTGATGAGCGACAAACTTGGGCGTAAAAAAACGCTGTTTTTCGGACTGATCATCTTCATCGCCGGATCGGTGATCTGTGCACTAAGTGACGATATCTATACACTGATGCTCGGACGTTTCCTGCAGGGTGCAGGGGCGATCGGATCGGTGGTCTCCGCGATGATCGCTGACCTGGTAAAAGAGGAGCAGCGGGCACACGCCATGGCGATCATGGGCGGGACGATCGCACTCAGTTTTGCCGCTGCGATGATCATCGCGCCGATCGTGGGGGGTAACTGGGGGATCGACAAGCTCTTCTGGCTCACAGCGATACTCTCAGTGATCGCGATCGGTATCCTCTTTACTGCCGTGCCCCAGCCGCCGAAGATCGTTCACTCTTATGAAGAGGAGGAGTCGAAGATGCTGGATGTTTTCAAGGACAAATCCCTTACCCGTATGTATATCACCTTCCTTTTCCACTCTTCGATCATGACGATGGCCTTCTTCATCATCCCGCTCGTGATGACGCAAAGCCTGAACGAAGGCGGCTTCGGATGGGAGAAATCCGAGCTCTGGAAGGTCTATCTGCCCGCGATGATCTTCGGGCTGCTTGCCATGGGCCCCGCTGCGGTATTTGGCGAGAAGTACGGCAAAGGCCGTCAGGTCTTCATGGTCTCTGTCGCAACGATCTTTTTCGGTTTTATCGCAATGGGATATGCGACAGTTCCTTGGCTCTTTATCGTCGGTGTCGTACTCTTCTTTATCGGATTCAATATGTTCGAGCCGCTGCTGCAAAGTTTTGTGAGCAAATTCGCCAAAGTACACCAGAAAGGTGCGGCTCTTGGGGTGGCAAACACCTTTGCCTATGTGGGGATCTTCCTTGGCGGTCTTCTGGCAGGATATGTGATCGACCATTACGACAGGGCTGCACTGGCGCTTATCGTTGCCATCCTCAGTGCGATGTGGTTTGTCTGGGTGATGACGATGCCAAACCCGAACAACCGCGGCAATGTCTACCTCCCTCTGGATATCTTCGACAGAGAAAAAGTCGCTGCCCTCACCAAGCATGAGGCGATCGTAGAGAGCTATATCAACGAGACGGAGAACATCGCGGTCGTGAAGTACGAGAAAGACCTGATCGATGAGGATGAAGTGAGAGGATTACTGAGTTAATCCTCTTCTCTGATGAACCCCATCACCTTCTCATCAGCCTTTTGTGTCTGAGACACAATGGCATCCAGCTGTTCAAATACCTCTTTGAACTTTTTATTATGTTTTCTTTCAAGCTCCATGATCTGCTTTGCCAATGCATTGTAGTGGAGTGAAAACTCCCGTATCTTTGCAAATGTTCTCATGATCTCTATACTTACTTCTATCGCTACTTTACTTTTAAGTACTACAGAGAGCATATATACACCCTGTTCGGTAAAAACATACGGCAGGTAACGCCTTCCTCCATGACTAGAACTTGAGGTCGCAAATTGCGACCTCAAGTTTTCATACTCTTTTTCAGACAACTGAAACATAAAGTCATCAGGAAATCTTTCACTATTTCTTTTAACTTGTTCATTCAATCGTTTCAATTCAACCTGATAAAGCCCAGCCAAATTTTCATCCAGCATTACCTCTTTGCCACGAATCGTATAGATACGGCTCTTTATCTCACTCTGCATCACAAGTTCATTCATCTACTTTTCCCCTCTTTGTAGTCGATATTTACTATCATAACTGACGCATAAGGAGAGAAAAGAAAATATTGCAAAATGTCATATTGTATGATGTAACTTGTACTTGTTCCCACGCTCAAGTGGAAACAGATATCTCAATCCAATCTGTTATACTGTAATTATCTATCGATGGATTTCACATAAGTTTAGCATACTGCATGACTATTCGTTTGTAATGATACTTACGATCTTAAAAGGAGAAACCCCGTTCTTCTTGGCAAGCTGCATCAGTGATGTTTCATGGCTAAACGACAGGTTGTATCGTTTCAATTTACGTTCAACAGTTTCCATATCAGAACCGAGAATAGCTACTGCATCTTCAATGGGTGACGCTAACACTGCTTCTATCATGATCTTCTTTGGATTTTCGCCTTGGGATGAAGTTGTAGCGATAAACCCCATTGCAGTGACGAGAGTGATCATCACAGCCGATACAAATACTTTTTTGCTGAAATAACGCTTCATACTGTTCCAGTTATAGAATACATGGAACACCACAACCGCTACAAATGCCAACCCAAGTATCTCATGCATATTTTTTGTAAATGTATCCAGAATATGAAAATACATCATCACACCGGTACTGCCCATTATCAAAAACAGTGTTGCTGTAAACGATGTTGCCATCTCTCTTTTTGTATTTTTTGTCATAAAATTCTCCTTTTTAATGAATCTGTTAAAGTGGACGAAATCATTTTATTAGTTTAGAGTAAATTTGTAACTACAGCGTGAATAGAGTGTTAATAAATGTAAATACCGTTCACGATCAGCGCTATTTTCATATTTTACTTGCTTTCCCCACGTTGTTATACCATGAAAAAACCCATGGAAGTGGAGGCTTTATCGTAGTGCATCCTGAGGAAATATCCACAACTATTTTATATATGCAACCAATGTGTCACATCCGCATTATTTGAGAACCAGTAAATCTACTTGATTTACCTCTATCGATGGACTTGGGCTTGGTTTGCATGTAGCGATATCATCTGCATTAGACCTTGGGGAAAGGTGCAACCAAGAACGAGGATTTGTTTGGCAATGCCAAACCTACGCAATGCAATACGAACAGATCTGTCGTAGGGTGGGAGCATCCCACCATTATGGTGGATTTCATCCACCCTACAGCTAGCACTCTTCTTTAGTGACTTCTTTATACTCCACACCCATAAGCTTACATGCACGTCTCATGATGTTCTCTTCTGTAAATCCGAACTTCTCAAAGAGCTGTTCTGCCGGTGCGGATGCCCCGAATGTCTCCATACCGAGCACATCATCCGCATAACGGTAGTACTCGGTTGCCGTCGCAGCTTCAACTGCAAGTACTTTTGTCTTCGGATCGACTACCTCTGCTTTATAAGTATCGTCCTGCTCGTTGAAGAGAT
>JAQUFB010000051.1 GCA_028684885.1 Sulfurovum sp. | reverse complement strand
CAGGTCTTTTTCAACAGTGCCGATAAGTTTTATGACGCTTTTGATTTTAAGGAGGTTGTAGAAAATATCGTGATAGACTTATCCAAAGCTCACTTTTGGGATATCTCAGCGGTCTACGCCCTGGATAAAGCAGTCATCAAACTCCGTCGTGAGGGTGCCAATGTGGCACTGATCGGGAAAAACGAAGCGAGTGCGACGATCATCGATAGATTTGGGATCCACGATAAACCTGAAGAGATCGAAAAAGTGATGGGGGGACATTAGAAGTATGCAAAATGTGAACGATATCAAAGAGGCGGTTTTTGCCTGTGTGGACGGTTCAAGATTTTCGGAGGCTGTATGTGAGTATGGCTTACATATCGCACGAGAGCTTGGGCTTCCCTTGGTGCTTCTCAATACGGTTGAGCACCCGAATGCTTCTTCAAAAACCGATCTTTCAGGCAATCTCAGCCTTGGCGAGAGGGATGATCTGCTTGGTGAACTCTCCGAGGAGGATGCAGAAAAGAACAGAGAAACACGTGCAAAGGGCAAAGCACTTCTCTCCTCACTCAAAGCCAAAGCTGAGGCAAGCGGTTATGAGAATGTGATCACGCTTCAGCGCCACGGAACACTCTACGAAAATCTTAAAGAGCTTGAAGAGAAACTGCGTGTTGTGCTCTTTGGTGTTTCAGGTATGGGGCATCTTGAAGAGGAGAGTGAGATAGGCTCTCAGGTAGAAACGATCATCCGTGATGTGGATGCACCCACGCTTCTTATCAACAAAGCGTATACTCCTGTTGAAAGCGTCATGATCGCATTTAACGGTACAGGCGGTTCTGTCCATGCACTGGAGGAGGTATCCGCTTCGCCGATGCTCTCCAAAGAGGTGAAGCGCTATATTGTCTCGGTCCACAAAGATATCGCAAAAGCAGAGGAGCTTATCGCGCAGGCCAAAGCACTGATCCAAGACCCATCGCTGAACTGTGAATATATCGCCAAAGAGGGAGACCCTCTTGAGAGTATTCTGGGATGTGTCGAGGAGCATGCGATCGATGCGCTCGCGATCGGTTCCTACAGCCACGGCAAACTCAAAACAGCACTTTTTGGGAGTTTTACCACCAAGCTCATCAAAAGCGTTAAGATCCCGCTGATTGTTTTGAAATAAAGTGCATCATCCGTGCCTGCACCAGCGGCCGGAAATGCGTCATGAGTATCAGAGCAAGTGTAAATGGCCGGTAATTATGGTATCCTTTCGGTATCAGGAAGCGGCAATTAAAAGAAGTAAAATGTTTTATGAGATAAATAAGGGTCGTGTAACCCTTCGCATCAAAGCACAGCCCAATGCAAGCAGAAGCGAGTTTTGTGAACTCTATGGCGATGAAGCGATCAAGATACGTATCAAGGCTCCTGCAGTAGAGGGAGCAGCCAACAAAGAGCTGGTGAAGTTCCTTTCAAAAAGTTTTAAAGTTCCCAAAAGCGAGATTGTTCTTCAATCAGGGCAAACTTCCAAAATAAAAATCATAGCATTTCCTCTTACGGAAAAATTCAGCCAATGGGTAGCAACATATAAGGATAGTTAAATGGCAACAGATCAGGCATTTAAGGTACTGGCACAACAGGAGGGTATCTCCAAGAACAGAGCAAAAGCCCTGATAGACAGCGGACTGGTCTTTGTGGGGGACAAACAGGTCAAGATCGCCAGGGCACAGATCAATACGGAAACAAAGTTCCGCATCGAGTATCCGAGTGATATAGAAGTGCTTTACGAAGATGAGGATATTATTGCTGTCAACAAGCCTGCGCAGGTAGACAGTTATGATATCCAGGATGCGCTAGAGGGTGCTGAACTGCTCCATAGACTCGACAAGGAGACTTCCGGTGTGCTGTTGCTTGGGAAGAACCGTGAGTTCATCGAGAAGGCAGTCAAAGAGTTCAAGAACCGGAGAGTAAAAAAAGCGTATGTTGCCTGGGTGGAAGGTGTGGTCTATGACACGATGGAGATCGATGATCCGATCCTGACGATCAAAAAAGGCAAAGCCTTCTCAAAGATCGACCCGGTACGTGGGAAAAAAGCCTATACCAGGGTTACGCCCGATGAAGTGCAGGGAAAAAAATCCAAGGTAAGGGTAGAGATCACCACCGGACGTACACACCAGATACGTGTGCATCTGGCTAGTGTGGGGCATCCGATTGTCGGTGATGAACAGTATGGTTCGGTCACAAAGTCCAAGCGTATCTTGCTGCATTCGGCGAAGATGTCCATTTTTGACTATACCTTTGAAGCACCGGAGCCTCAGGATATCCGCAGGTACAAATAGGCCCTATAAGCCAAGATTGGATAAAATCACATTAATATAATCGAGAATTCAAGGTAAAAAATGTTTGATACGTTAACCGACAGTTTTAAAAATGCCATTGGCAAGATCCGTTTTCATGATGATGAGAAAGCGCTCAAGAAAGCGACTGCCGAACTGAAAAAATCGCTTCTGAAAGCGGATGTGCACCACAAAGTGGTCAAAGATCTGATCAAAGAGGTAGAGCTGGATACCAAGAAAAACGGTATCGGCAAGGACCAGTTTATGGCAGCCCTTCAAAGGGAACTGACCAGGATACTTACGATCGAGGGGGCGCCAAAAGGGTTTACCTTTGCCTCCAAACCGCCGACCGTGGTGTTGATGATCGGTCTTCAGGGTTCCGGGAAGACGACCACGACAGGGAAACTTGCCTATTTCCTCAAAGAGCAGAAGAAGAAAAAAGTCCTGGTGATCGCAGCCGACCTTCAGAGGCTTGCGGCGGTAGAGCAGCTCAGACAGATTACATCGCAGATAGAGATTGATCTGGTTGCGGATGAAAATGCGTCTCCAGAAGCGATCGTCAAGCAGGGGTTGGAGAAGGCGCAAAAAGAGCTCTATGATGTGGTCCTGATCGATACCGCCGGGCGTTTGGCGATCGATGAAGAGCTGATGGAGGAGCTGGCGCGTGTCAAAGAGGTGGCACAGCCCGATGAGCTTTTTTATGTTGCCGATACGATGACGGGTCAGGATGCAGTGAGGACGGCACAGACCTTTAAAGAGAAGATCGGTATTACAGGTGTAGTACTCTCGAAATTTGACGGCGACAGCAAGGGAGGGGTTGCACTCGGACTCAGCGAGCAGGTGGGTGCACCGCTCCGTTTCATTGGTGCGGGCGAGAAGATGCCGGATCTTGAACAGTTCATCCCCGATCGTATCGTGAGCCGTCTGATGGGAGCGGGGGATGTCGAATCGCTTGCAGAGAAAGCAGCTGCCGCGATCGATCCCAAAGAAGCGAAAAAAATGACCCAGAAGATCAAGAAAGGGCAGTTCAATTTCAATGACTTCCTTGAGCAAATGGATCAGATGAAGAAGCTCGGGTCGATGAAATCCCTGCTGGGAATGATCCCGGGGATGAGCGGCATGGCAAAACAGCTGGGCGACCTAGACATTGAAAACTCCGAAGAGATAAAAATGATCCGTGCGATGGTCTCTTCGATGACCGCAAAAGAGAGAGAGAACCCGGACCTCCTCAACAATACCCGCAAAAGAAGAATCGCTGCGGGTGCGGGACTGGACCAGATGCAGGTCAACCGTGTGCTCAAGCAGTTTAAAAATGCCGCGAAGATGGCAAAAAAGCTTTCGGGCAAAGGCGGCATGAAACAGATGCAGGATATGATGAAGCAGATGCAGGGGGGCGGCGGATTTCCCGGCATGCCTCGTTAAACCACACTAAAATGAGGTGCAAGTGGCTGCACCTTGATTTAATAAAAACTTTATATATATTGTGGTAACATTGCGTTCCAAAAGTCTTGATGAGTGTTCTGAGTCATTAAAGAGCAGTTGTCAGGATTTATCACGTAAATCTTAATCCTCTGAGATTACACAAATAAAAAAATATTTTCATAAGGACTTAAAATGACAAAGA
Organism: Sulfurovum sp.; assembly: GCA_028684885.1. GTDB lineage: Bacteria > Campylobacterota > Campylobacteria > Campylobacterales > Sulfurovaceae > Sulfurovum. The sequence continues at coordinate 9,014 of JAQUFB010000051.1, read as the reverse complement.
TCAGAATGACAAGAATGGGTAGAAAGAAGAAGCCGTTTTACAGAATCGTAGTGACAGACAGCAGAAAGAGAAGAGACGGTGGCTGGATCGAATCAATTGGTTACTACAACCCGATCGGTGAAACAAAAGATATCAAGATCGATGAAGAGAGAATGAACTACTGGTTGAGTGTTGGTGCGCAAATGACGCCGACAGTAAAAAGAATTACTGGAAAATAATTTTTTATGATAGATGCGTTCCTCATCGCTTACACGAGACTTTTAGTGGACCATCCTGAAGATATCTCGGTAGAGATTACCGGGATAGATGAAGGGTTGGATGAGATCACTATCTTTGCCAATAGTGAGGATGTCGGCAAACTTATCGGTAGGCAGGGGCGCATGATCAACTCGATCAAAACAGTCATCTCCGGCTGTAAAGCAAAGTACGGTAAGAACTACCGGCTCAATGTAAAACCAATCGCATAATGGAAAAATTTTTTATCGCTCAAGTCGGGCGCACAGTAGGGCTTTGGGGTGATCTCAAGATTCATCTGCATACTGATTTCCCGGAACAGTTCAAGGTAGGCCAGACCTATCACAGCGACCGAGGAGAGCTGACACTGTCGGATATCAACCCCAACAAAGGGACCGTTCGTTTTCAGGGGTATGAGAGCCTGGATGCAGCGAAGAGACTCACCAATGCAAAGATCTATGCGACTGAAGCAGAAACCAAAGCGAATTGTGCTTTGGGCGAAGGCGAACATTTCTGGTTTGATATTATCGGCTGCAAGGTCATGCAGGGTGACGAGCTTCTGGGCGAAGTAGAGGATATCCAGCGTATGCTGGATGTGGATTACCTGGCAATCAAAACGGATGCAGCGCTGCTGAAAGAAGGGTTTGCCAAAAACTTCCTTCTGCCCTATATCCCTAGATATATTCTCAATGCGGATACTGATAAGAAAACCATTTTCACTCAGGATGCCAAAGATATTTTAGAGGCAAGCTAAAAAGATGCACTTCTCTTTTGTAACACTTTTCCCAGATCTTATCAAGGGTTATTTCAGTGAGAGTATCTTGAAGCGGGCCATTGAGGAGAAGAGGATATCGGTTGATTTTTTCAATCCGAGAGATTTTACTACAGATAAACACCGGAGAGTGGATGCACCGATGGTCGGGGGCGGTGCAGGGATGCTGATGACCCCCCAACCGCTGATGGATACCTTGGAGCAGATCAAAAATGAATCCCCTAATGCGCATATTGTTTTTGTGACCCCGGTGGCAAAACCGTTCAGGCAGAATGATGCGAAACGGTTGGCAAGGAAAGAGCATATTGTTTTCGTTTCAGGCAGGTATGAAGGGATTGATGAACGGGTGATTGAGGCGTATGCGGATGAGGTATTCTCGATCGGGGATTTTATCCTGACCGGTGGTGAGTTGCCAAGTCTGGTCATGTGCGATGCAATCAGCAGGAATATTGAAGAGGTGTTGGGTAATATTGACTCATTGAGCATAGAGAGTTATGAAGGAGCGTTTTTGGAAGCACCTTCATTTACAAAACCGATAAATTATCGTGGACGTGAAGTGGTTTCAGAGTTTTTAAAGGGTAATCATAGTAAAATCACGGACTTTAAACGAGACTTGGCTTTGTGTAAAACAAAGTTTTTCCGTCCGGACTTATACAAAAAAGGTATAAAACATGAGAAATAAATACATCGAGAGCTTCGAACAGGCGCAACTAGAAGGTAAAAACATCCCTGATTTCAGAGCAGGTGATACAGTAAAAGTATCTGTAAGAATTAAAGAGGGTGAGAAGGAAAGAATTCAGGACTATGAGGGTCTTTGTATCTCAATCAGAGGTGAAGGTACCGGTAGGACGTTTACTGTAAGAAAAATGGGAGCAAACTCTGTAGGTGTTGAAAGAATCTTCCCACTCTATTCAAGCACAATCGAGAACATCGAAGTGAGAAGAAGAGGTAGAGTGAGAAGAGCGAAGCTTTACTACCAAAGAGCACTTAAAGGTAAAGCTGCACGTATCAAAGAACTCAGAAGAAAATAATCCTTTCGGTTTATTTTACTTCATCTTTGAAGGAGTGGTTCAGTCATTTACTGGACGTGACTCCTTCTCTATAACCTCAAAATCTAAACTAAAACAAAACTTCTGTTATATATACTTACCCAAACATCAAAATCTGCAACAAATCAAAAGAACTATCCCCTGCACATGATTGTTTAATTTTTATTAAATTTTTAAATTAAAAGGATAAATTAACTCTTATATGCTATATTTTGATTATATTTTAGGAGTAGAGATGCAAGCGAAAGTCATTGAATTACTTTTGATCCTGTCATTGTCATTCAATATCGCACATGATGCTTTTATTGCGATCAATGAACAGTCTGTCTGTGAGACTATTTCCAAATATGTGATGGAACAGGCAGAAGATAGTGAATGTGGTAATATAGGTGAGTTTCACTATCTTTTCCACTTCACTGCAATTCTCTCTCCTGTTCACCTGATCTCCCCATCCGCTTTTAAAACTGAACCCATACGTTTTGACAGAACGGTACAGACTATTTTATTGGAAGATAAACAAGTCAAACCTCCTATAGCCTAATCCTTTTTTCTTTATTACCCCGTTATTTAATTTTTAAACCAATATCAATTCCGTAAAACGTTTATTTACGGCTTAAATGTAAAAGGATAGATTTATGAAATTACGTCAATTATATATCAATACACTTGATGAGTCGTTGTTTGTGAGGAGAAAATAAATGGGTAAAACTATTTTATTTGCTCTGTTGTCTCTGCAAAGTCTCTCTGCTTCAAGCATATCACTGGAGATGATTTTGGATTCAGCGAATCAGAATAGCTCATTGAGACAAGCGATTTCTCAAGAGAAGTTATCGAGAGAAGCTCTGCATAAAGCAGAAAATGCGTCACAACCCCTGGAGCTCTACGGCACCATCTCCCAAGCTGACCCTATGATCGGAAAGAATGCGAAAGAGTATTCTATTGGCATATCTCAAAATGTCATGCTGGGTGATATACGTAAACAGGAAGCGGATATCAACCATTTGATCAATCAGGCGATTTACTCTGAGGAAGAGAAAACAGTACTTGATTTTAATAATGGATTGAAAAACCTTTATCATCAGCATTGTATCGATAAAAATATCTACCAAAGTGTCAGGAGATCCTATGAAAGCTTTTTGAAACTCTATCAAAAAAAGCAGAAGGCATACACATATCAGGAGATTTCCAAGGTGGAGCTTATCCGCTTGGAGGTTGAAAAAGAGCAACTCTATGCACAGCTCAAAGAAGTTCAGAGGAAGCAACATATTTCCAGGGAAAATCTTCTCAGGTTTAGTCATCTGGAGCACAACCAAACGATGCTTTGTGCAGATATCTATCCTATAAACGCTGAGGCTCTGCCAAGGGGGAATCATTTTGTCTATACGAAGGATGCCTACCGGAAACGTATGGAGAGTTTGCAAAAAAAAGTGCAGAGATACGCCACGTCACTTGAATCCGTTGAGCTCTCAATGCAGTACGATAAAGAGATGGATATGGACAGATACAGTTTAGGGGTTTCCATCCCTTTGGGTTTTACCAGTCAGCGCTCAGAGCAGAAGCGTCTTGAAGCACTGCATCAGAGCAGTGCACTGCAACACAGGTATGAACATACGATGATACAAAAACAAAATGATCTATCTACGCTACAGTCTGAATTAAAAAACAAAGTAATGTTGATCGAGTCACTGCGTTTGACTCTGAAAAACTATCAAAATCATCTTCTTCCGCTGATAGATAAGAGTTACAACGCAGGAGAGAGCAGTGTGATAGACTATCTGCTGACACAACAGAGATACCGTCAGCTTCAACAGGAGTATTATGCCAACCAAAAAAGCTATTACCATATGCTTTTTCAGCTCTACACACATATAGAAAAAAAGGATAAATAATGAAATTTATAGTGGCATTCATCATTTTTTTAATCGTACATCTCCATGCAGAGGTGATCATATTAACTCCGGCTGAGGAGAAAAATTGGGATATTCAAACCCAGATACCGGAAAGTTCTCCTCTATTTCCCCTTGGAGAATTTATCGGGGAGGTAACACCGCCACCCTCGCTGATACAGAGCATCTCTCTGCCTTTTGACGCCATGGTGCAGCAACTCTATATCGCCAAATATCAGCAGGTAAAAAAAGGTGAGCTTTTAGCCAGAGTGACAGGAAGCGCATGGATAGATGCACAGCAACAAGCGATAAAAGCGGTGATCGACTTAAAGGAGCAGATGACGATAACTGAGCGAAAGCGATTGCTATGCCAGGAAGGGATCATTCCTAAAAAGGAGTGTATTTCTGCTGAAGCTGCACTCGAAGTTCTGCGAATCAAACGTGATGCTTCAAGGGCATTGCTGGAGGGTTACGGGGCGAATGATGAGACACTTGAGAAACTGTTTCAAACGTTAAAGATTTCCCAAACGCTTGATATCGTTAGCCCCTATAACGGTACCGTGACGATCCATAACGCTACACCGGGTAAAAATCTTTCATCTGCTGAAACACTGTTTGTTATTTATCAGGAAGGCAGACAATGGATTGAAAGCAAAATAGAAGCACGTTATGCCAATCTTTTACAAAAAGAGCAGTCGGTACAAATTACGATCACAGGGAAAACCTTTGCTGCAAAAGTAGTGGAACGTGCTTCAGTGATAGAGCCCGAGAGCCAGACCCTGCTTGTTCGCTTTGAGGTACCGGAGGATGCAACATTGCAATCAGGTCTCAGGGCCGGTACAGTGATTTCTATCAAAGAACCTATGCTTAAAATCCCTAAAAATGCAGTGATTAATCTTGGTACAAAAAAAATACTTTTTGTGAAAAATGATAAAGGTTATACGCCTGTTCCTGTAGAGATAAGTGCTGAAGATGAATATGCCTACTATATCCCGGATGATAAAAAGTATCATCATCCTGTAGCAGTATCATCGGTGGCTATCCTTAAAAATCTTATCGGTGATGAAAATGAATAAAGTTATCGGTTTTGCACTGGCACAAAGGCTTTTTTTTACACTGCTTGCGATCGTTATACTCGGCTTTGGAGTGAAAGCATACAAAGAGCTACCGATCGATGCTTTCCCCGATATATCACCGACGCAGGTAAAAATTATTCTTAAGTCCAGCGGGATGACTCCGGAAGAGATAGAGTCGCGTATCGTCATTCCTATTGAGATGAAGATGGTCGGTATACCACATCAAAGTATGATGCGTTCACTCTCTAAATATGGCTTATGCGATATCACCATAGATTTTAAAGACGGTACCGATATCTATTGGGCAAGACAGCAGGTGAGTGAACGTTTGGCCGATATCAAAGAGGAGCTTCCTTCAAATATAGAGGGCGGACTTGCACCGATCTCGACACCATTAAGTGATATTTTGATGTTCACCATCGAATCAGAGAAGTTGTCACTGACTGAGAAACGTACGTTATTGGATTGGATTATCGCACCGAAAATACGTTCTATCAGCGGGGTAGCAGAGGTCAATGCCCTGGGAGGAAAAGTAAAAACCTATGAAGTTGTCCCGGACCTTGCAAAGATGCGCGCCCTGGGTATCACGCTACAACAGTTATCCGGAGCACTTGGATCTAACAATCAAAATGATGGAGCAGGCCGTGTCTCCTCCGGTGTTGAGACAGTTTTTGTAAGAAGCGTAGGAAAACTGACTACTATCGCATCGATCAAAACGCTTCCGCTTGCACGGCAGGGAGACAAGGTGATCACTGTGGCTGATGTCGCAGATGTACGTATCGGCTACTTGACACGTTCAGGGTTTGTAACAAAAAACGGTGAAGGTGAGGCCGTAGAGGGGCTTGTACTCGGGTTAAAAGGTGCCAATACCGCACAAGTGCTTGATCAAGTGAAGGCTGAACTGAAACAGATAGAGCCTATGTTGTCTGAAGATGTGAAGATAGATATATTTTATGATCGTTCCGAGCTGGTAAACCTGGCTACGAATACGGTTAAAAGTGCACTCTTTGAAGCCGTGATCCTCATTATAGTGATTCTGCTTTTAATGTTGGGTAATTTTGCATCAGCGATCAGTGTTGCGCTGATCCTACCGTTTGCACTGATGATGAGTTTTATGGCCATGCAGTATTTTGGATTGACCGCGAATTTAATGAGTCTGGGCGGGTTGGCAATCGCAATAGGTATCCTGGTAGACTCTGCGGTTGTCATGGTAGAACATATCACTGCAGAACTTGGAAATATAAAAAACAAACAAGAAAAAAAGATACATATCATCTATCATGCCGCAGTAGAGATGGCGCCCTCTATTATCACCGGTGTATTGATCATCATCATTGTTTTTATGCCATTGCTTACGCTTGAAGGGCTGGAAGGCAAACTGTTTAAACCGGTTGCACTGAGTATTATCTTTGCGCTATTCAGTTCTCTGATACTGGCGTTGACCATTATTCCTGTACTCAGCTCATTTATACTTAAAATACGTCCGGATAAAGAATCTTTTCTGGTAAAGTTCTTGTTGAAAAAATATCGTGTGAGCCTGGTATTTGCTATCGAACATGCCAAGATCGTCATGATCTCGGTGCTTATTGTCTTTATCACTTCACTCTACCTGGCATCCAAAACAGGTAAGACGTTTATGCCAACAATGGATGAGGGGAGTATTATTATCGGGGTGGAGATGCTGCCTTCCATCTCTCTCGAAGAGAGCAAAAGGTTGAACTTGAAAGTACAAAAGAGACTGCTGGCTACAGTTCCCGAAATAGAAAATATCATTGCCAGAACGGGAAGTGATGAGTTAGGGCTTGATCCGATGAGTTTGAATGATACGGATACCTTCCTGGTACTCAAACCGAAAGAGGAGTGGAGAGAGCCGTCCAAGGCTTTTGTGATCGAAGAGATACGGAAAGTACTTGATGAATTTGTCGGGATTGAGTATAGCTTTACACAACCTATCGAGATGCGTGTTTCGGAAATGCTGACGGGGGTAAGAGGCGATCTTGCCATAGATATCTTCGGTAGTGACAACAGTGAACTTGAAAAGATCGCCGTAGAGGTCAAAAAAATTCTTGAGAACACTCCGGGAAGCAGAGATGTCTATAAAAAAGCGAATGAAGGTGTGGAGTTCTTCGAACTGAGTTTTAACCAAAAAGTGATGGGGTATCACGGTATCACACAGAAGGAGTTGAATGCCTTTCTGCAAGTGATGGTGACAGGAGAGTCAGTGGGAATCATCCAGGAAGGTATGCGTCGTATCGCATTGATGGTGAAGGGTGAGGAGTCACTGCAGAATTCACTGGAAAAAATACAACGTCTCTATTATCCGCTTGAAGACGGCACTGCGATACCATTGAGTCAGATCGTACATTTTGAATCCACAGCAGGCCCTGTACAGATAGAGCATGAAAATGGTTACCGTAAAACAGTGGTACAGTCCAATGTTGAAGGACGTGACCTGGTAAGCTTTGTTGAAGAGGTTAAAAAGAGGGTTGCCCAAGAGGTGAAACTTCCGGCCGGGTATTATCTCAGTTACGGTGGAGAGTTTGAGAATCAGCAAAGAGCTGCAAGCAGATTGGCTATTATTGTCCCTATCGCGCTTTTCCTTATTTTTATACTGCTGTTTGTATCCTTTGGTTCCCTGCTTCAGGCTACGATCGTACTGGTGAATGTTCCTTTGGCACTCATCGGTGGGTTCGCCGGGTTATACTTTAGCGGAGAGTATCTCTCTGTTCCTGCTTCTGTAGGTTTTATTGCCTTGCTTGGGATCGCTGTGCTCAATGGTGTAGTCCTAATGAACTATTTTAACTATCTCCTTAACAATGGCTACTCATTGATCGATACGGTCATTGAGGGCTCGGTCAAGCGTCTGCGGCCTGTTCTGATGACCGCCTCTATCGCTGCCTTCGGCCTTATCCCACTGCTCTTTGCGACAGGGCCCGGCTCTGAGATCCAGCGTCCGCTAGCTATCGTAGTGATCAATGGTTTGATAAGTTCTACAGTGCTCACACTGATCGTACTTCCCATCTTGTATTTGAAGTTTGTGAAAGTACAAGAGAGGTAATACTCTCTTGTACACACGTAGGTAAATTCATTTGTACTCTGCTATAATTATCTAATACTGAGCTACCGGGGACGCTTTTTCATGTTCATTGCCATCAAAGATAAAATCATGACACTGTTGCAGCTTGTTGTTGTGATGATATATATTCTCTTTGAAGAGTTGATATGGGAAGGTATCGCCAAGCCGATCTATACCTATGTACATGGACTCAAAATACTGCAGCGTATCGAGGTGAGGGTCCATAGTGCCAACCCTTCTTTGATACTTTGTATCTTTGTAGTATTGGTAGCGATAGTAGAGGCATTCGGTATCTATGCAGGTATACTTTTTGTCAGCGGGCAGGTTGTTTTGGGGTTGGTGCTCTATCTTGCGAAGATACCCGTGGCGGCATTTACCTTCTGGCTCTTTAGGGTGACCGAAGATAAACTCATGCAGTTTGGCTGGTTCAAGTGGAGCTATGGGAAGATCATGGATGCGATTGATTGGCTTCAGTCATGTGAAATCTATATCCAGATCATCCACCGACTTCATCAGCTCAAACAAGGACTGAAAACGTGGTTCAAAGCTTATAAGATGAAATACTTTTCCAAAGAGAGCCCTTTTGTTGCAAAGATAAAACAGTTTTATAAAGCGATCAAAGAGATGCTGCACAGATCAAAATGATGAAAAGAGATCTCTCTGCGTATGCAAAACTTCAAGAAAAACGTTCGAAAAAGGCTCAGTAGGAACGGTTTTTTATCGCTTGGCTTGCTTCTCTCTGAAGGGTTTTTTCTTTCAGATCGGCACGTTTGTCATGCAGTTTTTTTCCTCTGGCGATGGCGATACTTGTCTTCGCAAGGTTACGCTCATTGAAGTAGATCATCAACGGGACGATTGTCAGACCCTCTTTGTGGACTTTCACATAGAGCTTTTCAAGCTCTTTTTTGTGCAGCAGAAGTT
>JAQUFB010000146.1 GCA_028684885.1 Sulfurovum sp. | reverse complement strand
GGTTTTGCGTTCTTTGCCGACCAGTTGGCACAGATGATCGAAGAAGAGATAAAGGAGTTATGATGCCTACCTCATTTGACAGAGAAAACGTGGACGTCGCATGGTGCCCGGGATGCGGGAATTTCGGTATTTTGAAACTGGTGAAAGAGGTGCTGGAGGAGCTGCAGCTGGAGAAGCAGCATACCGTCATCGTCTCGGGGATCGGGCAGGCAGCCAAAACCCCCTACTATATCGATACCCATATGTACGGGGTGCTCCACGGCCGGGCACTCCCTGTCGCCACTGCGATCAAGGCCGCCAACCCGGGCTTGACCGTCATTGCAGAGGGGGGTGACGGGGATATGTACGGCGAAGGGGGAAATCATTTCCTCCATACGCTCAGGCGCAACCCGGATATCGTCCATATCGTCCATAACAACATGGTCTACGGGCTGACGAAAGGCCAGGCCTCCCCTACCTCACAGAGAGGATTTGTCAGCAAAGTACAGGTAGGAGGCGTGGAGAATGAACCTTTCAACCCGCTCAGTGTCGCACTCTCTCTGAAGGCGGGATTTGTCTCGCGGGTCAATATCGGGAACTACACCCATGCCAAAGAGGTCTTGAAGGCCGCATTTTTGCACAAAGGGTATGCCTTGGTGGATATCTTCCAGCCCTGCGTGGTTTTCAACCCAGTCAATACCTATCAATGGTTCAAAGAAAACACCTATCTGCTCGATGAGAGCTATGAGCGTTCCAATTTTGAAGAGGCCCTCAAAAAAGCCTATGAGAGCATGCCAATGCCGCTGGGGATCATCTATCAGAACAGCGAGAATCCTGCTACGTTTGAAATGCATGTCAGAGGGGAGGAGAGATGCCCGCTTCATGAAGTCAGGCATGACCAAGGAAAGATACAGGAGCTGTTTGAAAAGTATTAGCGGTCACACTGAAACAGCACAGCGCCAAAGAAAGAAACTACTCTTCAAAGATGATGATATCGTAACTGCTTTTGGCTACAAGCGCTTTGCTCGTATGTACCGAACCGTGGCGGTTGACTTTGCGCAGCTCTTCTCTCAGCTGGTCGATCTCATCCTGCATCTCATCGATCTGCTCTTTGAGTTTCAGGGCAACATCGACGCCTGCGAGATTGACCCCCATCTGCCTGGTCAAACGCAATATCAGTTTCATCCTGTCGATATCACGCTGCGAATAGAGTCTCATCCGCCCGCTGGTACGTGAGGGTTCCACCAATCCTTCGCGTTCGTACTGACGCAGTGTCTGAGGATGGATATCGAGCATCGTTGCGACTACGGAGATCAGATATACAGGTTCATCATAACTGTGCATGGTATTTTCCTTTCTTTGCTAATTTACCTAAAAGCAAAGCTTCCAGGTACGCATACCGTCCTCAGCGGACAGCTCACAGCACTTGTGCTGATTTAAAGCTTCTCTTCTAGAAGCCTCTTTAGTTCGCTGTCCATGCTCTCTACATCAGGGAGGATCACATTGGCAACCAGATAGAGATCGCCGGTAAGCGCTGTTTTTCTGTTCGGTACCCCCTTCCCTTTGAGTCTGAACTTCTGGCCGTTCTTCGTATTTTGCGGCACTTTCAGGGAAACCTCTTTTTCCGGGGTATCCACTGTGATCTTGCCGCCAAAGAGCGCTTCTTTGAGCGGCACATCAAAGGTCTTATAAAGGTCATCGCCTTTTCTTTCATACTCTTTTGACTCTGCTACCTCTACCTGCAGCAGAAGATCACCGGCCTGCCCCTGGTACTGCTTTCCTTTGCCTCTGACGCGCATCGTCTCGCCGGATTTGATACCTGCAGGGATCCTGATATCAAAATTCTGTCCATTGACCGACACATTGTGCTTGCCGCCGAGAACCGCTGTCATAAACGGTACGGTGATCTTTGCCTGCATATCAAGATTCAATCCGCCGAAACCGCCGCCAAAGCCGCCGAAACCACCGAAGCCGCCACCGCCAAAGCCGCCGGCACCGCCGCCGAACATCTGTCGAAGGATTTCATCCAGATCCACCCCTGCACCCTGGCCGCGTGCAAAATCATGGAAATTCTGTCCGCCGAACATCTGGTCACCGAAGCGGTCATACTGCGCCTTTTTCTCCGGATCGCTCAATACTTCGTAGGCTGCATTGATCTCTTTGAACTTATCCTGCGCAGACTCTTCTTTGTTGATATCCGGATGATACTGACGTGCAAGTTTTCTGTAAGCTTTTTTGATCTCATCGGGAGTCGCATTTTCGCTGACACCGAGCGTTTCATATAAACTTTTTGACATAGACGTTCCTAAAAATTTAATTGAATCTTAATTTCTATTTATTATATCAAAATAGTTTAGTCTATGTCAATCAACCTTATGCGCTATTATGGCTTTTTCGGTAGGTACATCACCGGTTTATATCCCTCTTGCATCAGCTTTTCTATCCCTCCGGCAAGGTTGATGACATCATACCCCAACTCATAGGCAAGAAATTTGGAGATCTCCGAAGTACGGCTTCCTGTACGACAGATAAGCGCAAACTGCTCATCTTTCTTTACCACACTGTTCAACTGTTCAAGAAAAAGCGGGATATTGAATCTCCCCTGCTCATCAAAAAACATGATCGGATAAGAACCCTCGATGATACCGGTCTCCCTCCATTCCCCCGGGGTCCTCACATCGATGATCTTGATATCGTTTTTCAGGAAATCTTTGCTTGCCCAGACATTTTTGAGCTCTGCAAAAGAGAGATTGAACATGACAAGAAACAGGATAATAATTCTCATTACATTACCTTATTAATTTTGCGCTATTGTAGCCTATGGAAGTAAACAGTAGCTATAATAGCATATGAATTTTATCCAAGTCACCGATATCGGCATCCCGGAACTGAAGATCTACCACCAGATGAGAGAAAATGCCTTCAAGGAAGACGGCAGTTTCATCGCAGACAGCCCCAAGGTGGTCAACCTCTTACTCGAACAGGATATCGAGATCAGAAGTATCTTTGCTACGCAGGAGTATTACGATAAGTATGCTGATCTGATAGAGACAAAAGTGATACCGGCACTTTATGTCGCTTCCAAAGAGGTGATGGAAAAGATCGTAGGACACACGGTACACCACAACGTCATGATGCACGCCATCCGTCCTGCCCCGACACCGC
>JAQUFB010000145.1 GCA_028684885.1 Sulfurovum sp. | reverse complement strand
AAATGGGGAATGAGCATGGAAAATATCACTGTCACATTGGGGATCGGCTTTCTCTTTACCGCCATATATTACCTCTGGTTCAAAAGGGTGCACCTGGTTTAACTTCTTACAAATAAACCTTATGTTATCATCACGAAAATTTTTTATGGAGATATTCACATGGATATTAGTAAAATCGGACCGGGGAAATGCCCAGATGAAGTAAAAGTAATCATCGAAGTACCACTTAACTCAAACATCAAATATGAGATTGACAAAGAGTCTGGTGCCGTAGAGGTGGACAGAGTTCTCTTTTCTGCTGTACACTACCCTGCAAACTACGGATTTGTAGCGAACACACTCTCAGATGACGGTGACCCGGCAGATGTACTTGTACTTTGTGATTATCAGCTTCAGGCAGGTTCATATATCAAATGTAGACTTGTCGGCGTACTTCTTACTGAAGATGAAAAAGGCGGTGATGAAAAACTACTTGCAGTACCGACCGAGAAAATTGACCCGACCTATGCAAATATCCAGGATCTCTCGGATGTCCCTGAGCATACACTGAACAGAATCAAGAACTTCTTTGAAACATACAAAATGCTTGAGCCGAACAAGTGGGTAAAAGTATCAGGATTCAAAGACAAGGCAGCCGCTGCCGAAATCCTTGAAAAAGCGATCAAAAACTACAAATAAGCCATAAGCTTATTGGTTTACCGCATCCTGTCACTCTTAAAATAAAAAGAGTGACAGGCCCACCTGACGTCCACCTTCCCCTCCTCTTTATCTATTTGTGCATCATAGAGAGTTTCTGCTTTTGCCACATGGTTCCGCCATTGCTTGATTTACTTCAAATCATTATCTTCATCCCTTAGAGATCGATCTCTCTCCTTCTGTTTCTCAGGTAATTCTCGATCCCCTCTGCGATCCCTTTGGCCAACAGGTTCTGATATTCTGCTGAAAAGAGACGCTGACGCTCTTTTGGGTGAGAGATATACCCAACCTCGATCAATACAGAGGGTCTGCTCGCGCCGACCAGGACATAAAAAGGTGCATGACGTACCCCGCCATCTTTTACGTCCCGGTAAAGACTCCTTGCATTGGCCATCATACGTTTATGGATATCGATCGCCAGCTTGTTCGACTCAACGATTTTCGGACCGTTGAGTACCGAATCGATGATCACATTTTTACTGACTCTGTCTGTACCCTTCAAGACAGCTTCGTTTTCTCTGGCAGCAATACGCTTAGAACGTTCATCTCTGGTATTCTGCAGGAAAAATGTCTCAATCCCCTCCATTTTATCCTGTTTGCGTTTCTCTATTGAGTTGGCATGAATAGAGATAAAGACTTTTGCATCTTTCCTGTCGGCGATACGTGTACGCTCATGCAGTTTTAAAAAACGGTCACTGCTTCGTGTCAGGAAAACAGGAAATCCCCTTTTTTTTAACTGTTTTTCTACCTTCCTTGAGATCCTAAGTACAAGATCTTTTTCCCTTTTCCCGCCCGCAATTGCCCCACTGTCATGTCCCCCATGTCCAGAATCAATCACGATCACCTCTGTATGACGTTTAGGTGTTGTTTTTTGCACCTGCAGTTTAGTATATCCATGCTTATTGGACGTAAAATCTTTTTGAATATAAGCGCTGTTCTTAGGCAGCGAGATATGATATGTATCTTTGGAAAAAAGAGGTTGGTAGGCTGTAGGGTTAAAGGGTTTCTGACTTTCTATGACCACACGTACCGTATTGGTATTATTCTGGGCGATCCGTACGTTGTTACCCAAACCAAGCGGTACACGGCTGTGCCCCAGCCTCATATCTTTAAAGTCATAGATCTCCCGGTGAGGATTTGGAAGTGTGAAATGTCTAATCTTTTTTTGATCAAGAGGATGTGCAAAAAAAAGTCTCAATTCGCCTTTTTTGACAATCGCCCTGGTCATACTGTTCATAGCCCCAAAGAGAGAGGGGGAGAAGAGGAGGAGTGTCATGAAAAAAACGAGTACAGGATACTTACGTTTAAACATAGTCTACTACTCTTCTCCGTTCATCAGTTTATCCATAAGCGCTTTGACCGTGATGATCTCATTAAGGCGGTAACCATTGGAACCGCTAAAAAAGAGTCCTGTTTCAACAATACCGTCATAGGCATCTGTCAGTCTGTCAGCGATGCAGTATCCTACCGCTTTGGCCTCAACACCTCTGTGGCACGGAGCCACACAGTTTGAGATACATGCCACTTTCGGTGCTGTTCCAGCCTCAATGGATGCCTGCAGCTGCGTTTTGACCCCGCGTGCGGGATACCCTACCGGCGATTTGAAAAGCTTGATATCCTCCTCTTTGGCATTCAAGAGGATTTCTTTCATTTCATCGCTGGTGTCACACTCCACCGTTCCTATGAAACGTGTACCCATCTGTACCGCAACTGCTCCCAGTTCCAGCATTCTCACGATATCATCATGATCCCATATACCGCCTGCTGCGATCACAGGGATATCACCCCACTGCTTCGCCTCTTCCACGACCGGGGGCAGGATCTCTTCAAGCTGGTTCTCAGGAAGGAAACACTCTTCGTATTTAAACCCCTGGTGACCTCCGCTCAAAGGCCCTTCTACGATCACTGCATCCGGTAGTCTGTTGTGCGTTTTCTGCCATCTGCGGCAGAGGATTCTCAGTGCCTTTGCAGTCGATACGATCGGAACAAGTGCCACATCGGGATATGCTTTTGCCGCTTCAGGCATCGTCAAAGGCAGCCCTGCACCGGTAATGATGATATTGGCACCGGCCTTGCATGCATCCTGTACCACACGGTCATAATCTGTCTGTGCATAAAGAATATTTGCGGCAAGCGGTTTGTCCCCGCAGATCTTTCTAGCATTTTCAAAGATATTCTGCAGTGCTTTGAAAGAGTAGAAGTTGATCGCTTCCAGCGGGCGGTGTTCTTTGCCGACCATCTCTTTGTCATTGAGATATTTTCTATTTTTATAGACACCCGTACCGACAGCGGAGATCACACCGAGACCTCCCTCCTTTGATACATTGCCGGCAAGCTGGTCCCAGGAGATACCAACCCCCATTCCTCCCTGTATAATAGGTTTTTCGATCGTATATTTTCCGATCTTAAAAGATTTGAATGTCACTTATTTTACCTTCACTTTCGCAAA
>JAQUFB010000050.1 GCA_028684885.1 Sulfurovum sp. | reverse complement strand
CGATATAGTAAGGGGTTTTTGCCGCCTGTCCGATACCCGAGACGATGACCGTCTCCCGCTTCTCCTGATGCAGCTCCTCCAGCACCTCTTTCACCAGTTTCAAAATTCCGAAATTCCCGCATCCCGGACACCATGCGACGTCAACGTTCTCTCTGTCAAATGAGGTCTGCATCATAACTCCTTTATTTTTTCTTCGATCATCTGAGCTAGCTGGTCGGCAAAGAATGCAAAACCGTTGTACTGGAGTATCCTTCTGTCAACTTTGATATCATGAAGTTTGAGCTGGTCTGCGAACATTCCCGACGTATTGTTCTCTATGACAATTATATGCCTATAGCCTTGAAGCAGCTCCAGCTGTTTCTCTGCCAGGGGATATACCCATTCAAAATGTATATGAGAAATCCTTGGATCATCCAGCCGTGACAATGCCTCACTGATCGCACCGTAGCTCGATCCCCATCCAATAACGGCGATATCGCCATTTCCTTCTATATTTGGCATAAGGGCACTTTGCAAGAGTGCTTCGCGCTTTCTTGCACGCTTGTTGACCATTTGTATGCGTGTCTGATGGCTTTCGGTGATCTGTCCTCTTTCATCATGTTCATCCCCGGCCGCACAGACCAATCCTTCCCCAAAACCGGGGATACTTCGCGGACTGATACCATTTTGGGTATCTGTATAACGCTGATACTCTTTTTTGCTTTGGATGATGTAGCTGCCCGGTTCATATTGTGAAAAATCAATTGTACCGATCATACTCATCGAATCCGCCAGGTATTGGTCGCTCAGCAGGATCACCGGCACCTGGTAGCGGTCGGCCAACTCAAAAGCAAGATAGCCGCACTCGATACACGCTTCAAGTGTACCCGGAGCAAGTATGACACGCTCGAACGGTCCATGACCCGAGTAGATCGCCATATTGAGATCACCCTGTTCGCTTCGGGTAGGCAAACCGGTAGCCGGTCCCGGCCTCTGTGCCAGATAGATCACGGCGGGCGTTTCCGTCATTCCGCTGAGGCTCAGTGCTTCGGTCATCAGCGCAAATCCTCCCCCAGAGGTAGTGGTCATGGCGCGTGCACCGGCATACCATCCCCCCAGCACCATGTTCAAAGAGGCGATCTCATCTTCACTCTGTTCGACGACGATCGTAAACTCTTTGGAGCGCTCTGCCATGAAGTTGAGCACTCCGGTGGAGGGAGACATGGGGTAGGAGGTGACCATGTTGCATCCTCCTGCGAGGAAGCCAAATCCGCAGGCGGTTGTGCCATCCATCAGGTGAAGTGGCTCTACACTTTTTTTGTCGCTTCGGGGAAGCTCCGGTAACGTATGGTATTCGATCACTGCCCCCTCCTTAAAGCCTTCTTGTGCCGCTTTGATATTCTCTCTATCTTTTTTGAAGTACTGATCGATACTTTGCTGCAAGGTATCCAACTCCAGTTTCAGTACTCCGAAGATAAATCCTGCCATGTATGTATTGGCATAGTGGCGGTCTCCCAAAGCTTTGGCCCGTTCGCTTATGGGAACGGTAATGAGGTTCGGCAAGTTATCCTTTTTCTCCGAATCGGCTAATACCAGCGTGTCAGCTGTATACCGTTCCCGCATATGTTCGAGCGCCGACTCATCCAGAGCAACGGAGAGATCGACATTCCAGCAGGGCGCCTTGAGGGGTTTATCGCTGATCCGGATCAGGGTGGAGTTGCTCCCTCCCCGTACACGCGACATATACTCTTTGGTCGAAAACACATAGTAGCCGCTTGCTTTGAGTGCATGGGTAAGTATCTTTTCTATCGTGTCGATCCCCGAACCCGCCGGTCCGCCTATCAGGATAGAGAGGGGGTGTTGGTCGTTGACCGGTATCTGTGCACTCTCTTTTGCCATACTATGCAGCGGTTGGGCTGCAGTATTTGCCTGATGTTTTTCCCCTGGATTGACAGGCTTAGACCCATTTCCCCACGTGATCTTACCTCCGTAGTATCCCAGCACGATCACACTGAGCCCGGTAAAGAGGACAATGGTATGGTAGGTGATCCCTGAGAGAGAATCGTGGTAGACGATCATCGGATCATTCAGGTAGAGGGTGATATTGATGATCCCCAGCAAGAGTACCAGAAGAGAGAGAAGCAGTTTGATGATGAAGGGGCGGGATCCTGAAAAGCCATAGTTTATCCACCAGCTCAAGATACCGGGCACCATTGCCACCAATCCCATCAGGGTGGCAGCAAAGAAAGGGTAAAAAACACTCAGGGCATAAGCCTCTTTGGGATCATACAGAAAGAGGAGGTCCATCGCTGCCGCAAAGAGGTGCAGGGCGATAGGGAAATGGACCGTCATCGAGTGGGGGCGATGGCGCTGATACCACGCCTTGAGTTTCTCTTTCTGATCCGTTGGGGCTGTATCGGTTTGTTCGGTTTGAGCTTCAGAGACTTCAAGCGTACCCACGACAGGAAACCCCTTGAAGACTTCATCGCCGTGGGGTGCACCTGAGAGCTGGGTGGTCAGGTCTGCTCCAGCGAAATGGACGCCTTCATGCTCCCCTTCTTCCCAAAAGGGGCTGCCTGTGACATCATAGACCTTATTTTTATAGGCAACATAGGCTTTTGTACCGTTACGTCCGTTATATTTCTTCAGTTCATCAATTGTCATTTCGATCCTCTCTTCTTTTGTCCCAGTAGATATCATGATTTGAAACTATTATAGTGAAAGCAGTGTGTAGTGTGGATGTAGGGGGGGTATTGAAGGTAGAGTATTTTTGGTTCGCTCTCATGAAATCGTGGGAGTGTAGGACCAAAACAGGTGATTGACAAGAAGTAATTATTTAATGTAGAATGTAGAGTAAATCGATTGTTTTTCTAATGTCGGGAGCGGGAAAACAGAAAATCACTCAACTCGGCCGTTCATATATATTGATTGAGTATAGGAGAATGAAATGAAAAAAGTATTAACCATATTGGGCGGTATTATCGTTTTTATTGTTCTTGTGATAAGTATTGTCTTTATGATGACATCAAGTATGTCTGATGCGGCAACTGCATTTTTTACAGAGATAAAAGCCAAAAATTACACGCAAGCTTACACCTATCTATCCGAAGATTTTAAAGCAAATACATCGGAAGATGAATTTGTGAAATTTTTAGATAAAAGTGCACTGCTGAATTTTAAAGAGACTTCATGGAGTTCCCGCTCTATCTCTGGCGGCAAGGGAGAGCTTGATGGTTCCGTGATTACAGAAAATGGTGGTGTGGTACCTATTAAGCTTGATTTTGTGAAAGAAAATGAACTGTGGAAAATTTACGCTATACACAAACCGCAGGCCGGATTAACACAAAGCAACGCCTCGGATCAATTACCCCCGGTAAATGAGTTGATGAAACTGACAGATGAAAGTATGTTAAAGTTCGCCCGCTCCGTGAATGCCAAAGATTTCAAAGAGTTTCATGCCTATGTATCCAATTTATGGCAGAAACAGTTCACTGTAGAGAAGTTCAATGATACATTTAAACCATTTATGGATGCAAATATCGATATGGTTCCTGCATTAAAAGCTAATAATCCGATATTTGACAAAGAACCCGCGATTGTAGACGGTGTTCTTGCGCTGGAAGGCCATTATCCGACACAGCCGTCGCGATTGATGTTCAAACTTGAATACATCTATGAAGGCAATGGATGGAAACTGATCGGAACCAGTGTCAATATAAAATAACAACTAACTAAATTAATAACTTCCACTGGTTCCCATCGTCCCCGATGCGGAACCTTTGGGCTTATGCCTTAAGAGTGTTTTGGGTTTCATAATCCCCAACCAGGGCATCAAGAGGAATATGAAGTTTTTGATGAAGGTTTCTTATGTAGTTGAGATTTAACTTTCGTTTGAGATTCAACACATCAGAAACTTTTGATTTGTCCCCAAAACAATCGACAAGATCTTTTTGTTTCAACCCCATTTGATCCATTCTGAACTTGATCGCCTCAATAGGATGAGGAAGTTCGATAGGATAGTGTTCCTCTTCATATTTCTCTACAAGAAGCGTCAGAAGCTCTAGCTCATCTCCTTTAGGAGTATCGGGTTTGGCATCAAAAATAGCTTCTATTCTCTCCATCGCGTTTTCATAGTCGGTTTCGGTTTTTAATACTTTTATTTTCATGTTATACCTCGTTTGCGTCTATTTTGTCATACTGCTTATGTGTTCCTGCGAATCTAATGTAAATCACACCAAGGTCATAATTTATCTTTACGATCAGCCTATATTTGTTCCCGTGTATATTGAAAACAACCCTGCTGTCTCTTAAAATACTGGCACTCTTATACTGTGCCTTGATATCATTGGGCGTTTGCCACTTTGCCTGACTCGCTTCATCAAACCATGCCTTTAAAGCCTGTTCGCTGTCTGCATATTCTGACTTTTCCCAAAACTCTTTTAGAGTTTTCCTTGCAATAATCCTCATGCAGTATTATAGCACAAAGTTACCAAAATGGTAACTAAATATCATATGGATTTTTATCGATACTAACAGCCAAAAGTGAACACCTAAAGCTACGGGGGGGGGTATGTTTTAGAAATAATCTTTCTCGCTCTAACCTCTCCGAAGGTGTAGCGTATATCCAAGGTAAAACAATCGTAAGAGACCAACACCACCAATACCTAGGAAACAAAGTCATAGTCTCTGCTTCTCACCTGCGGAGAGGTAAGACGAGGAAAGAATAACTTTCCTTATTTTTTACAAAAACTGGTGGAATTGTTAAGTTTTTAATAGGTTTTTAAGGTGTCGACCCCCTATACCTTAACGAAAATATAACGTTAAATTAAGATACATTTATTCTTATTTAAAGTAAAATCTTTCATTAAAATTCTACTTTGGGGAAAGGGGAAAGTTTGCTAATTCATCACTACTATAATATTTAACATATAAAATTTAAAGTCACGAAAGCTAAATTTTTAGGATTCTTCTAATTAATATACATCAAAAATAAGGGAAAAAAAATATGTTAATTCATCAAAAGAAATTATTAGGAGTATTATTCGCAAGTTTTGTAATTTTGCAAGGTTGTGTGAATGAAGAAACCAGTTCGAATAATAAAGTTGCAAATGTTCAAGTTGTGGAAGAACTAAAAAATAAGAATATATATTCTTCAGTAAGTTTGGGAAATGATTCCTTGCTAATGGCTGGTCAAAATGGAATGTCACTCATAAATATTGACAGTGATATATCATTATCAACAAAATCAACAAAAAATAGTAGCCTTGGTTTTAAGATACCACGATTTGCTTCACATGACCAATTAGTAAAATCAGTAAGTGCCAAATCTACCAGTAGTATGGATACAAACACTACTAATAAAGAAAATCCATCGAATGAAATAGATGAACCTAAAATTTATACTATGTTAACACTTGATGATGGTATTTTAATAGGAGGTAAATTTGCTAGTGTAAACGGAATTCCAAAAGATAACCTTGTGAAATTAAACTATGATGGAAGCATAAATGAATCATTTCAAGGTAATACATTTGGTGCAGTATATAAAATAATAAAAGTTGGAGACAATATATTTATTTCAGGTATTTTTGGAGGGTATAACGATAGTGAAGCATACAGTATTGTTAAAATAGATAACAATGGAAATGCAAACTCAACATTCCTTCCTTTTAAGGAGTATACACTTGCAAAAATTAATGACATGATAAGTTATGATGATAAGATCATCGTAACAGGAACGTTTGTAAAGGATGCATCATCTGCTGATGAAAATAGTACAAGTGAAGAACTGATATCCATTACAAAAAGCTTATTTGTACTTGATCAAAATGGTCAAATACTAGAAGAAGAAAGTAATAAATTTTCTGATTTGAAAAATGAGATATTTTCTATTGCTAAAGATGATGATAGGCTATATATAGCAGGGGATTTTGAATTTACTAAAAATGAAACTATATACAATAACCTAGTTGCATATACATTTGATGGTATTCACGATGAAAATTTCAAAATAGAAAAACTTAACGGAATGATTTTTGATGTAGCTCTTTTAAAAGATATGATTGTTTTTGGTGGAGACTTCATGTCTGAAGAGAGCAATACAACAAGTAGGTCTTTTTATATCGTTGACAAAGAGGGACAAACTATTCAGGTAAACAATATAGTTTCTGATGCTGACATCTATAATATCGATGTTTATAATGAGAACATTATTGTATCAGGGGAAGGTGAATTCAAAATAAATGATCAAAGCTTTTCAAATAGCATCATTCTAAACATTAACTAAAAACTTCTAAGGGGAAAAATTATGAAAAAACTTTTTATATTTATAGTGACAGTATTGGCTTCTACATTTGTACTTGCTGGTGGAGGTGGAAAAAGCAGCAGTTTTGGAAAATGGAACTATGATAAATTTGGCAGTGGTAGTCAAGAAGTGACAAGTGCAACTGCTCCGACAGGATATAATGAATCTGATCCATGTCAACAGTATATACATGTGAATACAAAGTTTCACGTTCGAGTAAAAAATTGGTTTAGCTATCTACAAATTGGTAGAAGTGGATATGCTGAAATGAGAGCTACTCTCGGAACAGTTACAAAGTCTTGTAATATACCGTACAATGATATAGAATTCCATTTATATTATGACCATACTGTTAAGAAAACTTATAATTCTGACTATATCAAAGTAACAATGAAAGGAGTTGGTGCACTCAATGAGTGCTATAAGGCAACTGGGTTTGCTTTTACATCTAATGGATTTGTTTTACCATCAAATTACAGTGATAGTATGGGAGATATAACAAAAAAAGCAATTTTAAATAATGAAAAAGGTTGTTATAACGTTAATGATAATGATTTATATGAAATAAAATTTTAAAGGACTTCTATGTATTTCAAATCATTATTAGTATTCTTTGTTATAACCATTTTATTAAATGGGTGTAATAAATTGGCAATTCTTTCTCCTGAGGGGAAAGAAACATTTGTTCTCAAAGAGGGAACAAGCAGTATGACTAGAGACAACCCTTTTTATGATGAATATGGTAGTGCAAAAACACCACCATATTTATAGAAAGAACTTTAATAATATAAATATGTTACATGAATTTTAAAAACAAATTTAGAGTAAATTATCGTTTTTATCTAGCAGTTTTTTTATTGATAATTATATCTATATTGTTTTCAGCATTTGGAGATTCAAAGCCTACCCAAACTGCTCAAACATTTATCTATGAAAAAAAGTCCAGTCACCATTTTCCTGATTTAAATCTATTAAAAAATGGTGACATGGTTTTTCGTAGAGGTTATGGTGCGGACTCAACGGTTGCAATGAATTTCTCCGAAGGAGAAAAAAGGTATTCCCATGCGGGTATTATTTTTATAGACTCGAATAATACCTACGTGATACATTCAGAAGAAGATGAAGAATATGGACAAAATGGTGTTTTTAAAGAAAAAATAGACGAGTTCTTAAGCAATTCTCCTGTTTGGGCTGTATATCGATTAGATATAACAAAAGAGGAGCAGTTAGCTTTGGTTGAGCTTGCCTTAACGTCAGAAAAAAACCATATATTATTTGATGATAATTTTAATTTGAAAGATGATCAGAAAATGTACTGTTCAGAATTTATTTATAAAACTGTAAATCGTTCTACAAATCAACAAATTATCACAGCAGGTAAAAAGTTTATGGGAAGAACCTTTGTTACGATATCCAATCTTTATGAAAATAAATATACACGACTAATTCAAAGTAGTCACAAAAAAATATTAAAAGAGGAGTAAAACTTATGTTTAAGAAATTGGCATGCATCTCTGTAGCTTTAATTGGCATACTAAATGCAGATAGTAAGGATAACTGGTTCATGGAAATAGGGTGGCAAACATCCCTACAGTATAATACAGGGAGCTATGATAGTTTCAATCAAACAAATAATATAGGTATTCATGTTGATGGAGAATATACTGAAGATATGATGCACTTCAAAGTTGGCAAATCTTTTGAAATTGAAAAAGAAAAACTATACTTTGAACCTGCAATTGGAACTACTTTTGCCCTTCTTGATAGAAGTTACTATAATAATGCTTTTTTTATAGAGCTCCCTCTCCTGCTCAAAACAGATTTATTTGATATACCGGTAAAAGTGGGGCCAAAAGTAAAGTATCTTTACCATTACGATCATTATTGGTTAGAAGAAGATGAAGATTACCTCATTAAAAAAGCAGAATTTGATGAACATAGTGCATGGGCGTTTGGTATAAAAGCTATCTGGGGTGAAGGTGATTGGGAATTTGTAACAGGTATTGAATATTTAAATTCAGCTGATTATTCAGCGTACACTACCTATGAAGATGGCTGGTACGCAAAATCCGAAGTGGATTCAAACGGTATATATTTAAGTATTGCCCTAAGGCACAACTTTTAAAGGTATAGGGTTGATGCTAAGGCTACTAAGACAAAGACTATAAGGTAGTAATCCGGAGGAAGGGAGATCCCCGGGTGCCCGTAGGAAATGCCCTTGGGGTGCAAGCCCGAGGATGACGGAGAAGGATCAGGCTGAGAATGAGGAAGAGCAGGGGGCTTGGGCTACAGCCCTTTCTCATCAAGCTGCTTCTCAGCCGCTCTTCTTCCCTGTTCTATGACCTCAAGGGCCTTATGAAAATCATAGGTACTACAGACATCTTTTGATATCTCTATCAATATGTCGGGAGGGTAGCCTCCCAGCCTGTACCTGGTCAAACCGTTCTGCATCGTATCCAGGGTTTTATCGAGGATATCAAACATAGACAGCTCCTCTTTCGGGGGATTGAACTTCTCAAGGAGTTCAAGAAATACCTGACTCAATTTATTGGTCTGCTTCTTCTCCTCATCGCTGATCTCTATCTCCGGTTTGGGGGTGTCTCCATAGAGGTTGACCGCAATGGTAAGGTCACTGATATCAGACATCGTCGGTGCGACAGGCAGCGGATTCAAAGTACCGCCATCTGTGAGGATCATCTCATCGATCTTTACCGGTGTGAAGATCGTAGGAATGGCGATAGAGGCACGAAGTGCCTGCAGGAGGTTTCCTGACTGGAACCAGACCTCTTTTTTGCGTACGACATCCGTAGCAACAGCGGTAAACTTGATCGGTAACGCTTCGAAGGTTTGTTCCTCGCCTATCATTTCAGCGATCTTTTCAAAGACCTTGTCCCCTTTGATCAGGCCGCCGGAGTTAAATGAAAAGTCTACAAGGGAAGCGACATCAAGCGGGTTCAGCCCCAATATCCACTCTTTGTAGGCATCCAGTTTCCCGCATGCATAGAGTCCCCCAATGAGTGCACCCATAGATGCACCGCTGATGGAGACGATCTCATAGCCCCGCTTTTCAAGTGCTTCGATCACCCCGATATGGGCGTAGCCTCTGGCGCCACCGCTTCCCAAAACAAGTGAAACTCTGCCTTTTGTTTTCATCTTATACCTTGCCTACTTCATACCACTTTCTCAGCCATCTGTCGATAGGCGTGATCATCTTATAGATGACCGGGACGATCAGAAGGGTGAGTATCATCGAACTGATCAGCCCGCCTATCACCGCAATGGCCATCGGCGCTTTGGTCTCGCTTCCCAGTCCTGTAGCGATTGCAAGAGGGAGCATTGCAAAGACCATCGCAAAAGTTGTCATAAGGATCGGTCTGAGCCTCTTCTCTCCTGCCTCCAGGAGGGCATCATCGGTGGTCTTGCCAGACTTGAGCGCCTCATTGGCAAAATCGACCAGCAAGACGGCATTTTTCCCGACCATCCCCATAAGCAGCATGAACCCGATCATCACAAAGAGGCTGAACTGCAGTCCGCTGAGGTAGAGTGCGATCAATACCCCGATAATACTGAGCGGCAGTGCCACCATGATAATGATCGGCTGTATGAGAGACTCGTAGAGAACGGCCAGGATAATGAACATCAGGATCAGGGTAAGCCCGATCGCCGCACCGAACGCCTGCCCTGTTTTTTCCATCTCTTCCGCAAATCCCGTAAACTTATAGTCAACCCCTTCGGGGAGGAGCTCATCGATCTTGTCGGTAGTGTACTGCACGGCCCCGCCAAGGTCCAGCCCAAAAAGATCGGCATAGACACTCACCTGTCTCTGTCTGTCATAGTGGTAGATACTTGCCAGCGATTCACTCTCTTTGAAGGCTACCAGGCCGTCGAGGTAGACAAGCTCCCCGTTTTTGGCACGCAGCTGTATCTTCTTGATGTCCTGGATCGTTTTTCTGTCACTGTCATCTACCCTGAGCGAGATATTGTACTGTTTCCCGCTCTCTTCGAAGTGTGAGATCTCAAGGTCGCTTGAGAAGGCGGTTGAGATCGCCAGTGCGATCTGCGAAGCACTGATACCCATCCTGGCGGCATTTTCGCGCAGGATCTGTATCTCGATCTGCGGTTTTCCCTCTTCCAGGTTGGTATCGATATCCACAAATCCCTTTTTCTGAGCAAGATACTCGGTAAGGTTATGGGCAGCGGTTTTCAACGCTTCAAACGAGTCAGACTTCAGTACGATCTGATACGGTACACTGACACCGGCCCCTTTGATGTTCGGTATCGCTGCAGCCGTGATATAGAGTGACTCTTGGTAGGGTTTGAGCCTCTCTCTCAGGTTCTGGATGATCTCTTCCTGGTTCAGATCCCTCTCGTCTTTCTCCGTCAGTTTGACATAGATCACTGCTTTATTGATCTCCTGGGCACTGGTGTAGCCGATACTGAGAGTGGTATAGACGACGGTTTTATCCTCTTTGACGACCGCTTCTATCCTTTTGGACTCCCGGATCATCTTTTCCAGGGAGATCCCCGCATCTGCTTTGATGAGTACTTCAAACTCACCCTTGTCCTCTTTGGGGATAAAGTCCATACCGATCTTCGGGAAGAGGCTGAGTGAACCGACGAAGATGACAAAGACAGCGATCAGTGTACTCTTCCTGAAACGCAGCACAAAACGCAGCACACGGTCATATAACCCCTCCAGGGATCTGAAAAAAGGTTCGGTCCGGTCATAGAAACGGCTCTCTTTTTTCTCCAGCGTTCTTGCACTGAGACTCGGGATAAAACTCAGCGCGATCGTATAGGAGATGATGACGGCAAACCCTACGGTCATGGCAAAGGATTCAAAAAACTTACCAACGATGCCGCTCATGTTGGCTACAGGAATAAATACGGCTAGAAGCATTGCCGAGATCGCCAGGATGGCAAATGCGATCTCCCTGACCCCCTCAAAAGCGGCCTCGAACCGGCCTTTTCCTTCTTCAAGTTTCTTATAGATATTCTCCACGACGACGACGGCATCATCAATGATGATCCCGATCGCCAATGTCAGCCCGATCAGGGTCATCCTGTTGAGATCATACCCCATAAAGTGCATCAGTGCGATCGTACCGAAGATCGAAGTGGGGATCGAGAGTGCCGAGACAATTGTGATCGTCATATTGCGCAGGAAAACGAAGATGATGATGACTGCAAGGATCGAACCGTAGATCAGGTCAAACTCCACATCCGCCAGCGAGTGGATGATAAAAGGGGTGGTATCGTTGAGCAGTTTAACCCCGAACCTCTCTCCTGCCATCTTCTCCAGGGCAGGAACCTCTGCTTTGACCATGGAGACTATATCGAGTGTGTTGGTACCCGAGATCTTCTGTACCTCAAGCATGACGCCTTCCGCACCCTCATAGGAAGCATAGCTCTTCGGGTCGCTCATACCGTCTTCCACCTTTGCCACATCCTCGAGTCTGACGCCCTCCTTGATCTTGATATTGCGAAGCTCTTCGATACTCATTGCATCGGCTTTGGTTTTGAGGATAAACTCTTTCTCCTCGGTGATCAGCTTGCCGCCGCCGATCTTGTTGTTCTCCCTTTTGATGATCTCGTTGAGCTCACTGATCGTCATGTTGTTCTGGTTGAGTTTGTTGATATCGGGGTATACCCTGATCTCCCTGTCTTTGTAGCCGATGATATTGATCCCGCCCACACCGTTGATCTTCTGAATGGCCGGTTTGACCTTCTCGTCCGCAAAGACCATCAGGTTCTGCAGGGTATCGTTTTTGGCCGTCAAAAAGAGGTTGATCACCGCAGCCCCGCCGATATCGAGTTTACTGACCAGTGGCATTTCTGCATCGGTAGGCAGAGAGACAGCAGAGACCTTGTCTCTGACATCATTCGTCGCTTCATCGATATCACGTTCAAGCAGAAACTTGACTGTCACCACACTGACACTGTCACTGCTTGTTGAGATGACAGAGTCTATCCCCCCGATCCTTGAGACCGCCTCTTCGATCTTATCGGTGATCTCTGACTCCATTGTAGTCGGTTCTGCACCCGGGTAGACAGTCTTGACCGTAACGATCGGGAAATCGACATTGGGAAAGAGTGCTGCAGGCATCGCCTTGAAGCTCATCCATCCAAAGATGACGAGTGTCAGCACATACATGAGGGTTGTAATGGGTCGGTTTATGGCTAATTTATACATATACTATATCCGTTCACTTCTCATCTGTGATGATCGTTCCTTCACCAAAGAGGCCTACCATAAGGTCTTTGGCTTCTATTTCTGCGACCATTTTTCTCTTAGTGATATCAAGGGCAGGGTAGATCTTGGTGATCTTGCCTTCATAGGAGTTCTCATCCCCATCGATCTGATACCTGAAGAGATCGCTTGGTTTGACATCGGCATGATACTTCTGGTCAAAGGTAAGGAGGAGTTTCCTCTCATGCAGACTCTGGATTTTCAGGATAGGACGGATCGCTGCACCGCTGACGACATCTCCTTCTTCGACAGTTTTTTCAAAGATCACTCCGTCAAAGGGAGCTTTGAGGATTGTTTTTTCAAAAAGCGCTTTTTGGTAGGCTGCCTGCGCTTTGGCATTTTCATATTTGAAAGCGTACTGGTCAAACTGCGCCTGGTCGATGACCTGTTTTACCTTTTGCTGTCTTTCAAAATCTTTTTGCGCATACTTCTGAGTAACCTCGGCACTCTCCAACATTGCTTTAAGGTCACTGTTTTCAAGAGTCGCCAAAACTTCCCCCTTTTTTACCACACTTCCTACATCGACATTGACTCTCTTTACGATACCACCGCTACTGAAGGCAAGTTCAGCGCTTTTCTCTGCTTTGACCTGGAAGGTAGCATAAACCTCTTCAGCACATGCGGCGCTAGCCATCATGAGCATCACAATCCATAATTTTTTCATTCTATAAACTCCTTGGGATCTTTCCCTGCATAATAGTAATAAATAGACTTGCCTATCTCATAATCGTAGCGTGTCTCATCATAGCGTG
>JAQUFB010000049.1:5975-13411 GCA_028684885.1 Sulfurovum sp. | reverse complement strand
ATAGCCGGCCGGATCTGCATCCTCGGAGTGCCTCTGTATATAATGACAAAAGGGAAAGGTCACGTATGAAATATATCGACATCGTCATCAGCGAGCACAGCAGGGAAGAGGTAGCCAAAATTGCCGAAAATGTGGACGCCAAAGATGTGCGTTTCTTCTCCCCGGACCAGGACGGGATGCAGCGGTCAAGGATGCTTGTCGCCGATGATAAACTCCAGAAAGCGATGGACAGTTTTTCCCATATCATCGGGGCACAGCCGGAAGCGAAGATCGTGGTGATGGAGATCGACGCTTATCTGCCGAAATCCCTTGAGGAGAACAAAAAAGAGAAAAGCAAAGCCACCGAGGCAAGAGAGATCATCTATGCCGACATGGCAAAAAATACCTATATCAACAGCAACTATCTGGCATTGGTCATTCTGTCCACGATCGTGGCCAGCATCGGGCTGATAGAGAACAATGTCGCCGTGATTATCGGTGCGATGGTGATCGCGCCGCTGCTGGGGCCCAATATCGCTTTAAGTTTTGCAGCCGTGACGGGAGATGCGAAACTGATGTTCTCGGCTGTCAAAACGGTTTTGGCAGGGCTCTCTATCGCAATTGTGCTGCCGGTCTTTATAGGGTATTTCTCCGCCCTTCCTTTTGATACCCCCGAACTGCTCTCCCGCACCGATATCAAGCTGGATCTCTTTGTGCTTGCCCTGGCCTCGGGAGCCGCAGCGGCTCTCTCCGTTACCACGGGACTCTCCAGTACGCTGGTCGGGGTCATGGTCGCGGTAGCTTTGCTGCCGCCTGCTGCGACACTGGGGATCATGCTGGGATCCGGCAACTGGGCGCTTGCGCACAGCACCGCCATCATGCTTCTGGTCAATATCGTGAGTATCAACCTGGCAAGCAAGATCGTCTTTTTCACACAGGGGATCAAACCTGCACTGTGGCCCGAAAAAGAGCAGGCAAGGAAGTTTATGATCTTTTACGGTATTGTCTGGATCACGCTGCTGGTAACGCTCTTTATCTATGTCTATCTGAACCTGGATCTATTGGGCAGCGCCTCTTCCTAAGCGCTGCGTTTGTTGCTGTTTTAACGGGTGTGTCGAGGAGGTACTAAAATTTGAGACTTACGCTGAAGCTGATATCGCGTCCCATCCCCAATGCATACCCTTTGTAGGTATCGAGAAAATCCCTGTAGGCTTTATCGAAGAGGTTGTTTGCCCTGATGGTGAAGCTGCCCGCTTTTTCGAAGAGCTCAAAGTCGTTGGTGTAGCCCAGTCCCCATAGGGTATAGCCTGAGGTATCTGCGCTTCCGAAAGGCATGGTGTTGTACTGGGCGAAGGGTTCATAGGATCCGCCCACTTTCTGTGCATCAACATATTTGAGATCCAGGCTGAGCGTGTTGTTTTTCAGCTGCCAAAGCGATCCAAGATCGTGATGGACTGCAAGGCGCGCGTTGTGTGCCGGCATAAGGGGAAGCGCTCTGTCGTTTTTGGTATCTTCGCCACGGATGATCTCAAATGCCCCCTCAAGGCGTGTCGCCTCTGCAACATGCGTTTCAAACGCAAACTCTATCCCCTGGATACGTGCATCTGTCTGCTGGTTCTGCATCTCAGGCAGGTTATTGACAGTGTTCCCTGTATTTTCTAGATAGATATACTCCTGTACCGACGTGTGGTAGAAGGTAAGTGTCGCCTGTTTTGTCTCATCTTTGTAGCGCAACGAAAGGTCTGCGCCGAGGGTTGTCTCTTCTTCCAACTCAGGATTGCCCCGCTGGTAGGCTTGTACACCCCCGTGGATCCCTCCAGCATAGAGTTCAAAGATGCTCGGTGCACGAAATCCCCGTGTAAGGTTGGCTGCGATGTTCCAATGTTCGGTTGCCTTATAGGTGAGTCCCAGGGAACCGCCAAAAGCACCGAAATCTTTGGAGTTGTTTGTCGCATCAAACACATCACTGAACTGGGCGTTGTTGCCGTCAAGCGGTGCATCGATCGAGCGTCTGTCATAGCGCACACCTGCCTGAAGGATAAAGTCCTCCAGATCCGCTTCCTCAAAGAGATAGAGTGCGATCCCCTTTTCATCGGCACTGGGAGCAAGCTTTCCTTCACGGAGTATCTGCTCTTTGGTGTACCCCTCTATCCCTACCTCTCCGTCAAATATCCCCCATATCGGGTGGATAACCGCAAGTTTGGCATCGGTTCGTTTGACCTCCAGATCAAGGTAGTCCGGTGTGCCTTTTTTTGACTCCATCTCCTCGTAAGGGGTGCTGGTCGCAGCTTCACGGGCATTGCGTGTATGCGAGATGCTCGGTTTGATCAGCCACTCTCCGGCGATGACTTCGGCGCGCAGCTGGGTTTCATTGTTGCTGAGTTCCTGTCCGGCGCTTGAGATGGCTTCAAATGGCGGTGTTGCATTGCCGGGAGTATGCCCCAGGTAGTTTTGGTAGCTGTGCCAGTAGGTGTTCTCCAGTACGATATTTCCCCACTCCTCCTCATAGCCCAGTGCAAGGTTTGCCGAGCGGTTTTCAAAGTTGGTAAAAGGAAGTTCTCCGCTGAACCTCGGGAGCGTACCTGCCGGATCCCCGGGTTTCCATGTGGGGTGGTTTGGCGTTTTATAGTTCTCCGCACTGCGTGTGGAGAGCCCCAGGTTGATGCCTATTTTGCCTTCGGCTGCTTTGGCTTTGATGCCGTTCATCCACTCCTGGTTGTTGGTATGGTATTCGCTGACGATCTCTCCCTTGTAGAGCGATTGTCCGTCCTCGGCAAAGAGAGGCTTTGCGGAGAGCACATTGACGATACCACCGAGGGCATCAGAACCATAAAGCACCCCCTGCGCGCCGCGGATCACTTCGATGCGTTCAGCCAAAAACGGGTCTATGTTGTGAAGATGGCGTATTCCGTAGGTTTGCGAGTCGGTACTGCTTCCGTTTGAGAGTACCTTGACCCGCTCCCCTGTCATACCGCGGATAACAGGCTTGCCGGCTTGAGACCCCGTAGAGACAGTGTTGACTCCGGGAATATCTTCAAGGATCTTACCCAGTGAGGCACTCTGTTTTTCACTGATCTCTTCGGCCGATAGTGTATCCACCTGTGCCGGGACATCATAGGCCTGGTGCTGATGCACGGGTGACGCAGAGACTGCGATGTCTTTGAGCTGGACCACCTGTTCCCTGGCATGGCTTTGCAGTGTCAAAAGCGAAGATGCAAAAAGCGATAGTGTAAGTGTTTTTTTCATTGATCATCCCCTAAGATTAGATCTATAATCTCTGTTGAAATGTCGGAATAGTAACCGAATTTCATTGTATCAGGGCTTAAGCGAATATTGTGCGTGCTCCCGTACTGAATGAAAACAATGTCATATCTGTCGTATTTGGTAACAATCAGCGCGGTTTAACTCTTTTGTTTTTGGGTCGAGGGGGGCTGGTGAAGGATGGCGTAAAAAATATTTGCTATAATTCGCCAAAAATAAGGAGGGTACGATGATGAGTAGCGCTACGCTGTTTCGTTTTCTTCTGATCGCACTCTTCTTGTTCGCGTACCAGACGACCACAATCCACTCCAAGCATCACCACCTTGCAGACTTTGACGGATGTCAGGTCTGTAAAGCCTCCAAAAGCCTGGGTGCATCACATCATGAAACGGTTTTTTCTCTACCCAGTGAGAATATCGCCGTTGAGGTCAGCGAGGTTGAAGAGAAGCGGGTCGTCAGACCCTCCTTTGACCTGACACAAATCCCTGAACGGAAAATTCTCTGTTTTGAGGGGATGCTGGCTTTTGAGGTCGCTGCCCCTCTGCTGGGCTTTGATGCACACGCTCCTCCCTCTACTCTTTCTTAATCATTCAAATACAAACAGATAAAAAACCAAAATCATTTATAAATAAACATATATTGGAGAAACAGTATGAAATTGAAAACAATATGGGCAGGGATGCTGCTCGCAGGGCTAATGGTAGGATGTGGAGGGACGTCAACTTCAGAGAATAATACACAGAGTGAGAGCAGTGCTCAGATTGACCTTCCTGATGGGAAAACTTTGATCTTTTTTGATAACAACACTTCCGCACAGTATCTCTATGATACCGACAGTGAAACTTATGCAAACATGAATATTGAAACAGAGAACTATGATATGACCGGTAAAAATGGAAAACTGATTGTATGGAATCATCACACAGCCGCTGGTGTCGATCCGAAGATCGTGATGCTGCGTGATGACTTTTCTATCAATGAAGGCAATGTGACACACAATGACTTGCACTATCTCGGACACTTCCATGAGGACAACAATGAGAAATTCTTTGCGGCACACAGCGCCGATGAGTTTGATCCTGATCAAAATGCGAGTGAAAAGAAATTGGGTGCATTGGATGCGCTCAGTGCGCATCTTTATGAGCAAGAGGAGATCAGAATGGAGATCGAAGAAGCACTTCCAAGCAGTGAGATGCTTTGTAACTTCTTTGTCTTTACGCATGACCATGATCATGAAGAAGCTGACACGAATGAGACTGAAGAGGAGGCTGTACCGCATATCGCATTGACTACTTCAGGAAAGGTCTATGTCTTTAAGGAGGGTGAAACAGGATTAGAAGAGGCTCAGGTTAGCTTTTCACTTAATGGTGTGACTGAATGTCAGGAAAGTGAAAGCAGTATCATCCAAAACGGTGATCACGGTGTGCTCATCTTCTCTGCTCAAACGCAGAAACTCTATCTCGTGGATAACCATGGAATGGATTTCCACGAGCACAGTTCATGGGATATCAGCAGATTCCTTCCTGACGGTTTTACTCCGACGGACCTGGCAGGTATAGGAGAAGAGGAAGAGCATGACCATGAGCATGAAGAGTAGCCTCTCGGCGGCAGCACTCTGCTGTCTCCTCGCTTCAGCAGTGGCAGCGGATGAGGTGCAGCTCGAATCGATCGATGTGGTAGAAGAGACAGAGCAGGAGAACGAAGCGGCGATCGCCTACGAAACATCGTATGATACGGAGATTCTGGCAGAAAAATCTTCAGGTGAAACCCTGGGGGATTATCTCTCGGGCGAACTCGGGGTAGAGAGTGCCAGCTACGGTCCGGCGGTCGGCCGTCCAACGGTGCGCGGTATGGAGGGGTATCGGGTAGGGATCGCACAGGGTGGTATCATGCTCAATGACCTCTCGGCGATGAGCCAGGACCATGCGGTGGGGCTGAATGCAAAGATGGCAGAGCGTATCGAGATGGCGAAAGGCCCCGCTTCGCTTCTCTATGGCTCCTACAGCGGAGGGGTGATCCGTACCCTGGGGGAGGAGCATGAAGGCAAACTCTACAAAAAAGGGATGACGCTGGATACTTCGCTCTCTACCAACTCCGATACCAACAAAGGAACACTGAGTATAAAGGCAGCCTATGCGGCAGAGAGTTATGAAGCGTATCTGAACTACTATAACCATGAGGCCGACAGCTATCACAGCGGAGGGGAGATCGTACCGGATTCCGATACCTCCAGCGAACAGCTGCATGGTGTATTGGGCTGGACGATCACTCCAAATACGCTGATCAAGCTTTACGGGGATACGATGGAGAAAGCCTACGGTATACCCAATAGCACAAAAGAGCGTACCGATATCCTGATGGAGCAGGACCGTTACGGGATCGTGGTGCATAACAGAACCCTGGGAAAACTTCGCAATGTGATGACGGAGTACCAGATCAGCGACTATCGTCACTATGAGCGGGAAGACGGACGGTATGACGGGCTTTTTGACCAGCAGCAGCAGAGCCTGAGCAGCCGTTTTGACTTTACGGTGGATGAGATGACAGAGGCGAACTTCCGTCTTGAACTCCTGCAAAATGCGCTCAAGGTATGCCATGAGCATGGTCAGTGTGACGAGTTTACCGTGGCCTTGAGGACCGATGCGGAGGACGGGCTGTCGCTTCTGAACTACTACAATGATAGAGGTATACCTTTTTCACACGGCCATCCGATGCCCGATACCGAAGAGCAGAAAGTGCTGATGGCATTCAATGCAAAGCGTTATTATGAAACGGATGAGGTGAGTCTGGCAGCCAATGTCGTAGCAAGGAAACTGACGCCTGAGAGTACCAATATACAGGAGACCTGGCTGATGCATGAGAGTATTGATCCTGACTACTACAGGGATGAGACCAGAGCGGCAGTCAGCCTCTCTCTTGGATGGTGGCACAGCTGGAGTGAGCACTTCACTACACAAACCTCTCTTTCCTATCTGGAGAGACTCCCCTCCGCGCAGGAGCTCTTCTGGAACGGTTTCCACCATGCCACGGAGAGTTACATCCTGGGCAACAGAGATCTGGATAAAGAGAAGTCATTCAACCTCGACATCGACGCGCTTATGCAGCATACGAAAACATTGTCCTCGAAGTTAAGCCTCTACTACTATGATTTTTCAAACTATATCTATCAGGCACCATTGGTTGATGGCAGCGGTAACCAGGTGTATGACCCGTTTCACCTGAGTCCTGTCTGGGAAATGCGCGGTGTGGGTGCAACGATCTATGGTCTCGGTATAGAAGAGCGTTACCAAAGAGAGATAGAGGAGCATCTGCTTAGTGCGTCGCTGCAGTTCAATTACCTGAAAGGGGAGCTGGATGAAGGCGGATATATCCCGAGGATGGCACCCTACAATGCGACAGTGACACTGGAACACGAGTATGGCGGTTTCCATAATGAGATCAGCTATAAATGGGTAGATAAGAGCCGAAATGAGGCTGCCAATGAAACACATACAGAGGGGTATCGGATGCTGAACCTCAGTACAAGATACCGTTATGATCTCTCCAACGGATCACTTGAGTTGTGGCTGAAAGCGCAGAATCTTACGGATGATATTGCGAAAAACCATATCTCATTCCTCAAAGAGACCGCACCGTTGCCGGGAAGGGCTTTCCTCGCGGGGATCAGATATCAATATTGATCTTTTCAGTCTGCTTCCGGTCTCGCACCGGAAGATCTGATAAAGAGGATAAACAGCCCCAACCCTACCATCATCAGCAGTGCATTCCCGAAAATATCATGCGCGAGATAGAAGTTGTCCCGGCCCCCTTTCTGTTCTACGAAGTAAACCACGATGAGGATACGCACCACATTGACCAGGGTAAAGATGAGGTAGCCTGCCCCCATCCAGAGCGGTTTGATCCAAAGCCTGGAAGGGTATGCGACGATTGCTGCAAAGTAGAAGAGGATAGGGATCATGCCGTTGCATGCCTGTGTGATGATGATCCTGTAGAGAGGCGAGATGATGATATCGATGCCCTGAAGCTGCCCGGGTTTTAAAAAAGGCTCAAGCATCATCAGCGTCAAAGAAGTCTGCGTATCATTGAGCACTCTGGAGAGGATGGTTGTATCCGCATAGAAGAGGACAAAAAACAATACAAGTGCAAGCAGATAGAGTAGTACGAACTTTTTCATGACCTATACTATAACACAATAA
>JAQUFB010000049.1:0-5875 GCA_028684885.1 Sulfurovum sp. | reverse complement strand
ATGGCACAGATGGTCGCATCTCTGGCACTGAGCTCTTCGACATTGGATTTGATCTTCTCATAGTGCATACTCTTTGGCATCAGTGCGATCGTAAAGAGTTCGCTGTCGGCCAGCGCGATCGGACCGTGTTTCATCTCTCCCGCCGGATAGCCTTCGGCATGGCGGTAGCTGATCTCTTTGAGCTTCAGAGCCCCCTCCAGTGCGAGCGGATAGAAGATGTCCCGTCCGATAAAGAAAAAGCCATGCCCATGCAGGTAGCGCTTTGAGAGTCTGTGCAGTTTTGCATGGAGTGTGTCCGTGACAATGAGCGCTTTGGGGGTCTGAAGCATCGCAGTGATTTCAGTTGCCAATAGGTCATCAGGAATATGCTTTTTTTGCTGCCCTACATAAAGTGAAAGCATCCAGAGCACCATCGTCTGCGTGGCAAAAGCTTTGGTGCTTGCCACCCCTTTCTCTATCCCCGCACGAGTAAGGATCGCCGCATCACTCTCCCTTACGATAGAGGAGTTGTCCACATTACAGATGCTCAGGCTCTTCAGACCCGCACGTTTCGCCATCTTCAGCGCCTCGAGGGTGTCTGCGGTTTCACCGCTCTGGGAGATCGTAATAAAGAGGGTGTCCTGAGTAAGAAGAGGCTCTTTGTACCTGAACTCCGAGGCAATCTCTACATCACAGCGTATCTTTGCAATGCGTTCAAAGAGATAGGCTGCCGTCAGTGCCGAGTGGTAGCTGGTACCGCACGCACAGATCTTGATCGCATTGATCCCTTCCAGGAAATTGTCGTCAAGCTCCTCAAATTTGATGCCCTTCTCAAGCACACGCCCCATCATCGTTTCGCTCATGACGCGGCTCTGTTCATAGATCTCTTTTTCCATAAAGAAACGGTAGCCGTCTTTCTGTGCCAGTGTCTTGTCGGCTTTGAGCGGCTGTCTGGTAAAGCTTTTTTCGCCATCGGCATTCAATAGTTTCAATGTCTCTTTCGTGGCATAGCCGTACTCTCCGTCTTCCAGGTAGTAGACTTCGCTTGCCTTGCCGATGATCGGTGTATCCGATGAGGCAAAATAGATCTCATTGCCGTCAAATCCAAGCAGCATTGGCGAGCCGTTTTTTGCAAAAAAGATGGTATCGGGTGCGCTTTCGGAGATAAGGAGTGTTGCATAGGCCCCTTCCAGACGGTCAATGGTCTGTTCAAAGGCCCTGAAGGGATCCTTGGATTGGTCATAATACTTCTCGTAGAGGTGGACAATGGTCTCCGTATCCGTCTGGCTTAAAAAGTGAACGCCCTCGGAGGTGAGCTCTTCTTTGAGCATTTGGTAGTTTTCAATGATCCCGTTGTGCACCACATAGCTGTATTTGCCCAAATGGGGGTGTGCATTGAGCTCTGTAGGTTTGCCGTGTGTGGCCCAGCGCGTATGACCGATAGAGACACCAAATCCCTCGGAGCGGAAAGACTGGGTTTTATCCCTGAGGTTTTCTAGTTTTCCGATGGCTTTATAGCTATCCAGCTTTTTGCCTTTGATGACAGCAATGCCTGCTGAGTCATACCCCCGGTACTCGAGCTCCTGCAGTCCGTCAAGCAGTATCTCTTTCTTCTCCTTGACACCTAGATATCCGACAATTCCGCACATAGATTACTCCCCTGTAAGTTTCTTCATAATAGTGCCGGTATTATGACAAAAGTTTCCATTCTTTTCGATGAGGAACATATCTTTTGCCCGATTTTTTATTGTATAGATCTTTGCGGTAAGGATATCGATACCCAAAGCCTCAAAGGTTTCTGTCACATAGGCAAGCAGCCCTTTCTGGTTCTGGCAGTTGAGATAAAGCGCGCCGTAGTTCTGCGAGTGTTCGCAGTCTATCTCGATCTCATCGGGCCTGATCACCGGTATTTTGGTCAGCAGGCTTCCCTTCTTCACAAAAGAGTCATGGATGATCTGTTCGATTGCCTGCAGCTCTTCGGGGTCCACTTTCTCTTCGAAGTCGATCTTGAAATATTTTGTATCATCAAAGAGCTTGTAGATATCCATATGGCGGATCTCCATATTGGAGAGTTTTGCAAGCAGATAGCCCAGGTTGATCGGTGTTTTGCGGATGATCTCTATGCTCAGATGTTCCTGGTTTTGCAGAGAAAATGTATACTCTTTCAGATCAAAAGCCTCTTTGCTTATCTCAACGATCTGTCTGGGTGTGTAGCGCAGAAAGAGCAGGTTTGATGGGATGAGCAGTATCTTGTTCTGCTGTGATTTTGTGAGCTTAAGAAAGTAGGGACTGCGTTTGAGAGAGTGCTCTTTTCTGACCCGTTTCGCTGTCTCATCCAGCAGTTTTTCCTCTTCTAGCATATCGAGGGCCTGCAGGTAGAGTGTATGGATCAGTTTAGAGGAAAAAGAGTTATAGACATTTTCCCCTACGGCATTCATATCGGCATAGGTGAGAAGATAGATCAGGTCGAGCATCTTTCTGCTCTTGAAGTGCGAAGCAAACCTGAGGATAACTTTGTGGCTGTGGAGATCTTCCCTTTGTGCTACTCTGGACATCAGGGTATGATAGAGGATCAGTGTTTCCCCCATCTCTATGAGCCCGCTTTTCATCCCCAGTCTGGAGGCAAATACCTTAAAGAGCGACGCCCCGACACTGTGGTGGTCCTTTTTGCGCCCTTTCCCTGCATCGTGAAGAAGCGCAGCCAGTTTAAGCATGGCTCTCTCATCGGGATTGAGTGCCTGGTAGAGAGACTGGATGAAAGGCTCCGTGATGTTTTCGAGATGCTTCACTGATTGCAGTGAGTGGATATCTACCGCATAGGTATGATACCCGTCAAACTGGGGCATATCCACCACGCGCTTCATCGGGGGAAGAAGATAGCTGAGCTGTCTGGCATAGGAAAAAGTTTTGAGTACGGGATAGACATGCGGCTGATAGAAGAGTTTTCCAAGGCTCTGATAGAGTTTTTTGTTCAGGCGTTCTGGTTTTTCTGCATTGACCAGGGCGCGAAGCAGTGTAGGGTGTGCCGTAAATGTCCGGTCGGCATGCGCTGCCAGAAGTTCTAGCAGTGCATAGATGTCATCTTTCCCTTTTTCCGGATAGAGATAGTTCCCAGTGGTATCGTTGGTCTGAAATGCTCTTGTCAGCAGTTCCAGCCAGATAGTGCTGAAAAGACGCAGGATCTTGAGACTCTCTGTGACTTTTCTTGAGAAACGCATCAGCTCAGTGGGCGAATGGCCATATCCAAGCAGCGAGGCGACATGCGGGATAAGATCGAGCCTGAGCTGATCCTCTTTTTTTTGTGTGACCAGATGGAGCGCGGAACGGACACGGAAGAGAAATTCCAGTGCGATACGGAAAGCCCTGTATTCATGTTCGGGTATGATCGTACCAGGAAGGTTTTTGATGCTGTCCACATTGTAGAGTATCTTCCCGATCCAAAAGACCAGGTTCGCATCACGGAATCCTCCCACACCCTCTTTGAGGTTGGGCTCCATGGTCAGAGGATATTTTCGGTGCTTTTCCTTCTGCTCCTGCAGTTTTTCCTGAATGAATCCCTCTATATTGTCATGGCGTATCTGCTGCAGTACATTTTGCGTGGCCGTCCATATAAAGTTCGACCCTTCGATAAAGCGTGACTCGATCAGTGCGGTTTTGATCGTAATGTCGGTTCTTGAAACTTCAAAGAGCTCCTCGACAGTATGCACACGGTGGCCGAGTTTCAGCCCTGTATCCCAGAGGATATAGAGGATCTTCTCGATAAAAGCCTGCGTGTTGTACCCCGGTATCTCTTTGTAGACAATCATCAGGTCGATGTCTGAACGGACACAGAGCTGTTCGCGTCCGTAACTGCCCAGCGCGATCATTGCAACAGGAAGGGAGTTTTTCATCGGTGCATAGTTGCCGAACATGGCACGAAGCGCGACCTTGTAGACAAGCTGGAGAATACAGTCGATTTTCCGGGTATGCTGCACCAGAAAGTCTTTACCTTCTGAGGTGCGGAAGCTCTCTTCAAGGTTTTCCAGATAGTGCTTGATGTCAGCTTGAAGCACTTTGGCGATCTTGAAATCCTCGGCATTACTGTAGAGAAGCTCTTCTGCCTCGGCTTTGAGACTGTCCACGTTCAACTCCCTAATCTTTTATTGGTATAATACCAAAAACTATTGCCGCACCTCTCTCAAAGATGATGAAATATTGAGCATAGAAGGTGTGAGCGGAGTGTACGGATAATCTATGACACAGTTGCAACAAGATCGATTGATAGAAAAAGTAAAAAGAAGAGAACGGTTGAGCCAGGAAGAGGGGGAAGCGCTTTATGCCCTTGACCTCTATACGCTGGGTGAACTGGCAGATGCGATACGCAGAGAGAAGTACGGCAGGAAAAGCTATTTCAATATCAACCGTCACCTGAACCCTACCAATATCTGCGCGGATGTCTGCAAGTTCTGCGCCTATTCTGCTACGCGCAAAAATCCCAACCCCTATACGATGAGCCATGAAGAGATGCTTGAGATCGCTTCCAATGCGGTCAAGAAGGGTGCCAAGGAGATCCATATCGTCTCAGCGCACAATCCGGATGCAGGGCTTGAGTGGTATATGGGTGCCTTCAGAAAGATCAAAGAGGCCCATCCGCAGCTCCATGTCAAAGCGATGACGGCTGCAGAGGTTGATTTCCTGCACAGAAAGTACGGACTCAGTTATGATGAAGTGCTCGATATGATGATCGAAAACGGGGTGGACTCTATGCCGGGCGGGGGTGCCGAGATCTTTGATGAGAAGGTGCGCGAATATCTCTGCAAAGGAAAGGTGACCTCAGGGCAGTGGCTGGAGATCCATCAAAAATGGCATGAGAGAGGAAAAGAGAGTAACGCAACGATGCTCTTTGGGCATGTGGAGACACGGGCACACCGTATCGACCATATGATACGTCTGCGCGATCTTCAGGACAGGACGGGAGGCTTCAATGCCTTTATCCCTCTGGTCTATCAAAGAGAGAACAACTACCTCAAGGGGTGCAATTTCCCGACAGGCCAGGAGGTATTGAAAACCTATGCGATCAGCCGTATCATGCTGGACAACATCCCGCATATCAAAGCCTACTGGGTCACCGCATCGATCAATCTTGCGCTTATCGCCCAGGAGTTCGGAGCCGACGATCTGGACGGGACGATCGAAAAAGAGTCGATCCAGTCGGCCGCAGGGGCAGACAGTGCCAAAGGGATGCAGCTGGAAGAGTTCATCTCTATGATCAAAAACACAGGCTTCACTCCGGTAGAACGCGACAGCCTCTATAACGAGTTGAAAATCTATGAATAGGGTCTACTATCCGTATGAAGAGTTCAGGGATGACCTGAAGGTCTTGGCCGGGAAGATCGATCAGCCTTTTGATGCGATCCTCTGCATCGCCAGAGGAGGGATGACGATGGCCCATCTGCTTGGCGAGTATTATGATATGCGTGCAGTCTACAGTCTCAATACGATCGGTTATGAAGATACGCAAAAAAATGAGAGCGTCGAGGTATTCAATATCCCTGATCTCAGGTCGGCACAACGTGTTTTGATCCTGGATGATATTGTGGACAGCGGTGATACGCTTATTCCAGTTTTGAAGGTATTGGGTGAGAGATATCCAGATATCACGTTCTTCACCGCCTCGCTCTTTTATAAAAAAAGTGCTAAAATAGCACCCAATTGGTATGTCAAAGAGGCGACAGCCTGGATCGATTTCTTTTGGACAGTGGATCTCAAATAAGAGGATAGAAAATGGTATTAATGATAGACAACTACGACAGTTTTACCTATAATATAGTGCAATACTGTAAAGAGTTGGGTGCTGATCTGAAGGTAATTCGTAACGATGAACTCACGATCGAAGAGATCAGGGCGCTCAATCCGG
>JAQUFB010000144.1 GCA_028684885.1 Sulfurovum sp. | reverse complement strand
AGGATATCATGTGCATAGTAGTCCCACGCCTGAAGCGTCACCCCGTCGATCCCTTTGTAGATCGCCGCCAGAGCTGTCACACCGGCAGTGTCATTTCCGGCACCCAGTGCGATCTCGCCCATCTCTGCAAACTCACCGTTCGTGCCAAGCTTGTACCCGTAACCGTAACCGCTCTGCATCGCAAGTGAAAGCAAGCTTGCTGAAGTTGTGGGATAAACGTTACCGAACGTTCCAACACTCTCTTTGGTGATATGCGCAGCGATCAGGGTCGTATCTTTGATGTCGCTGTTCGTTACCACCGCCGCTTCAAAAAGGTTCGGAAGCATTCTCGCATCATCTGCCCCTGCAAGCGGTGTATCAAGCCTCTGGCGGCCTACTTTGATCGTGGTATTCTCATACGTGTAATTCAGATAGGCTTTACCGAGGAAGAGATAGTTTTTGAACCCATCGCCATAGAGTGCCGGGTCATAACTTGAACTCCCCGCCACCTCTGCATCCTCGTCATGGATATCAAATCCGTACACCCCGTAAAGCGCCGCGGTCGCGGTCAAGCCATGAAAGTCCGGTGTTTTGTACCCTATATATCCGCCTGTCGCCAGTGAGTTACGGTTGTTCTCGATAGAACCTTTGTAGGTCCTGTCGATATAGAAAGTACGCGATTGTCCAAACACCGTACCATAATCGACTTCCGTCTCCGCTGAAGGCGCGGTTTCCTGCACCGGCGCGATCTCTCCGCCGGCTGCAGCCAAACTTACTGCAAGTGAAGCAGCAAGACTCATCTTGATCAGTTTCATATTTCTCCTTTTAGCAGAACCCTTTGTATAGCCTTTTATCTCAATAATAAGGTTTGCAAAGGATTCAAAATTCCAAACATCTATATCATAAAAACCGAACATAGCATTAACATAGCATAGCGGTTTTCGGTGAAAATTACGGAAAAAAAAGTAAAAATATGTATAAAATCGTTACATACTAGTCGGGAGTTATAGTCAAAGTAAAGAAAACTGAATAGATGACGATTTAAAGGTTGTGTAGGATCAGTGTTTTGCGAGTTTATACCCTATCCCCTTGATACTGACGATCAGATCCTCCTTGAGCGCCTGGCGTACCCTGTGCATCTCGGCCCTGATCGTTGCGGCATCCACATGGATATCATCCCATACATAGTGCCTGAGCATATCGAAGTCCACCACCCTCTCCACATTGGAGGCAAGCAGACGTATGATCTGCTGATGTTTGGGTTTGAGTTCCTGTTCGACATTGTCAAAGAGCAGCCTGTCCTTCTCCAGGTCATAGCTGTACATCCGACTCAGCTTGACGATGCTCTTTGAGTGGATATCCGCCATTTTAAGCAGCCTTTCTATATGCAGGGTGAGCTCTTTGAGGTGAAAGGGTTTTTTGAGGTAATCATAGCATCCAAGCTCGTAGGCCTTTGAGATCTGTTCGATCTGGGTGATCGCCGAGATAAAGACCGTGGGGACATGGATCTTCTCTTTCTGGAGTTTTTCAAGCAGGGAAAGGCCATCGATCGAAGGGGTATTGATATCGAAGACAAAGAGGTCATAAGCGGTTTTTTTGATCTGCTGGTAGGCCTCCTCCCCGTCTTCAAAAGCATCGACGATATACCCCGTTGCCGTAAGATACTCAACAATGGCACTCTGGAGCATCAGCTCATCTTCAAGCAGGAGTATTCTCATCTTTTTTCCCTTTCTTAAACCGGTAACTGAAAACCGTCATCGCTTCACTGGAAACCACATCGATCATGATCCCCTCGTTTTCGCAGATCTCCCCTACGATCTCAAGCCCCAGCCCAAAGCCTGTTTTGACCTTGTCTTCTCTATGGAACGCCTCAAAGATCTTCTTTGTATCCTCGATCTTTTTTGACCGGGTCA
Source organism: Sulfurovum sp. (assembly GCA_028684885.1). Taxonomy (GTDB): domain Bacteria; phylum Campylobacterota; class Campylobacteria; order Campylobacterales; family Sulfurovaceae; genus Sulfurovum. Next base: position 1,330 of record JAQUFB010000144.1, on the reverse strand, counting down.
CAAACCGCATCACGATATCCCCTTCCTTTTCATCAAGCTCGATCCTGATATCCGTTCCCCTCTTTGCATATTTTATTGCATTGGAGAGATTGTTGTCAATGATGCGCTGCAGTTCAAGATCGTTGAACCAGATACTCCCGCACTCGCAAAGCTCCGTCACGATCCCATGCTCATTGCTGTGTGCGATCTCCTCGAAAAATTTGATGCGCGAAAGCAGATAGGCTTTGATATCGATCCACTCTTTTTCATAATGAAGTCGGTCTTTTTTCACCATATAGCTCAGGTCTTCATAGATCGTTGAGATCATTTTGGCTGCCGCTTCGATCTTGGTGAGATACCTGTTCTCTCCATGCTTCATCTTATAGATATCGATATGGGTCATGATCACCGCCAGCGGTGTGTTGACCTCATGGATCGAGTGCTTGATGAAGCTGTCCTGAGCTGCGACCAGCTTCTCATTATACAGCATCTGGTCTTGAAGTTTGGCGGTTTTTTGCAGTACTTTCTCCTCCAGCGAGACATTGAGCTCCCTGAGCTCCCTGTTTTTTTCATGGATGGCGCTCACCATCTCGTTGACATAGGCGACGAGTACCTGAAACTCCTTGATCTTGATCTGCCGTTTATCGATCACGATATTGTACAGTACCGACTGCCGAAAAAAGTCCCGGAAAGTCGACATCTCTTTCTGTATGATGCCGTTGATCAGTTTGATCCCGCCCCAGGCGATCCAGAAGAGGATGGACGAGAGGGTCAGCACCTCCATGATATATCTGATCAGACGCTCCTTCATCTTCTCTTTTTTTTCATTGATCATCGCATCGATCTCATCGAGGTAGACACCTGCCCCCACCAGCCAGTTCCACGGTTTGTAAGAAGAGGCGTAAGAGACCTTGGCAGAGAGTCGGGCATTTACCGGGTTCTCCCAGAGATACGCTACATACCCTCCTCCGCTTTCAGCCTCGCTGATCAGCTCTTTGAGGATATATTTGCCGTTGGTATCCTGAAGTTCTATCATGTTTTTGCCGCGGTTGCCGGGTTTGTTGGGATCAGAGATGTTAATCCCCTCCAGCGTATAGATAAAGATGTAGCTGCTCCCGCTTTTGCGGTCAAAGAGGTGTTCTATAGAGTTGATGACGTGTGCTTTGATCTGATCAGGATTCAATTTCCCGTTCATCGTCGTGTCGGAGTAGCTGATATACTCCAGGACCCTTTGTGTCTCCTCTTTGGCTTTTGCTTTCTGGGTGGCAAGGTAGGCATTGCGAAGATGGATCGATTCCTGTTCGAAGTCGCGGTACTCCTCAAAGATCACCAGGAAGGTAAAAAGCAGTGC
>JAQUFB010000143.1 GCA_028684885.1 Sulfurovum sp. | reverse complement strand
CGTTACAGAGAGCGGTCTTGGTTCGGCGATGACATAGGCAAGCTGGACAAGTGCTTTCTCTGCCAATCCGGCTGCAACGATATGCTTGGCGATCCATCTGGCTGCATAGAGGGCGGAACGGTCTACCTTGCTGTAGTCTTTGGAGCTTTGTGAGCCTCCCCCGATGGGCGCATACCCTCCATAGGTGTCACAGACGACCTTTCTTCCGGTAAGGCCCGAGTCTGCGACGGGGGAATGCCGGACAAACCTTCCGGTGTTGTTGATATAGAAAAGAACATTTGCTTCATCAAAATGCCCCTCGTTGAACTTCACTTTTTCGATGATGAGCTTTCTGACCAGCTGCTGCACCTCTTTTTGCGTGACCTTTTCACTATGCGCGATCGCTACCACGATTTGTGAAACCTTCACGGGCTTGCAGTGATCAAAGTTCTCTTTGGTGCCGTAGTCCATCGTCACCTGTGTCTTGAGATCCACGCCGAAGGTCTCAGGGTGTTCCAGCGCATAGCCATAGAGCACATCCCGTATCTCCCTGGCATAGGCGAGGGCGGTGGGCATATAGTCATCGCGTTCGCTGGTCGCATAGCCAAACATGATCCCCTGGTCACCCGCACCGATCTCTTCATCCGCTTTCTCTACACCCTGGGTAATATCCGGCGACTGTTCGGAAACATAGACATGGATATCCGCTTCATCCGGGTAGAGTGTCTCCCCGCGCTCAAATCCTTTACTCTCGGGATAGCCTATCTTATGCAGCGCTTTTTTGGTGATATCTTTATAAAAGGCATCGTTTGTAGTTGCAGAAGTCTTCACTTCCCCACCGATGATGATATGGTTGCCGCTCAGAAAGGTTTCTGTGGCTACTTTTGACTTGGGATCACTTTGAAGCAGTCTATCCACGATACTGTCTGCGATGATATCGGCACATTTATCGGGGTGTCCTGCCGATACGGTTTCTGAAGTGAAAAGGTACATCTATTGCTCCTAAAAATCTAGTAATGTTGCAGATCACTCTAAAAGGATGAGAAACATTTACTCAGTGAGATAAAAAGTTATTGTAGTAACCACTCTGACATATTTATCTATTTTTTTTGTATCACTGTAACTTTCACCTATATCGCGTATCAAAAAATTTCCCTGTCTCGCACTTCTGATACTCCCCACTTTTACGCCGGCATTTTGGGCAAATTCATTAGCAGCAATGCGTGCATTTTGCGTGGCTTCTTTTAACATATCAGGTTTGATGTCATTTAAACTTGTAAATCTATATTCAGGTTCAAAATTATTGATATCTATCCCCTTTGCAATGAGTTTATTGATACTTGATCTTACAGATGAGATAAGAGCTACTTTTTTGGTTTGTACCTCAATATTATTACTTAACTGATGTTGCTGGTCTACCAGTTTTTGATCCCTGTCTCTAAATGCTATAGGGATGTAGTTGATGACACCGACATTAATCTCTTCTTTTTGTAGTCCACTTTGAAGCAGCAGTGCTATGATCTCTTTTTGTATCTTTTCCGCATCACTATAGAGATTGGGGAGGTCCTCTTTTCTGTTGGACGCAACTTTGAAGTTTAAACGCCAATTGACCAAGTCAGCTTTCACTGTCCGTTCTGATAGTCCCTTTACTTCGGCAGTGTTTATGGCAACTTTTGCATTGTACATCGTTTGACCGACAAAGTATCCCGAAGCAGCAATAGCGATAGAAACTATGATTGAGATTAAAACATTTTTCATAAAACTCCCTTTTTTAGCTCGTTATTTCCTCTTTATGAAACACTCTTTTTAAAGAGGATAAAGTACTATTGTACACTAATGTATTTATTTTCACTTGATCTATATCGTTAACCATCCGGCTATCAAAAAAGCGATACTTGCCGAGACTCCGCCGATCATAGCATAGGGCAGCTGCGTACGCACATGGTCGATGTGGTTACAGTCTGCTGCCATGGATGAGATGATGGTGGTATCCGAGATAGGGGAGGAGTGGTCTCCGAAGATCCCTCCGCTGATGACCGCGGCGATCACCAGCGGGAGATGGAGGTCAAGTGTCGCACCCAGCGCCAGCGCTATGGGCATCATGATAGAGAAGGTCCCCCAGCTCGTACCGGTAGAAAATGCAGTGATGGATGAAACCAAAAATATCAGCAGAGGTACGAGGATCGCTGAGATGTTCCCATGCAGGATGGAGGCAAGGTATTGTGCCGTACCCAGGTCGCCGATCACCTTGCCGATCAGCAGTGCAAATACCAGGATGGTCGTGACGGGAAGCATATGGGATATCCCTTCAAAGAGCCCTTCAAAATATCTTTTGTGAGAGATCGTTTTGTTGGGTACAAAGAGCAGATAGATAAAGAGCAGGGTAGTGATGACCGCATAGTAGACCGAGGTGGAACCCGACCCTTTGAAGATATCTCCATCACCGGTGATATAGAGTCCCACAGGCACCATCGCTACCATGACAATGATCGGCAGCAGCATACCGTAGAGTGAGGGTTTGATCTCTTTGTGATTGTCGGGCAGACCGTAGGTTCTTGGAAGGGAATTCCGCATCGGACCGATATTGATATTTAAAAATATCACAGTAAGTACGATCAATAACGTAAAGATCGAATAGAAGTTATAGGGGATCGAATAGACCAGCAGGGAGACCGCATCTCCTGTTATCACTTTGGATTCGATCGCGGTGATGATCAGCCCCAGAAGCAGAGCGCCCCAGGCATTGAGCGGGATCAGCGAACAGACCGGTGCGGAGGTGGAGTCGCAGATATAGGCAAGCTTTTCGCGGCTGACACCGTTCCTGTCACACAACGGCTTGGCTACGGTCCCTGCCACCAGAGAGGTGATGGAGGATTCGATGAAGATCACCACACCGATGAAGTATGCCAGGAGCATTGCCCCGACGGGCGAGTCGATACGCTTTGACTTCTCCGAAAGATAGGCGACGAACTGTTCTACCGAACCGGAGATCGTAAGCAGCCGTATGATCGCACCGATGAAGAGCATGAAAAGCAGGGTCTTGACGATCCAGCCCTCGGCAAAGAGCGCGATGACGCCATCCCACAGTGCGATGAACGCTTTGGCGGGATTGTAGCCGTTGAGTACAAGAAATCCTGCAAAGATCCCGCCCAGAAGAGAAACGATCACATCTTTTGTTATAATAGCCAGAAAAATAGTCAGCAAGGGAATTGCCAGTGAGATGATTCCATATTCCATACAAGGATTATAACGAAATGAAGATATT
>JAQUFB010000048.1 GCA_028684885.1 Sulfurovum sp. | reverse complement strand
CAGCAGCGGCGCCAACTCCTCCAGATCAAACTCTACTTTGTTATTTTCTTTTACTTCCATCGCTATGACTCCTTTTTCTTTTTATCATAGCTGATTTGGAATTTACAGAAATATTTTTACGCTACCCTTTTTTGCTTCGTTTTTTCTAAAAAAATGAAGAGAGAACCACCGCCTCAATAGTATAAAAGAGGAAATTCATACGTTATAGTAACAGCCGTTTGTACTTTTTTCTCCTAGTGCAGCGAAGCGATGACAGAGTCATCACTCTCTTTGAGAAAAAAATGAATAGAGAAACCCTGCTGAACATTCTAAAATAAAAAAGTGTGAAAATTAGTTATCAGGTTGCGGATCCTCCTTCAGTGGTGCATTCTGCACGATTTGCCTTCGCGGCTCACTGCGTTCGACGCGCTCGGTTCCGCCCCTATAAACGTGAGGTTCACTCACGTTTATTTAACGGGTCTCATGGTTCCGAAGCTACAAACAACAAGCAGTTATTGTTTGCTTAACACTTCTCACCTTCGCGAGGATGACATGATCAGCGATTAGTAATTGGAAATTACTTGATAAAAGCTTTTTCAAAGAAAAGCTTACCAAAATTCCTAACTCCTCACTAGCAGCAGAGCTGCTCCCTGCTACTTCTTCAGCGGAGTGACGTACATATTGATATAGCGCCCTTCCTGGTGTGCGTCTTTTTCAAGTACCGCGATATCTTCGAGCATCGGCCAGACACGCTGGAGCACTTCGATCCCCCACTCGGGGTGTGCCATCTCGCGTCCTTTGAGGAAGACTCTGAGTTTTACATGCTTTCCTTTTTCCAGGAACTCTCTGGCATGTTTCACTTTGAAGCTGATGTCATTCTCGGCGATCTTACAGGAGAACTTCACCTCTTTGACTTCGACCTTCTTCTGGTTTTTACGCGCCTCTTTTTTCTTCTTTTCCAGCTCGTATCTGTGTTTGCCAAAATCCATGACTTTTGCGACAGGGGGTTTCGCATCCGGTGACATCAGTACGAGATCAAGTCCCTTCGCTTCAGCGATCTGCAGTGCTTCCGCTTTCGAGATGATACCGAACTGTTCTCCGTCATCACCTAGCACTCTCAGCTCGCTTGCCCTGATGGCGTCATTCATGATGACTTCATCACCTTTTTTTCTTCCCCTGGTTCTGTCGATTTGTCTACTCAAATTTTACCTTTTTGTAATTCTTGTCTCAATTCTACCATAAATTCGTCTTGTGTAAGATTATACTGTTCTCTGCTTCTTCTGTTACGGATCGCCACCGATCTGTTGGCCACCTCTTCGTCCCCGATAATCGCAACATACGGCACTCTCTGTTTCTCAGCCGTACGGATACGTTTGTTCAGCGAGTCGTTTTTGTCGTACACTTCGGCATCGATCCCTTCAGCCATCAGCGTTTTCTTAAGCTCGTTGGCATACGCGACATGATTTTCCGCGATCGGTACAAAGATCACCTGTGTCGGCGCGATAAAGAACGGGAACTCTCCGGCAAAGTGCTCTGTCAGGATCGCGATAAAGCGCTCGAAGGACCCGAGGATCGCCCTGTGCAGCATCACCGGCTGCTTGCGCGTATTGTCCTCTGCCACATACTCCACCTCGAAACGCTGAGGGAGGTTGAAGTCGACCTGGATCGTACCGCACTGCCATTTACGCCCGAGCGCATCGGTGATCTTCACGTCGATCTTCGGCCCGTAGAAGGCACCGCCGCCCTCGTCGATCGTATACGGCAGGTTGTTCTCCGTAAGCGCATCCTTGAGCCCCTGGGTCGCCAGCTCCCATACCGCATCCTCGCCGATCGCCTTCTCCGGTTTCGTCGCGACCTCCATCGTATACTCAAACCCGAAGAGCTGCATCACGCTGTCGACGAACTCGACCACCTCGATCACCTCTCCCGCGATCTGCTCTGGCGTACAGAAGATGTGCGCATCATCCTGGGTGAACTCTCTTACACGAAGCAGCCCGTGGAGCACCCCTGACTTCTCATGTCTGTGCACCACGCCGTACTCATAGAAACGGAGCGGCAGGTCACGGTAGCTCTTCTGTGTCTGTTTGAAGATCTGGATATGCCCGATACAGTTCATCGGCTTGATCCCGTACTCCTGCTCATCGATCTCTGTGAGGTACATGTTCTCGCCGTAGCAGGCATAGTGCCCCGAGGTTCTCCACATATCCGACTTGAGGATCTCCGGCCCGCGTACAGGCTGGTAGCCCCTGATGCGGTGTGCTTTGTGAAGGATCTCTTCGAGCTTTGCACGCAGCTTTGCCCCCTGAGGCATCCAGAACGGCAGTCCCGATCCAGCCGATTCGTTGAACATAAAGAGCTCCATCTCCGTACCGATCTTGCGGTGGTCGCGCTTCTTCGCCTCTTCGAGCATATCCAGGTGCGCCTTGAGCGACTCCTTGTCCGCAAAAGCGATCCCGTAGATACGCGTCAGCATCTCCGCCTTCTCGTCCCCGCCGAGGTAGGCACCCGCCACACGGGTGAGCTTGAAGTTGTTCAAAAACCGCAATGCCGGTACGTGAGGGCCGCGGCAGAGGTCTTCGAACTCCCCTTGCTTGTAGATTGAAAGCGTCTCATCCGGGATCCTGCTCATCACCGCCTGCTTGAGATCGTCGTTGGCGAACTTTTTCATCGCTTCGTCTTTACTGAGCTCGTACTTTTCGATCTTGTACTTCTTCTTGATGAGCTCTTTCATCTTCTTCTCGATCGTTTTGAGATCCTCTTCTCCGATCTTCTCATCGACCCTGAAGTCATAGTAGAACCCTTCGTCCACGACCGGCCCCACAAAAAACTGGGAGTTGGGATAAAGCTCGGTGATCGCCTGCGCCATCAGGTGTGCAGTGGAGTGTCGGATGATCTCCAGTGCTTTCTCGCTGTTGTCATACTCGATCGGTGTCAATCCCGCCGTATCCACAGCGCTCTGTGTATCGATGATGTTGTTGTCCTTATCCAGATATCCGATAATGTTTTCGCTCAAAATATACCCTTCACTATAGTATGAAATGCGTCATCACTGCACCGGGTAAATACCCCCGTACGGTGACAGATACATTAAAAATGGGCTAATTATAGCCAAAATTCTCTCAAAGCCTCTGAAGTTTTAACGTGAGAGACTCTTTTGCGCTTCGGTGAGCTCCGCATAGAACATATGGAACCTGCTTGGGTCTTTTTTGGCGACATACATCGCCTCATCGGCATATTTGCTGAGCATCATCTCCGAGCGGTGGTCGTCAGGGAAGGTACTGATACCGATGCTCAGCTCGATCGGCACCGTCACCCCCTCGACCTCGAACTTTCCGATCACCTCCTGCTCCAGCTTCTCGACAAACTTGGGCAGAAAGACCTTTTTGCGGCGCGTGATGATGACGAACTCATCCCCTCCCAGCCTCGCCAGGAAGTCCTCCTCCCCCAGGTACTCCGTCAATCTTCTGACCACCTCTTTGAGCACCTCGTCCCCGATATGGTGGCCGTGCGTATCGTTGATCACCTTGAACTTGTTGAGATCGATAAAGAGCAGCGCGAAGAACTCCCTGCGCTTGATCGCCTCTCTGATCTCCTCCTTGTAGACCTTTCTGTTGGCCACACCGGTCAGCTCGTCATGCCGTGCATCCTTCGCTGCGGAGTTCAGCACCTCGGTGAGTTCCACATGCTTCGCATGCATTCGTACAATATTCTTCAGGTAAAAAAGCGGGACCAGAAAGGTGGTCATCGCAAAGGCAACCAGGATATCGTAGTGCCCTCTCCAGTAGGGGGAGTAGAGCAGCAGCGTGATCCACGAAAGCGCTGCGCCGATGATGCTGGTATAGAAGTAGCCGATCCCGAAATTCGCACCCGAGAGCATCACCAGCCAGACATAAAAGGGCAAAAAGTAGATCCCATACTGCTCAAACAGCATCACGAGCAGTGTCAGCACTGCAAGATCCAACAGCACCACGATACTCTTGCGCAGCCCGACGGCACGCTGAGGATACCGTACCAGAAAAGCATAGTGCAGCAGAGAGAACACAAGCAGCCCGCCCAGCATCATGCTGATCATCAGCATCTCTTTGACGATCTCGCTCCCGATCTGCCCGAAGAGGAGGAAGCTCAGGAAGGTCAGTATCCCTATCACCGCCAGCCTCGTACCGGCATACCGCTTCTCTACCTGGTAATAGATATTTTTTGTGAACACACCTGCTCCTGCACCCGAAATACTCTTTGATCTATTATACCACAACCCCCATCACTGTCCGTTCTCGGTGAGCCTGTCGATCCATGCCCCTCCCTCTCGTCATCCCCGGGCTCCGCACCCCAAGGATGAGAGCCGTTAAATAAAAGCAAACTGCTTTGCTTTTATAGGCTCGGAACCATGAGAAGCGTCAAGCAAACAACAACTGCTTGTTGTTTCTAGCTTCGGAACCGAAAGCGATGTGCGCTTGTGCACCGCTGAAGGCAAAGTGAAGCAACTAAGTGCGACCCGCGCAGGCAGAAGCGTGAAGCGAACGACAATAGTTTATCGTTTATAGGTTTGAAACCATGAGAGCTGTGAAGCAAAAGCAAACTGCTTTGCTTTTGTAAGCTCGGAACCGAAAGCGATGTATACTTGTATACCGCTGTAGGCTAAGTCGTAGTGAAACGAAGCCATGTAGGCATGTACAAAATGTACCACGGAAGACAGAGAAGTGAAACGAAACCCTGCGGGCACCCGGGGATCCATGGAAAGCCCACCATTGAAGTCAGGGTGGGGACACCCCGATCTACACGCATCACACCTCACCAATCACGAATCACCAATCACTAATTACCAAAAAGATACCTATGCAGTATCCTGGTTTTATCGACAGCCTCTATCTGTCGGGAATCCGTTCTGGTTCGTATCAGCATAAAAAAGTGTCGTTGAAAGAGGTCATAGACCCTTCTCCCGTAATAGGGATAGACCCTCCATGAGTCAGGATCGAGCGAATAGTAGAAGCTCAGCTCCTCTTTGGGGATAAATATCCGTTTCACCAAGCGTCTCAGGATCGGCTCATCGGGTACAAACACTCTGGATTTGTATGCGTTGTATCCTTTTGAGGATTTATCATACTGCCACATAAAATCTACCGCATGATTGATGCGCTCGCGTTGACCGGGGTCATCCTTGACGATACGCTGAAGTTGCTCCGGGAGCTTGCAGGCAAAGAGCTCGGAGGTGATCTGCATGACGAGCAATACCCCCTTCGTCAGCCCCCGTTTCTCTGCACGCACCAAAAACGCCTCCCAGTTTATCTTTTCACTTTGGTTTTTGAGCATCATGTAGATATCCAGGTAGTGCCTCAGATCGATCTTGAAGAGATCCGAGTAGCTGATATGCATACAGAGATGGAGCAGCAGGTCTTCGCTATCAAGATAGCGGTAGTGATGCCCCTCAAAGGGGCTTGCATTTTCCCACAACTCACGCATTTCGATATTTTTGTCCTCTATGAGATAGCCGTGCAGTTCGAGAATGATCGCTTTATCGGGATGATACTGCTGATGGAGGTGGTGATGATGCGGTGCAACAAGATCCTGCTTTGTGATGACCTTCTCACACTGATACCCGAGTGCCAAGGTAGCTCTGTAGGCAGATTCCATCTGCTCTGCGGGGACCAATACATCCAGGTCCCTCAGATAGCGTAACCCGATATGCGGATAGATCTTCTCCGCCAGATGCAGCCCTTTCAGTCCGATCACAGGGATCTCTTGTTTGCTGAATGCCTCAGTGATCCTCCTGAACTCCGCGATCAGCGCCATATTCCGAAACGTGTTTGCCTGAAATGCCTGAAACAACGCCTCTTTTGCATCTTCGGGGATCATCCCCAATGTGCCGGTCTCCTGCAGATGATGATAAAGGCAGGCTGCCACATGCTGTTTGCCCGCAAGTTCCAGGATACTGCTCCACTGTGTCTCGGTGATATCCTCCAGCGTGGCCCGGGGCTCTGCGCTGAACAGTTGCAATAGAAGATTTTTTTCGTTCATACCTGCTCCTACGCTACAAATACTCTCTGCTGCATTATACAACAACCCATTCCGCATCCGCATACAGAACGCATTCGATCCTCTTCACGGATTCCCATCATCCCCGGGCGGACACAACGATCCGCCCCTACACAAAATTACTATTCACCAATCACTAATCACTATTCCCCAAGATAATCATCCTTTGTGATGACCAGGTAGGTGGCTTTTTTATTCCCCGCGAGTGCCTGGGCTTTTTGGATCAGCCTGTTTCTCACCTGCGTTTTATCGACACGGTTTTGCCACTTGCATTCTATAAAGGCGATGTTCTCCTCATCAAACGCCACGATATCGATCTCCTCTTTGTTGTTCCACCACCGTCCGGCTTTTACCGGGATGAAATCGAAGTATTTTTCAGGCGCCCGCAATAGATCTTCCAGCAGGTAGTCCTCAAATGCAAAAGAGACGAACCTGTCATTAAAGTTCTGCGCTATCTCATCCAGTACGTGCCGGGTCTGCTCCAACTCAAGCGTGTTGTAGTTTTTATAGACATAATAGAACCAGAAATTCAAAAACTTGTCTTTGATCCTATACTGGCCGAATTTGCTTTTCAGCGGGTTGGTTTCGGTGACGGGTATCTGCTTCTCTATGATATCAAGGTCAATCAGCTTCTGCATATACTTGCTCAGGTAGGGGGAGTTCACCCCCAAAGAGGAGGCGATATGGCCTATTTTTCTATTGCCCATGGAGATGGAGCGCAGGATACTGAAAAAACTGGCCGGTTCGCTGATCTCGTCTCTCAGCAGAAAGTTCCCCTCGCTGTAGAGGTAACTGTTTTTATTGAGTATCTTTTTTTCGATGTTTTCCATAAATGTCAGGTGTTGGTCATACTCATTCAGATACTTCGGGATCGTACCGAACGAACTGTAGACATGCATCTGGTCCAGCTTGGAGAGGTTTGGCAGAAAGGCTTTGATATAGTGAAATCTGATGGGCTTGATATGGAGTTGCGAGGTTCTTCTTCCGTACAGGGGTGCATCGTAGTTCAGCACCTCGCTGTGCATCATGGAGAGTACCGAGCCGCAGAGGATCAGATGGATATTCGCGCCTGCGAGATCCATATCCCACAGCTTTTGCAGCTTCGAGGAGAAGGCTCTGTCCTTCTGGGCAAGATACTGATATTCGTCTATCACGAAAACCAGTTTCCGCTCCATCTTCAGTGTCGCCAAAAAGGCGATGGCTTTTTCAAAACTTTCAAATCTGAGATGCTCCCGGATGCGCTCATCCACAAATCTTCTGATCTCATCGGTAAAGGCTTCCAGCTGGCTCTCCAGGTCGCTCAGGGTGATATAGAGATAGATATGGGGCTTCTCTTTGATAAATTCACTGATCAATGCGGTTTTTCCCACCCTTCTCCTGCCGTATATCACACTGAAACTGCTCGTCTCTCTGGCATACTCCGCTTCAAGGGAGGAGAGTTCACTTGTTCTGTTTACAAACATACTGTTATCCTACATAATAATATATAACAGTATTATAGCATACCTTATCCGATCAGACACAAGATACTGCCCCTACTATTAATTGTTAATTATTCACTCGCAGCCCCCTGCTGCGCTTGCCCCTTCGACAAGCTCAGGGCGAACGGGAAAAAAGTAAAAAGTAAAATTCCGACCGTTCCGGTGACAGGTTTTTATTTAACAGATATCTATGGGCGGACACAACGGTACCGCCCCTACCACTCCATTTTGCCAGCAACCATATCGCGGGTGGGCTTGCCAGCCCACCGGAACCCAGGGAATGGTTACGACGATCACCGGTTGGTTTTGGTGATCATATTTGGTCACAGCGTGGGTTGGCAAACCCACCCTTGAAACCTTTCCTAGAAGATGCATTCATGCATCCTACATTCATTCCTCACTCCTCACTCCTAGTTCCTCACTAGCAGCCTAGCTGCTCGCCAATCACAAATCACTAATCACGAATTACCATATACTCCCTGGTCTGCTTCTCCCAGGAGGAGGCATAGCGCCCGCCCAGTCTGATCAGTTCATCGTGTGTTCCGGACTCGACGATCTTCCCTTTGTCCATGACGTGTATCACATCGGCGTGACGCGCGGTCGTAAAGCGGTGGGTGATGATCAGTGCCGTTTTGCCGTGACACAGAGAGCGGAAACGGCTCAGCCAGTCGATCTCTCCCCACGAATCCAGAGCACTGGTAGGCTCATCGAGGATGATAAGCCCGGTATCCCGCATAAAGGCTCTCGCCAGGGCGATACGCTGCCACTCCCCTCCGCTCAGTTCCGCCCCGCCGAACCAGCGCCCGAGCATCGTCTCATATCCCTGGTCAAGTTTTTCTACAAAATCATGCGAACCGGCTGAGCGCGAGGCTGCGATGATAGCCGCTTGGCCCTCCCTGGCATTGGACAAAGCGATATTCTCCCTGACGCTCATATGATAGCGCATATAATTTTGAAACAGCACCGTCATATGCCGATGCATCTCTTCAGGTGCGATATGATGAAGCGGCATGCCGTTTAGCCTTATCGCTCCGCTATCCGGGTCATAAAACCGACACAGCAGCTTTACCAGTGTACTTTTGCCCGCACCGTTCGTTCCTACGATCGCAGTGATCTTGCCGGCTTGCAGCGTGAGCGAAAGGCCATTGAGCGCCATCCTGTCGCTATGCGGATAGCGGAAACTCACCTTATCGAACACTATCGCATAGCCAGTGCTGTCCGGCAGCGTATGTTTATATTTTCTATCCTCTATTTCGATCGCCAAAAATTCAAACAGGTTTTCCAAAAAGAGGATGTTTTTATAGAGCTCGCTCGCATTGCCCAGCAGTGAACGCACGATACGCTGCGCCTGGGTAAATGCGATATAGAACATGCTCAAAAATCCTATGCTCACAGCCCCCGAAAGCGTCTCATACAGCGCCCATCCCATGACAAAAGCCAAAACCATAAAACCTATGGCAAGGCTCAGGCTCTCTGCCAAAAATTCAGACCGCAGCAGGGAAAAATACCCCGATCTGATCTTTGCTCTCTGCGCTTCGTAGCGTTGCTTGAAAAACCCGCCAAGACCAAAAAGACGCATCTCGGAAGCATGTTCGCTGTCTGTCATGACATAGTCAAAATATCGCAGCCTTCTCTCACCGGCGGTATTGCTCGTTCGCCAAGCGTGAAATCTGAGGGTAAATCGAAGCGCTATCGCAAGGGCGGGGATGGCAGCTGCCGCCAAAACCAAAGGCACCCACCAGGCAAGCGGCGCCATGATCGCCAAAAGTCCTGCCAGGGTTATAAGGTTTTGCACAAACAGCCCGACATTTTCCAGCAACGCAGCGGGTCGGCTCAGGGCATCGACATTGGCACGATAGAGCATATCATGATAACGGGGTGTTTCAAAAAAGCTTAGCGGCAAAGCGACGGCTTTGGCATGGATCTGCATCTTGACGTGGTCCTGGATCTTCTCGGCCTGGATACTTCGAACCAACCCCAGCAGGCTTGACGATATCGGCAACAAAAACACAACCACGCCCAGCAGAACCACCGGCACTATCAGTGCATCGATCCCATCCGTGCCTTTTCCTGCCAACAGAGAGACATTGTCGATGATCGGTTTCACCAGATAGATAACAGCTACCGGCAATATACCGCCAAGCAGCAGCAGCGCAGCCCACGCTACCGTCCACCACCGCGATGCCTCCCAGATAAGCCTGAACGTTTTAGGCAGGTACGGTAGTTGTGCTTTGAGCTTTTTGATCTTATCTTTCATCTTCCCTCCGTTAAGTGATTCGTGATTGGACATTAGATTTCCCCCCCCTTTAGATGACCGATTAAGCCATTTTACCTTTTTTTGCTCGTATTGATATTTTTTTGCGCTGATCAATCTTGAAGTCGGGGTGGGGACACCCCGACCTACACGCATTCTTCACTCTTAATTATTAACTATTAATTCGCAGCCCCAGCTGCACTTGCTCCTCACTCCTAATTCCTCCTTACTCCGCTCTAACGTCATCCTCGACTCCGATCGGGGATCTACAGAATCGCAAAGCGATTCCCACCCCTTTTGTCATCCTCAGGCTCCGCGCCCCAGGGGCATTTCCTTCGGGCACCCGGGGATCCATGGAGAGCCCACCATTGAAGTCGGGGTGAGGACACCCCGACCTACACGCATCGCGCCTCACTATTCACTGGCAGCCCACTGACATCTGGATTCTGGATCGAGTCCGGAAGGACGTAAAACACCAATCACTCATCACGAATGCTCGCAGGGCTTCGTTTCACTCCTCACTATTGGTATCCATTCGTTCTGTTACTATAACGTATGAATTTCCTTTTTTATACTATTGAGGCGGTGGTTCTCTCTTCATTTTTTTAAAAAAAACGAAGCAAAAAAGCGTCACCACTCTCGAAACGCGACGTGAAAATTTACAGGTATGTAAATTTCACTGCTTACAAGGTCGTTCGCGGTGACAGGTTT
Source organism: Sulfurovum sp. (assembly GCA_028684885.1). GTDB lineage: Bacteria > Campylobacterota > Campylobacteria > Campylobacterales > Sulfurovaceae > Sulfurovum. The sequence goes on along the minus strand of JAQUFB010000048.1, from coordinate 3,351 downwards.
TTATTTAAAAGATATCCCCGGGTGGACATAAGGTACCGCCCCTACAAACCCCTCGTCATTCCGGACTCGATCCGGAATCCACAGAATCGCAAAGCGATTCCCATTCCTCATCAGCAGCCCCGGCTGCTCGCCAATCACAAATTCTTAATTCTTAACGCTTCACGCTTCACTCCACCCAAAACACGAGACAACGGTAAACGCCTCGTGCCCTGCACGGCCGGTGATGAACTCCCCGTTGCAGCGCACCCATGCATGGGCTTTGAGTCCGGCATCCTCTTTTTTCGCGACCCCGAGGTAGAGGTTGCCGGGTATGTTCCGGCGTGAAAGCATTCTCTGCGCGGCCAGTGCCTGGTCCAGGCAGACGCTGCTCCATGGTACGCTCCGGCTGACACGCCCTATCGCCCATTTGATGCTTTTCGCTCTCTGCCTGTCGCTCTCTGCTTCATGCTGCCCGGTTTCTGCGCTCTCCAGGCCGTAATGTCTGGCGATAGCATTGAACGAAGCGATTTTCAGCCATGCCTTGATCAGTGCAAGGTACCACAGCGCCTCGATCGCCAACAGCTTTTCGCCGGAAGGACGGCGCAAAAAATTCCAGACAGCTTTATACAACGGTGACCAGTCCTGCTTTTTCAAGCTTCATGACCAACGCGGAGACATCCCTCTGGCATGCAGCTTCATCCACATCATACTTTTCCATCAGTTGCCCGCAGAGCGACAGGAGCGTCTGCTCTGTTTCAAGCAGTTCCCATACCCTGCGGCCGACGCTGTTAAGCCCGTAGTAGGCGTTGTTTTCCATGCTCATCATCACCAGTTCGTCATCCATTTCGGAAGCGATCACATCCGTTGAACGCCTGATCATCTTATCCATTGCAAGCATCTCTACCTCTTTCGTTGAATATAGCTATATAATATTCTAACATTAGTAAATTTCATATTAAAGGCCATTATGCTAGCATACAAATAAAAAGGGGTCGCATGAGCGCTTTTTTCTTCCTGCTGCAAAGAGATGGCACCGATCCCTCTGCAGATATCATCAAGAAATGTTAAAATTAATAAATAAAATCATTTTTTTTTAAAAAAGTGATATAATATTTTATAAAATCATGCAAGAAGGATATAAATATGGATACTAAAAATGATGAAATAACTATACAAACCACTCAAAAAGAAAACTGGGAAAAGCCTGAATTATCAGAGCTTGACATCAACGCCACCGAGAATAGACTTGGCCTGGGGGGTGATGGACTCCTAACACGATCGTAATTCTTAGTTTCTGATCAGTATCCATACAGGCAAAGCGGGAATGCGGGGTATCTTTAAACGTAGGAGCGGGATTGTATCACCTGTTGATAGTGACTGGCTTCAGACTCATACAGGCTCTGATCGCCTTATCAGCCTGGTAGGTTCGCCGGAAAAGCATATAGTACTTGCTACAGTTGGGGAAACGCTTACCTCCGATACTCTGTCTCTCGATCAAAACTATAAAGACAATTCACTATTCATTGCATCAGGTCGGCTTGACAATCGGGACTTTCTCTGTAAAGCGCTGAACATTCCACTCTCCCTCGGCAGAAAAATGGATGATACTGCACTGATGCAGGCAGCCTACCGTATGTTCGGGGATGACACACCCGAGCAACTCCTTGGAGACTGGATCTTTGCAGCGTACAACCCTCACCGGAACGAACTCTTCCTGGCACAGAATCATCATGGGTACGGTGCACTTTACTACTACGTTGATGAAGAACAATATATCTTCTCCTCTTCTTTGAAACACCTGCTTGCGCATCCGAAGATACCTAAAGAGATCGATCTCAAACAGGTGGTAGCTCGGGATATTATCGTTTTCGGGCTCGAACCTGATGCAACTTTTTTTAAATCTGTTAAACTACTCAACCCTGCACACACTATGCGAATCGGCAGAACATCCCATCACAAGGAACGCTACTGGTCTCCCGAAACAATCACCCCCGACCCAAACATCACCGCTGATGATGCTGCCGAAGAGATGCGGCAACGCTTCACAGAAGCCGTACAGGCAAGGCTCAGGAGTGACGGTCCTGTGGCCTCCATGCTCAGCGGTGGGCTTGACAGCGGAAGCGTCGTCACCATGGCCGCAGCACTTCTGAAACAGGAGGGAGAACGGCTCAGCACTTTCAGCCATATCCCCGCCTATAATCTTTCCGATCTAGATATCGGCAGCCTTACGGGCAATGAACGCCCAAATATCGAGGCAACTGCAGGCATACATACCAACATCACCACCCATTTCCTCGACTCGTCACATCTCACACCACTGCAGGGAATAAGAATGCTCAACGATATCCTCTGCGAACCGGTCCATGCTGCACACAATGCCTACTGGCTGATCGATATCTTCCAACAGGCAAAGCATATGGGCCACCGTGTACTTCTCAGCGGGGAGATGGGGAATGCCACGATCTCGTTTACCGGCATACCTTATCAGCTTGGGTTTAGAGAGACCTATCTGCGCTATGGTCTACGCGGCATAGTCAGAAAAAAACTCCTGCAGCCACTTTACCGCCACACAAAAGGAAGATGGAAACAATATACACATCCCCATGCATGGCAAGAATATAGCTATATCAACCCTATGCTGGAGGGAGAGGTTCATCCCAGCCGTTTGATCAGACAGAGCGGCCGTCCCATTGACTTCAACTATCACTTTGCATCCCATACAGATGCCATGCTGCAAACCCTCATGCCAGGGTACAATCCACGTCTGCGTTTCGGCTACGAACTAGGACAACATTTCGGACTCGAATTTCGTGACCCAACCGGAGATAAACGTATAGTCGAGTTCATGCTCCGCGTGCCCAACAGACTTTTTATCAATCAAAAAGGAGGCACCAAGCAGATGCTGAAACGGATGATGCAAGGGCGGCTTCCCGATAGAGTGCTCTATCAGAAATCCTCAGGACTCCAGAGTGCCGATATCGTCAAGCGGATACAGCCGGACCTACCTGAAATCGAAGAGATCATACGAAACTTTTCGACCGATCTCTACGAGGGAGAACTCTTTAACCGGCAACGTATGCTTTCAGACCTGCAACTTCTCAAAATATTCAAACTCAATACCGGACAAACCAATCACCTCCTCCGCAGTGTAGGTATTATGGAGTTTTTAAACTCCTACAAATGGCACACTCACTGTGACTAAAATCTTCTCTCATTCCCATCGTCCTGAGACTGTGAAAGAACTAAAAAAAAGCATCTAAAAAAGTAGCTATTTAACACCGTCAACAGCCCCTAAAGGATATAATTATACCTATAAAGAGCCCATAAAAAGGGGCTTTGAAGAGGTTTTAAGATATGGGGAATATCTATAAA
>JAQUFB010000142.1:1244-3307 GCA_028684885.1 Sulfurovum sp. | reverse complement strand
CGTATCTCCAAACTGATCGGTTTCAAAGGGCTTGAGCAGATCGAGATCCAGGAAGCAGAAGCAGGTGATATCGTAGCGGTAGCGGGATTCTCGGATATCGATGTAGGTGACAGCCTTTGTGATACGAAAAACCCTGTAGCGCTTGACCCGCTTCACATCGAAGAGCCTACGCTTTCCGTTGTCATGTCAGTAAACGACGGTCCTCTTGCAGGTCAGGAAGGGAAACACGTCACATCCAACAAGATCAGAGAGAGACTTGAAAAAGAGATGGAGACCAACATCGCAATGCGTATGGAGCCGATGGGTGAAGCATCGTTCAAGGTTTCAGGACGTGGTGAGCTTCAGATCGGTATCCTGGCTGAAAACATGAGGAGAGAAGGGTTTGAGTTCCTTCTGGCGCGTCCCGAGGTCGTTGTAAAAGAAGAGAACGGCGTGAAGATGGAACCGTTTGAACACCTGGTAGTGGATGTACCTGAAGAGTTCCAAGGGGTTGCGATCGAGAAACTCGGTAAGAGAAAAGCAGAGATGACGTCACTGACGCCTATGCCTGACGGTACCGTAAGACTGGAGTTCGAGATCCCTGCACGCGGACTGATCGGTTTCCGTTCAGAATTCCTGACAGACACCAAAGGTGAGGGGATCATGAACCACTCATTCATCGAGTACAGACCGTACACCGGTATCGTACAGAGCCGTACTCCTGGAGCATTGATCTCTATGGATGACGGTGAAGCGGTAGCCTTCTCTATTTTCAACCTTCAGGCAAGAGGGATCATGTTCATCAAGCCTCAGGATAAAGTATACAACGGTATGGTCATCGGTGAAAGTGCAAGACCGGGAGACCTGGAAGTAAACCCGCTGAAAGGGAAGCAGCTGACCAACATGAGAACCAGCGGTGCCGATGATGCGATCAAACTTGTCCCGCCTCGTCCTGTGACACTGGAGAGTGCGATGGAGTGGATCGAAGATGATGAACTGATCGAAGTGACACCTGAGAGTATCCGTATCCGTAAAAAATATTTGGATGCGAACATGAGAAAGAGAGTCCAGAGAGACAAGAAGAACGCAGGGAAATAGTAGTTCTTTTAGTTCTCTGCATCTTCGGCTGAACGGCTACGTTCCGTTCGGTCACATTTCTTACTTCACCAATATCCCTCCCTCAACATTTGTACTTGCACTCTCTGTGAGAAATGTGCGCTCACTTAAAGCGTATGGTGTGTTTGTCTAGATTGAGATACCCGAAAATGTATATAATGGGGATGATATTTATGATATACTTAAAAGCATGAAAGAACAACTTGAAAAACTCTTGAAAAAATATCCAGACGTTTTATTTGCTTACCTCTTTGGTTCATATGCCAGAGGGGATGCCATCGAGCGCAGTGATGTGGATGTAGCTGTCTACCTTGTCGATCCGTCTTTTGACAACAGGTTGCGTCTCCATCATGATCTTGCTGTCGCACTGAACAGAGAGGTTGATATCGTGGTGCTCAATGACGTGAAAAATATGTATCTTCTCAAGGATATATTGGATGAGGGTGTTGTAGTCAAAGAATCTGATGAGAGAGATTTTTTTGAAGTGAAAAAATACCATGAAATTCTGGATTTTTTGGCATTTAAAAGGTTGTATGATGTTGCCTAAGATCGAGGATAAAATAAAAAGTATCAGAAAAGACTTAGCTCTTTTGGATCGGTTAAAGCCGGATTGTCATAAGAAGTTTGTATCTGATGAGATCTATCAGGGGGCATTGCTTCATTATCTGTATAGAGTTTCGGATAATAGCATTTCAATTGCAGAGATGGTCATCAAATATAAAGACCTGCCTAGAGCTAAAAGTTATTATGATAGTATTGATCTTTTGGGTGAATATAGAGTGATACCGCCTGATTTTGCTTATAACTTTGCCAAGATCGCTTCTTTTAGAAACTTTTTGGCACACCACTATGAGAATATTGACTACAAGATGATCTGTGAAAATACACTGGATAAACTAAGTGATATAGAGCAGTATCTTCAATATATTCAAAAGTATTTGGAACAAAATTAGAAGATTGGGTAGGAT
>JAQUFB010000142.1:0-1144 GCA_028684885.1 Sulfurovum sp. | reverse complement strand
CCTCTGTCTCCGTCCACATCGAGTATCTCTCCGGCAAAGTAGAGGTTGGGTACCAGTCTGGACGCCATGGTTACAGGATCGACCTCGCGGGTATCGATTCCTCCAGTGGCGACTTCCGCACCCTTGAAGCCCTTGGTATCACTGATGGAGAGTTTGAGGTTCTTGATCGCATAGACGAGTTTTCCGATCTCCTTGCGGTTCAGTTCCTTCTCTACTTTGGCTTTGCATCCGGACTGTTCGAGGAGGATGTGAATAAGTTTTTTATTGATGATGCCCTGCAGCCAGAGGGTAAGCGGTTTTTGGCTCGCTTGATTGATTCTGTCAAGCAGAAACTTGGCGAGTCTCTCTTTGTTGAGCCCTGGCATCAGGTCCAGGCTCAGTTCGCAGTACTCGTACTCCGCCAGCCTCAGGCTCACTTCACGGCTGAGATCAAGGATCGCCAGTCCGCTGATGCCGTAGTTGGTGAAGAGGAGGTCCCCCTTTTTCTCCGTGATATAGGCTCCGTTGGCATAGAGCTTTGCCAGACCTGCCACTTTCACACCACTGGCATGCTTGACCCACTTCTCCTCGCTGACAAGCTGGGTAAGGGCAGGGTGGCTAGGGATCAGGGTATGCCCCATCGACGCGGCAAATCTCAGGCCGCTCTCATTGCCCCCCAGCTGCGGTGCAGCGGGAGAACCGGAAGCCAGCAGGAGTTTTTCACACTGCATCGTACCCTGGCTGGTTTCCAGCAGAAAGTGATCGTTCTTTTTGTCGATTCTGAGCACTTCGCACGCTGTGATGATCTCCACGCCCAGAGTCTCTGCTTCATACTCGAGCAGCTCCGTGACGGTACCTGCCTGCAGGCTCATCGGGAACATTTTCCCCTCTTTGCCTTCGATGATCGGCAGGCCTATGGAATCAAAAAAGTTTTTCACACGTTCAACGCCGTACCCCTCAAGCACTTTTTCTACAAAATCAGGGTTCTGTGAATGGAAGCGGGCAGGGGTGATGTGCGCATTGGTGATATTGCATTTGCCGTTGCCGCTGACCAGTATCTTTTTACCGGGCCTGCTGTTTTGTTCCAGCAGAGTGACATTGATACCGTTTCTTACGGCCGTAATGGCCGCACAGAGTCCTGCAGCGCCTGCACCGACTATTATCA
>JAQUFB010000141.1 GCA_028684885.1 Sulfurovum sp. | reverse complement strand
CAGGCGGGAAGACCCGCCAGGAGTCACTCAGCAATGCCCTGCAGGCTGTTGAGACGTCTTATGTGCTTGTTTCCGATATTGCACGATGCTGCATCGACCCCAGGATGCTTGCCCGTCTTCTTGAATCCAAAGGAGAATATGCCTGCGTCGTACCGACACTCAAAGCGGTGGATACCCTTTACTATGAGGGCAAACCCATTGACCGGGAAAAAGTACGAACGATACAGACGCCTCAATTAAGCCATACTGATACCCTCAAAAGAGCACTCGAAACCTCCTACTCTTTCACAGATGAAAGCTCTGCGATCGCTGCTCTGGGAGAGGAAATCCTCTTTGTCGAAGGTTCAGCTATAGCCCATAAACTTACAACCATTGAAGACCTGGGGAAACTCCCCTGTCTTACGCCTCCTTCATCGCGTACGCTCACCGGGTTCGGCATCGATACCCATCCGTTTGAGGAGGGGAAAGAGATGAAGCTTGGCGGTATCAAAATCGAAGTCGACTATGGGTTTAAAGCGCACAGTGACGGGGATGTTGCGATCCATGCACTCATCGATGCACTGCTGGGAGCAGCGGGGATGGGTGATATCGGGGAGCTTTATCCCGACAGCGACAGGAGCTATGCGGGGATAGACTCCCAGAGTCTGCTGCAGGATACCGTCAAACGTATCACCTCCTACGGCTACACCATAGGCAATGTCGATATGACGATTGTCGCACAAGCGCCAAGGATCGGAACCTATAAAGCAAAAATGAGAAAGAACCTCGCATCACTGCTGCATATCCCGCCGCATTTGGTAAATATCAAAGCAACGACTTCTGAAAAACTCGGATTTATCGGACGTAAAGAGGGAGTCACTGTGCATGCGGTGGCAAACCTGAACTATTATCAATGGCAACGGCTTTTATAAAGGAAAGTAAAACGTTATGAAGATCATTATCGTAGAAAATGAATTATACCTCGCACAAAGCATCGCTTCCAAACTGAATGAAGCAGGGTTTGAGACTGAGATATTCAGCTCGGTGAAAGAGGCGATGAATACCAATGGCGATGTCTATCTGCTCTCGACCAATCTGCCGGGGCAGAATACCGGGCCGCTCATCACCAAATTTAAAGAGAAGATCATTATCCTGATGGTCAGCTATATCAACAACGACACGGTCAGCGAACCGCTGAGACTCGGTGCAAAAGACTATATCGTCAAGCCGTTTATGATCGAAGAGCTCGTACGCAAGATCGACCACTTCCAGGAGTACCAGCAGCTCAAACAGCGTATCAATCTCTATGAAGAGTATATTGACAACTTCCTCAGGGAGATCACTCTGGAGGAAAATATCGACCTCACTACGCCTGTGGTCATTGAGACGAACTACCAAAGGCTGGTGGATAAAGTCGTCTTTCAGCATGCAAAGGAGAGAAACAAATCTCTGACCTTTGTCCCGCTCTCTGACAAGAAGTGGAAGGAGAAGATAGAGAGTAGCGATGCAAAGTCCCTGCTCTATATTACCGAGGTACATACGCTCAAAAAAGCGGAGAAGGAACAGCTGCTTGGGATCCTGGCGGATTATGACTTTATACTGAGCTGTACCTCTGCACTGGAGAGCAATTTCAATACGGTAACACTCACTACCGACAGCAAGCTCTATGACCAGAATGAGATACTGACCATTGATGACTATGTCAAATTTATCGTCAACAGCTTCCAGTACAAGTTCCCGGATACGGAACTTTCTAAAAAACTCGGTATCTCAAGAAAAAGCTTATGGGAAAAAAGGAAAAAGTATGGGCTCTTCAAAAACAAATAACCGCTCACTCTATATCGATACCGAGGCGCTTACCTTAAAAGAACGCCTTTTGAACAAAGCCCAAAAAGCTACGTTGTCACTGGGACGACTTCAGCAGTCGGCTCATGTGTCTAGCCACATAAAAAAAGGAGTGCACTATGGCAAATAACCGCTCACTCTATATCGATACCGAGGCGCTCTCTTCGCTTGCGCTTGTGCAGGCGGGGCTGATCTCGCCGGTAGATAAGCTGATGAATGCCCAGGAGGCCAAAGAGGTAGATGAGACACAGATGTACAAGGGGATCCCTTTCCCTTTCTCCTTTGTGTTGGCCCCCAAAGGGAAAAAGAATGATGCCGTGCTTCAGGATACAAAGAAGGGTGAAGTGTTGGATCTCATCAATGAGGGGAAAAAGGTGGGAGAGCTGGTCGTGGATGAGACATTTCCCATCGATCCTGATAAAAGACTCATCAAGATCTTCGGTACTGCCGATCCCCACCATCCCGGCGTCAAACATACACGATCAAGACTGGGAGAGATTGCTGTAAGCGGAGAGTATACCGTCACCTACCCGCTGATTGAAGACACACTGAAACGCGTGGAAAGTATGATCACCAGGACCGGCGCCAAACGCATCAGCTCCATGATGCTCGCGGCAAACCCTTTGAACCGTGCACATGAGCGTATGATACGTCAGGCGATCAGTGAAAATGACCTGCTCATCATCTTTTTGCGTAAACCCTTCAACATGGAAGGCCTCAGATATGATATCCGATACAATGCGCTCTCAACCTTTATCGAAAACTTCATGCCGCGCAACAAAGTACTGATCCTGCCGTTTGAAAACACCTATATTTTTGCCGGTTACAATGAGCTCATCCTCGATGCGCTTTTGGCAAAGAACTACGGCTGCCACCAGCTGGTGATCGGGAAGAACCACGGAGGACTCGGGCTCTACTATGACAAGAACCGCCTCAGTTCGATCTTTGATACCTGTAGAAATATCGATATAGAGATCAAAACGATCGATGAGTATGTCTACTGCGATATCTGCAAAACACTGGTGAGCACCTCGACCTGTCCGCATGGCCAGCACCACCATGTACACTATCACTCTGAGTCTATTATGAAGCTGATACAGGCAGGCCTTGTACCGCCGCCGATACTGGTACGAAAAGAGGTTTCGGCAAATATCCTTGCCTCACTCTTCCCCGACCGTTTTGACAACCTTCAGGAGCTCCACTACTCACTGATGCCGGGTTCGGGGCTCCTGGAGCAGCAGAACGAAGAGCAGTTCTACCTCAAGCTTATCAAGCTCTACCAGACCTCGTCACTGACCTGAGTTCTCATCCAATCCAAAGAATCAATACAATTTTCAAATAAGCAGTCTACAAAAGGATAACCGAAGATCGGTTATCCTTTTTTCTCCCCAGAAACAGGACTTTATGTGCTTCCGTTTGAGATAACAAAGTCTATTTATAAAAATTTAATACTCTTTATACATAAAATATACCAATATTATAAATTTATATAAACTTGATA
>JAQUFB010000047.1 GCA_028684885.1 Sulfurovum sp. | reverse complement strand
GCTTCTTGCTCCGACTAAAAAAGGGGAAGAGGGGTGCCGAAGAAGAAGCTAAAGCATTACCTCCACGTTGTGTAACGTAAAAGTAACGTTTGTTATGCGCGTATTATAGCCCAGCAAAGCTGAGCCTTAGCTTAAATTATAAATCTTTTTCGTGTTTTGCAAGATATTCTGCAACACCGTCAGTGTCAGCTTTCATACCTTCATCGCCTTTTTGCCAACCGGCAGGACAAACTTCGCCATACTCGTTCGTAAAGAGCATTGTATCCACCATTCTGATCATCTCGTCGATGTTTCTTCCAAGTGGCAGGTCGTTGATCACTGCATGTCTTACTGTACCGTCTGCATCAATAAGGAAAGAACCTCTAAGCGCTACGGACTCATTAAGAAGTACATCATAGTCTCTAGCGATCTGTTTAGTAATATCTGCTACAAGCGGCATATCCACTCTGCCGATCCCGCCTTTTTCTACAGGCGTCTCTCTCCATGCGAAGTGACTGAACTGGGAATCGATCGAACAACCGATGACATTGATCCCTCTCTCTCTGAACTCTTTCGCTCTGTGTGAGAATGCGATGATCTCGGATGGACATACAAAGGTGAAGTCAAGAGGGTAGAAAAAGAGTACCGCACCCTTTTCACCTAGATTTTCATAAAGATTGAAATCTTCTACGATCGAACCGTCTGCAAGCACAGCAGTCGCTGTAAAATCAGGAGCTTTTTTAGTTACTAGCATTTTACTTCCTTATTGATAATTTTTATTAACAAAATAATTTTATCATAATTAATTTAATATATTCTTAATCCATTTAAAAGGGTAATAACCCAAATTTTTTAATAAAGGTCTGATCGATATCGATGAGACCTTTTGCCTGCAATCCATCCAAAACCTCTTTGGTACAGTGCGTATCACCTGGCCATTCTCTATCATATCCGTCTACGATACCCTTGTTTGTCCCGTCAATGACAATGAAAGGAGAAAGTTTGATATCCCTCTGTGCATCGATATTGTTCGCCACACGCCAGATCAGCATATAGGGTTCATGGATGTCATTGTTGGCTTTGTCGACAATCACCAGCACTTTGATATGCTCTTGGAGGCTGTCCACCTTCTCCCAGTCATCCGAAATGGCCCGACTCTTCTCTACGGTAATCACACAGAGAGGATTTTTGGTATGGGTCATATATTGTTTGAGTTCGAGGATATTGCTGTCGATCTTCTGCATCTTTGCCAGAAGTTCACTGTCGCTCAGCGGTACAGCGACACCTTCGCCCACTTCGCTGCCTGTTGCATCGATCCCCAGTTTGCCGCCGACAAACTGCTCGGGTGAGGAGTGGTCCAGATGGTCGACGACCCCCTGGGTGATCAGTATCTTGTTTTTATCGAGTCTGTTGAGTATATGCTCGGTCAATGCTTCGTACGCTTCAAGCTCCGGAGCATCCTCCCCGACAAAGACCGCATGTTTGACAAAACTCATCTGCCCCACTCCCCAGAAGGCATGCATAAACTGCTGCGCATGCCCTTTGTAGAGTGTTTTCATCTTGGCAAGAATCAGGTTGTGAAACACCCCGTTTTCCGGCATATTGTAATCGATCAGGTCCGGCGCCATCGGTTTGAGTATCGGAAGGAAAACCCTTTCGGTAGCCCATCCCATATACTTATCCTCAAGCGGGGGCTTCCCTACCACTGTCGCGGCAAAGACAGGCTTTGACTTCATCGTGATCGTCTCCACCTCCAACACGGGGAAAGGTTCTTTGAGCGTGTAGTAGCCCGTATGGTCACCGAACGGCCCCTCGATCTCCATCTTCTCCGGGTCCACAAAGCCTTCGATCACGATATCGACATCTTCCGGGATATAGATATCGTTGGTGATCGACTTCACCACCCTTGCATTCTGGTTGCGCACAAATCCGTAGAGCAGCAGCTCGAACATACCGTGAGGCATCGGTGCCTGTCCGCACCAGATATAGAGCGGGTCACCGCCGACTGCAACACTCACCGGCATTTTTTTTCCAGCCCTTTGATACTGGTCAAAAAAATGGGAAGCGTCTTTATGGATCTGCCAGTGCATCCCCAGCCTATGCTTGTCGTACTGCTGCAGCCTGTACATGCCAAGGTTCTGCATCTGCCCGTCAAGGCTCTGGGTATAGACCTGCCCCATCGTAATGAACGGACCGCCATCCTCCTCCCAGGTTTTCAGTATGGGCAAGCTGTCAAGATCGACCTCCTCTTTCGCGTAGATCACCTCTTGGCACTCTCCCCTTCCTTTGAGTCGTTTGGGAAAAACATTCTTCAGATTAAAGAGCTTGGGAAGCATCTTCAGCTTTGCAACCACTCCCTTTGGCGGCTTGAGCTTCAAGAGCTCCTCAATCCCCTCTGCCACTTCATCCGGGTGTTTACCGAAAATCTTCTCTGTGATCTCTTTGTTGGCAAAGATATTCATCAGTACCGGCATAGCATAGGTAATGCCTTTGGCTCTGTTGACAGGATTGGTAAAAAGCAAAGGGCGGGAGTCCTCCTTTTTTACTTCGATATAGGCCACATGCGGTATCTCCAGTTCCACATCAAGCGGCGCATCGATGACCTTCAAATTTCCATGCTCTTTCAGCCAGGCAACCACATCTTTCATATCCATCCTTCTTACTCTAAATATATCAACTCTGTATGATTGGAAAGATTATAGCAAAACCGGATGAATTTTATAGAACGAGAATCGCCAAATATCAGTGATTCTTATAGCCACAGGAAGATCCCCCATAAATTCCATGACAAATGCCGTGTATCTATTTGATGGGGCATATAAAATCCTCTTTGCCCAGGATGCAGAGAGGGGGAGAGTATCAGAGCCTTTCAGGCATCTCTTCTTTAAAGGCCAGCGCTTCAGCCTTGCTGAGTATCTCCATGGCACCGTCATCGATCATTGCTTGGGCAAGTGCTTCTCCGAGATTTTCGCAACACTCGATCTGAGTACTCAGAGAAGCTTCCAATATGTTTGTTCCGTCCGGATACCCAAGCATTGCCCTGATCATCATCTTATCACCCTCTATAATCGCATTAACTGCTACAGGAGCAGAACACCCTGCACCGATCTTTGCGATAAAGTCACGCTCCAGTTTTGTGCAGAGAAAACTCTTCTCATCATTCAGGCTAAGGGCAATCTCTCTCACCCTCTCGTTGTTCTCCACGATCTCGATACCCAATGCGGCCTGCCCCATCGGGGGGATCATGAAGTCCAGCTTCTCAACATAGGGAATATCTTTGAGAAGATCCAGCCTGTAGAGGCCGATATAGGCAAGAATAATCGCATCATACTGCCCCTCTTCGAGCTTTCTCAAACGCGTATTGACATTGCCTCTGAGGTCTTTTATCTTCAGGTCCGGACGTTTTTGCAGTATCTGCATACGGCGTCTCAGGCTTGTGGTACCTACTACCGCGCCAACGGGAAGTGCCTCCAGTGTTTCATACCGGTGAGAGAGGAAGACATCGCTTTGATCCTGCCGTTCCGTGATAGCGACCAGCTCCAGCCCCTCAGGGATATAGGTCGGTACATCCTTGAGCGAATGGACAGCCAGGTGCGCATGCCCTGCAAGCATCTCATCTTCCAGCTCTTTGGTAAAGTGCCCTTTCCCGCCTACCAGCGCCAAAGGCCTGTCAAGTATCTTGTCTCCTCTGGAGGTGATCTTATTGATTTCCACTTCCACACCCGAGAAATGTTTTTCTACTCTCTCTTTGATGTGATAGGCTTGCCAAAGTGCCAATTGGCTTGCTCTCGTTGCGATAATTAATTTTTCTGCCATTACTTGATAAACTCTTTATATTTATTTCTCATCTTGTCCCACTTACCATCGACATAGATCGTCGGCGTACCGCTGACCATCAACTCGCTGGCTGCATCTTCGTCTGCTTTTATCGCATCCTTGACTGCCTGCGCATCTACCTGCGCTTCTGTCACGCTGTATCCTGTCTGTTTTTTCACTTCTGCCAGGATTTTTTTCGTATCGGTCTCCCTCGGATCAATCTTCATCGCATAGACTTTTGGCAGGATATCCATTTTCCCTTCATGCTGTGCCACATGCATCACACGCGTCAGAACATCTGAAACGGGGTGGATACGCAACAGCGGCAAATGATAATAGTAGACAGCAAACGTTTCAGGATGCTCTTCGGCTGCTTTCATAATATCGGGAACTACATCCTGACAGAAAGGACACTGGGGATCGGAGAAGATCAGTACCTTATGCGCAGCATTTTTATTACCGAAGATCAGGTGTGCATCATCATAAAACTTCTCTGCAACCGTCGGTTTGATCTCATTGCGGTACTCTTTTCCGTTTTTCAGGTTCACCAGATTTCTTGCTGCCAGACCGTCTTTGACAAAGATTGTCTCAGGCGCCTTCATCTCTTTCCCCTGATAGACCAGGTCTATTGTGGTAAGGTATATGTTCCAATCGGGGATATCAGGATGAGAAGTCTTTTCAATGACCGTGATCCCTTTCACTTCCACCTGGGGGTTGAGGACGACATGCTTCTTCACATATTTCAGAAGTTCTTTTTCGTTTGCACTCTCTCCTGCGCTAAGCGTGAGGGTTGCGATCAGTATGCTCGTCAATAATTTCGACATCAATGACATTATCTTCTCCTTGTTTTTCTGATTTGAAATTGGTTTGTTCAGGGGTTATTCTAGCAACAAATTGCAAATAAAGCGTATAAAGTAACGCAAAAATGCCAAGAATATCCGTCAATACTCCGGGGATAATAAGCAAAACAGCCCCGATAAAGTAAGCGGTACTGACACTGTGAAAACCCTTCAGGCTCAGTTTTCCCCGCTTGACTGCATCAAGATTGCCCATAACCGCAAAAGGAGAAATCCTTAAGAGCTGTAACCCGATGATGAATGTCATCACGATCCATATTGCCGACCACAAAAAACCGATTTTCTCCCCCACACTCAAAGAGAGGTAAAGCTCCAGCAGCAAAAAAGGGACCGCAATCAAGAGGGGCATCGTTATACTCTCTCCTCTACGACAGAGAGGATCTCATCAACCGCTACTGGCTCTTTGAGCATCCCCCTGCGTGTAACAAACTCCACTTTCCCTTCGGCAAGGTTTTTCCCGATAACGACTGCATGAGGAATCCCCAGAAGCTCATAGTCTTTCATCTTTGCACCGAAACGGTCTTTACGGTCATCCAGAATCACATCAATACCTCTGGATTTCATGACGGCATAGAGTTTTTCTCCCAATGCCAGCTGCTCTTCGTCTTTGATATTGGAAACCAGGATATAGAGATCAAACGGGGCAGACTCTTTCGTCCAGATACACCCGTTCTCGTCATGGTTCTGTTCGATGATCGCGGCAAGCAGACGGCTTACTCCGATACCATAGGTCCCCATCACCATCGGCACAGATTTGCCGTTCTCATCGAGGAAGTCGCATCCAAGCGGTTCAGAGTAGCGGGTACCCAGCTGGAAGATATGCCCTGCTTCGATCCCTTTGGTGTAGCGCAATGCACCGCCGCAACATCTGCATCGGTCACCCTCCTGCACCGCAACAAGATCATCAAAGTGTGCTTCGATTCCCACAAAACTGTTCCCCACAAGGTGATAGTCCTTCTCGTTGGCCCCGCAGATCATCGAGGAAGCATTTTTGAGCTCATTGTCATAGATGACAGTGATCCCTTCGGGCAGAGTCGTCGGCCCCATAAATCCGGCTACCAGACCGGCTTCAGCCAGCTCCTCTTCGGAGACATCGACAAGATCGTTTGCATCCACTGCATTGCAGGCTTTGACCTCCTGGAGTTCATCCGATCCTCGCAGTGCAAAGAGGACGATCCTGCTCTTGCCCTCATCATAGAGTGCTCTTTTGGCTACGGTTTTCACCAGATAGTAGGGGTCAACCCTGAAAAATGCACTCAGTGCTTCGATCGTTTTAATCCCCGGTGTATGGAATTTTGCAAATGTCGCCTCGGGTGCTGCCACTTCACATTGTCCAGGCTGTCGCACTGCCGCTTCGATATTGGCCCCGTACTCGCACTTATCGCATACGACGATCGTATCTTCACCGCTGTCAGCGAGTACCATAAACTCTTTGGAACCGCTTCCGCCTATCGCACCGCTGTCTGCTTCAACCACTCTGAACTCAAGCCCAAGGCGCGTAAAGATCTTCTTGTAGGTCTCTTCCATCAGATCAAATTCGCGCTTCATATCCTCTTCGGAGATGTGGAAACTGTAGCCGTCCTTCATCAAAAATTCACGCCCGCGCATCAAACCGAATCTCGGTCTGATCTCATCACGGAACTTGAGGTTGATCTGGTAGAGATTCAAGGGGAGCTGTTTGTAGCTTTTTACCGTCTGGCGGACGAGGTTTACCATCATCTCTTCATGTGTCGGGCCCAGTATAAAGTCATTCTCTTTGCGGTCTTTGAAGCGCAGAAGCTCTTTACCGTACTTCTCAAAACGCCCGCTCTCCTGCCATAAGGATGCAGGCGTCACAAATGAAAGGCTGACCTCCTGACATCCTGCGCGGTCAAGCTCCTCTTTTACTACTTTTTGTACCTTGTCAAGTACCTTTTTACCAAGCGGCAGGAAATTGTAAAGTCCGCTTCCTCCGACAGATTGGATAAATCCACCCCGGATAAGATAGATATGACTCGCCAGCGTTGCATCATTTGGCGTCTCTTTGGTTGTCGGTATCAGTAGTTGTGTAAATCTCACGATTCGTATCCTTTTATATGATGATCATCTTTATATAGCACCAGATTGCAGCTGTCAATCTTTATATCAAACATTTTTTTGACCGCTTCTATGGTGTTGGCATTTGTTTTGTCCGCAGAAGAGTGCCTGAGATTCTGGGTAGGGTCATGCAGAAAACGGTTGAACATCTGTTCTGCCATTTTTCGCATATTGGATTCGTACTCCGCGGGGACAAACCCTTTTTTGATCGCACGCTCCAGTTCTCTCTCTATCGCGGCAGAGACCTGTGACCTCATCTCTTTGATCACCGGTTCGATCGAAAGCGCCCTCAGCCAGGTATAAAACTCCTCTTTATAGCGGTCGACGATGGCAGCAGCCTCCAGAGCTTTCTCTTCCCTCATGGAATGGTTGCTCTTGGAGATCTCGCGCAGGTCGTCGATACGGAAGAGTTTAAGCCTCTCCAGATCCATATCTTCGATATCACGCGGAATCGCCATATCAAACCAGATTCTTGGAATCGTTCTGTTTTCGATCAGCTTATTGGTGATGACAGGTTCAGGCGAGGAGGTTGCCGAAAAAAGCAGTTTATAGCGGTTGATATACTTTGGAAGCTTATCCATCGTATCAGCTTTCACATTCTCTCCCAACGAGTTGGCTACCTTCTGTACCTTTTCCAGGTCACGTCCGATGAAGACAACATCGCACCCCACCCTGAGGAGATGCTTCGCCGCAAGTATTCCCATCTCGCCGGCACCCACGACCACTCCGGTCATCCCCTGGATATGCTCGCCAAGAAGTTTGTGTGCCTGGGCGACTGCCACCGAAGCGATAGAGATAGGGTTTTGCGAGATATTGGTCGCATTACGCACCTCCGCCGCACATTTAAGTGCATAGGAGATAACACGGTTGAGCTTCTCGCCTGCCGTACCATGCTCCAGGGAGAGCCGGAATGCCTCTTTCACCTGGCCGGTGATCTGTGATTCGCCGATCACCAGCGAGTCAAGCGAAGAGACCACGCTGAAGATATGGCTGATCGCCTCTTCATCATCATAGGTTTTCGCCACATTTTTGATGTCATAAAAGTTCTGGCCGCTCTTTTGGCTCATCAGCCCCAATACGGTGTGATAGCTTGAAAAGTTATCACTGCTTGCCATGATGATCTCTACACGGTTGCAGGTAGAGATAATAAACGCTTCACTGATATAGTCAAATGAAACCAGCTGGTCAAGCATCTGCTTTTTCTCTTCCTCATTCGCAAATGCCAACTTCTCCCTGAAAGCCTGATCACAGTTTTTGTGTGAAAAACTCACCACCTGATAGTACATTAAAACTCTCTTTCTATCATCTCTTGGGCAATACCTGCCAATGCATCCTCACCCTGGACAGACATCAATGCAATTGCCTCTTCGATCAACGCTCTTGCCTCCAGATAAGACTGTTCAATGATCTGATGCTCTTTCATTTTCGTCTGTATCCAGAGCGCCTCTTCGGGTTTCAGCACTTTGGCATGCAAGCCTTGAAGCTCCGCTTTCTCCGCGCTGTCTAGCGCTTCATAGAGATAGATATAGGGGAGTGTCGTCTTCCCTTCTGCAAAGTCATGCAGTGCCGGCTTGCCGAGCGTCTGGGCATCCTGTGTGATATCAAGGATATCATCGATCATCTGAAACGCCATACCCAGATTGCGTCCGTAGGTCAGATAAGCCTCTTTTGGCTTGCCTGCCAGTACCGCAGCAGCACCCGCACTCGCTTCGATCAGCGATGCCGTCTTTTGGTAGATCATCCTAAGATATCTCTCTCTGTCGACATTAAAAGTTTTGGAGAGTGAAACATCCCCCAGCTCACCGAGGCTCAGCTGCACAACGGCATTGGAAACGATCTTGGCGATTTCCGTGCTGATATTGTTTAACTCTAGAAAACCTTTGGAGTAAAGGATATCCCCCAGCATGATCGCTGTCTTGTTGCCGTAGAGTGCATTGAGAGAGGGTTTGCTCCGGCGGGTATAGGCATCATCGATCACATCGTCATGCAGCAGGCTGGCTGCATGGATCATCTCCACCACTGCTGCGGTTTTGACCGCTGCCAGATTACTGCCTGCGATCTTCAGAATGAGCTTCGCTCTCAGCCTTTTTCCTGCCGGAAGCTTTGTATAGAGTACACTTACTTCTTTGTCTCCCAGTTCAGCAATGAACTGCCCTATCTTTCTTTCTACTGCACTTAACACTGATCTCTATCCTTATTCACACTGCGTAACGATGTTGCCCACAAGCTCGATGAAGATACTGTTCACACCATTATCGATATCCGTATCGATCACAGTTTGCTTGATCATCCTCTCATACTCATCTTCCAGCCCTTTTTCTTCCAGCATTTTTTCAGCAACCGCCAGCCGTCGGAACATCTTCTCTACTTCCATCTCAACGATGTTCTGGTTTGCTGTTCTCGCAATAGAAAAATAGTTGGATTTCGGTGTTCCCACAAATGCGTCATCATCATCAAAAATATTCATATTTTATTCCTTATCGTTTTTCTATAGTACTCTTCCGGTTCTCTTAAAAAAAGATATTATAACCAAAATCTTTTAACTGTCTCTTTTCACTTTATAAATCACCGCATAGACCAGCGGCACATAGTAAAGGTTCAATACCGTTGCCCAGGCGATACCAAAGCCGAGCGAGATCGCCATCGGCTGAAGGATCAGTGCCTGTCCGCTGGCAAAAAAGATCATCGTAAAGAGCCCCAGGACCGTAGTGACGGAGGTAAGCAGGATCGGTCTGAGCCTCTGCCCTGCCTTCTCCATCAGCTTGGCATCATCTTTGCTTCCCTTGATAAAGCTCAGCATGATAAGACCGTCGTTGACCACGACACCGGCAAGCCCGATCAGCCCCATCACGCCAGGCATCGTCAGGTTGATCCCCATCACATAGGTGCCTATCAGCGCCCCTACAATAGAGAGCGGTATCGTTGAGACGATAATGAGCGGGAGTACCAGCGAGTTGAACATCCACACCAGCGAGATAAAGATAAGAAATACTGCAATCAGTGCAGCCTGGGTCATCTCTCTTTTCATCTGCGCATTCTCTTTCTCTTCGCCCTTGATAATGACCTTTAGCCCCTCATTCTCAAACGTACCGAGCAGAGGCCTGATCTTCTCCATCACTTCTGTTGCCAGCACCTTGTTGCTGTCCACTCTGGCAGTCACACTGCTGACTCTTTGTCCGTCCTCTTTAAATATCTTGACAAAGCTCCTCTTATAGGTAAAATCTCACACTTCATCCAGCCTGACCACACTCAGCCCGTCTGGCGTCGTCAGGGTGACCGAAGCGATTTCCAGACGCTTATCCTTGTCGGGGTCCTCGATACGCAGACGCACCAGTCCGCTCTCATCAAACATTTTTCCATACTCGCCCTTGAGGAAAAGCCCCTTCAGTTCAGAGGTGACATAGGCTTCGGTGATCCCCAGCATCTGTCCGTACTCATTGACGCGGAGCTTGAGCTCTTTGACCCCCTCTTTGGCATTGTCTGCGATATCAAAGACCCCTTCTATCCCGGCAAGTTCACTTTTAAGCCTCTGCAGGGCATCAAACTTTTTCTTCTCATCTGCACTGCTCAGCCCTATTTCAATATCATGCCCCACGATCCCCGTCTGGGGGACAAAAAGGTTGATCTGACTGAAAAGTGCTTCACCGTTTGGCGCTTTCAGCTCCCTGAGCCCCTCTATCACATCGTTTTGGGTTGCCAGCGCGATCTCCTGCGCCTTTCTTGGCCTGATCATATCGCTGCCGTCATACTCCAGTGAAAAGATCGGATTAAGATAGGTATCGAAGAGGTTTTCCGGTGCTTTCTCATGCAGGTTGATAAAGATATGGAAGAGATTGTCCCCGGTTTCAAAGGTCTGGTCAGAGTTGACAAACAGTCCGACCACCGAGGTGATAGAGGAGACCTCGTCTTTACCCAAATAGTCCATCAACTGCTTCTCTATCTGTGTGACAACCTCTTCCGTATCTTCAAGCTGATAGTTGACATCTACTTTACCGTTCAGATAGATCTGTGTAGAATCAAACTCCGGGAAGAGCTGGAACCTGGTGATACTCATCATCCCGACTGTAGCAAGCAATATCCCGCCGACTAGAAGGGCCAAGGAGCGTTTCTTCTGCACCAACAGTCTGCCCAATATCCGCTCGTAGATACGGTCCATACGTACCCAAAAGTCATTTTTGGTATGTGCCTGATCCGCATCACTTCTTGTGAAGAGTTCTTTGGAGTGAAGCGGGAGGAAATAGAAGGCTTCAAAAAGCGAACTGATCAGCAGAATAGAGATCATCACAGGCAACACCTTCATAAACATTCCCATCTCTCCACTCAGTATCAACAGAGGCAGGAAGGCAAAAACCGTCGTCAACGTAGCAGTCAGCACTGCGGGAAACATCTCCACTGAGCCGTCTATTGCTGCCTGCCTTGGAGATTTTCCCATCTCCATATGCCTGTAGATATTTTCTGCCACAACAATCGCCTCATCCACCAGCATTCCCAATGCGATCAGCGCCCCAAGCAGTGTCAGCATATTGAGACTATAGCCGATCTGGTCAGCCCCGATAAGCGTGATCATAAAGCTGGCCGGGATACCGATCGCCACCACCGCAGCGATCTTGTAGTTGACACTCATAAAGAGCGCCAGAAAGACCAGGATTAGTCCAAAGAGGATATTTGAAGAGACAAGATTGAGACGGTTCTTGATCCAGATAGAAGTATCCGTATAGGCCTCCAGGGTCACCCCCTCATACACTTTCTCCATCTCTGCCAGCATCGCCTTGATCTCCCTGCTCAGGGTGATCGCGTTCCCCTCTTTGGTCTTGTTGATATTGAGCGAGATATTGCGCACACCGTTAAAATGCGATATCTCGCTGCTGTCGCTCAGACCAAAGCTCACACGGGCAATATCCCCCACCCGTATACGCTTGCCTCCTACCGTGATCAGCGTCTCTTCCAGCGCCTTGGCACTTTTTTCCCCATTGATTGTAGAGATATAGAGGTGGCTTCCCTTCTGCTCAATGGTCCCGATAGGGAAAATGGAGCTAAGTGTTCCGATCGCACGGAAAACCGACTCTTTGGATAAACCGTAAGCGATCAGTTTCTTCTCGTCGATATGAACAAGCACCTCGTCATCCGCATCGCCGCGTATCGCAATGCCGCTCAGCTCCTTATAGGTACTCAACCTGCTCTTGAGATTATCGGCGATCGTCAAAAGCGTTTTGGTGGGGAGATCACCGGAGACGGCCACAAGAAGCAGCGGAAACTCCTGTATCGCGATCTTGGCGATTGGTTCATCCATATCGGAGGGAAGATCACGCCTGATAGTCGCAACCACATCTTTGACATCACTGAGGACCAGCTGGTTGTCGCTGCCCGTTTTGATATCAGCCTTGATAAAGAAAAGTCCGTTCTGGATGATCGTTTCGATATTGTCGATCTCGGAGATGCTCCCCAGTTCATCTTCGATATTTTTTACCGCCATTTTATCAAGCACATCCGCACTGGCACCCGGATAACCGCCAGTAATACTGATCTGGTCAAGCTCTGCAGGAGGGAAGATCTCTTTGGGGATATTTTGGTAGGAAAAGATAGACAAAAGGAGCAGAAAGAGCAGCAGGATATGATTGATGATAGGTCTGTCAATCGCAAAAGTGACAAAGGAGCGTATCATGCTATTCCCCCTCTTTGATCACAAAGATCGTATCTGTCACCCTGTTTTTGAACTTCAGTGCCTCCACTTTCTGTTCCAGCAGCTGCTTCTCCACTTCCAGTACGGAGACATGCTGCTGAAGGCGGTTCACCTCCCTGCTCTCATAATAGATCTGATTGCTCATATAGATCTTGATCAGGCTGAGTATCAGTACAATTGCCATGGAGATCATAATAATCATAAACATTTTAAAGGTGATCCCATTGGGTTCTTTGCTTTTTCGTTTGACTGCCATCAACTGCTCTTTGTAAATCTGAAACTTCTCAGTTTTGCCGAGCGGCTGCGAGGGTTCTTTTTCAGCTCTTCTTTCCCCGCGGTGACCGGTTTTCGCCGGATCGGTTTGCCTAGTGCGTGGTCATTGCCGCAGGTACACCGCATCGCCTGGGGATCACAGATACAGGAGGTGCTCCACTTTTTAAACCGGTTCTTTACCAACCTGTCCTCAAGCGAATGGAACGTAATCAGTGAAACGATCTCATCTTTATAGTGCTTCTCCTCCAGTGCATCCAACAGCCCCTCGATCTCTCCGAGCTCATTATTGACCTCGATACGTATCGCCTGGAACATCAGGGTTGCCGGATGAATCTTGCCGTGGCTTCCCAGCACATCTACAGCAATCCGGGCAAGTTCTTTGGCCGAGTTGATCGGTGCCCGGCTCCGCGCATCCACTATTGCGGCTGCCAACTTCTTATAAGGCTTGATCTCGCCATACATATCGAAGAGATACTCCAGCTTCTCTTTGGGATACGCATTGACTACCTCGTAGGCACTCAGCGGCGCGGTAGTATCCATACGCATATCAAGTGTTTCCGAGTTGAAACTGAATCCCCGCTCCATCTTGTCAAGCTGCAGGGAAGAGACACCGAAATCCGCCAGGACTCCCATGATGGGGCTTTCCGTCAGTGCAGGAAACACTTTCGCAAAGGTTCCTTTATAAAGGGTGCTTCTTTCACCAAACGGCTCCAACCGTTTTTGTGAAAATACCAATGCCTCTTCATCCCTATCGATGCCTATGTGCCTGATGTGCCCATAGCGCTTGAGCATCTCGGAACTGTGTCCGGCATACCCCAGGGTACAATCGACGAAATACCCTTCCTTGATCTCTTTGAAACTTTCCAGGACCTCTTCAAGCAAAACGGGAATATGGGGAGTCTGCACAATACACCTTTATAAAATAACAGGCACTTGTCCATGCCCTTAAAATATCAATGATATAATAACAAAATATTCCTAACAAAGGCTGTCCGTGGTAGATAAACACTTTATCGAAGAGATCAAACGCGTTTCACTCTCAATGTTCAATAAAAACTTCTTCAGTGTTTACCACGGTTCGATCTCGGCACGCATTTCGATCAACCAGTTTATGATCAACCGCAAAGATACGATCCTGAACGAAGTCACGGAAAACTGTATGGTCAAACTGGACTACACCCAAAGAGACTACAGATGGTCTGAAGCAAGCCAGGATGTATATATCCACGAACATATCTATGAAGTGATCCCCAATGCCAAATATATCTCTTTTACCATGCCGCCCTATGCAACCGCCTATTCCCTTAAGCACGGCAAGGTGTCCCCGCAGGACTACCATGGGAAAAAAGTTCTGGGCGATATCACCATCTATGACCCTAAAAACATCGATGACTGGATGGAGAGGGCACAGTATGAGATCCCGAAATTTTTTCAGCATAATGAAAGCC
>JAQUFB010000140.1 GCA_028684885.1 Sulfurovum sp. | reverse complement strand
TATAATCGCGAAAATTTTTTAGCTAAATAATTAAACAATGAAGGATTTAACAATGGCAGAACAATTAAATGTTTACTATGACAAAGATTGTGATCTAAGTATCATCAAGTCTAAAACTGTTGCAATGATCGGTTTCGGATCTCAGGGGCACGCACACGCTGAGAACCTCAGAGACTCCGGTGTAGAAGTAGTGATCGGTCTTAGAAAAGGCGGAAGCTCCTGGGATAAAGCGGCAGCAAAAGGGTTTGAAGTACTTACCGTAGAAGAGGCGTCTGCTAAAGGTGACGTTGTTATGATCCTTCTTCCGGATGAGAACCAAAAAGAGATCTATGAAGCACAGATCGAGCCAAACCTTAAAGAGGGTGCAACGATCGCATTCGGTCACGGTTTTGCTATCCACTACGGACGTATCCAGCCAAGAGCGGATATCAACGTCATGATGGTTGCACCAAAAGCACCTGGTCACACTGTAAGAAGCGAATTTGTAAGAGGTGGTGGTATTCCTGACCTTATCGCTATCGGCCAAAACCCAAGTGGTAACACAAAAGATGTAGCACTTTCCTATGCTTCGGCGATCGGTGGTGGTAGAACAGGTATCATCGAAACAACATTCAAAGATGAGACTGAGACTGACCTTTTCGGTGAGCAAGCAGTACTTTGTGGTGGTGTATCTGCACTGATCCAGGCTGGTTTTGAGACATTGACTGAAGCGGGTTATCCGGCAGAGATGGCATACTTCGAGTGTCTTCACGAGATGAAACTGATCGTTGACCTTATCTTCGAAGGCGGTATCGCAGATATGAGATACTCTATCTCCAACACAGCAGAGTACGGTGATATGGTATCCGGGCCAAGAATCATCAACGAAGAGTCTAAAAAGGCGATGAGAGAGGTTCTTAAAGAGATCCAAAACGGTAAATTTGCAAAAGACTTCGTACTTGAAGGACAGGCAGGTTATCCAAGAATGAACGCTGAGAGACAAAACCTTAAAGCACACCCTGTAGAAGTAACAGGTGCAAGACTTCGTGCAATGATGCCGTGGATCAAGGCGAACAAGATCGTAGACCAAGAGACTAACTAATCTTTTTAGTTATTTTACTCTATCTTCGGAGGATGTGTTCGGTCAGCTACTTGATGTAGCCTCCCTCTCACAAACCTCCAAATCTATAGCAAACTAACCAAAAATATTGGGTTTGTTTGTTTGATTATAAGCTCCTTTACTCCAAACATTTTAACCCAATAAAAACTTGACTGTGTTTACATTTTAAAAAATATAAAATTTACAGAGATTTTTATGAAAAGCTTGACAGTCAGATAAAACTATGTCAACGTTCGCTAAACGCTAAACGAAACCTTTCATTTCTACCCAATTTGCATCATTTGTTGGTGATTTCCCCTCAGATATTGCCAATCAGTGCTTTTTCGATAAAATAAGCAAAAAATAGAGACAAGTGGGAAATATGGCCAAAGAGAGAAAGCGCAGATCATCATCAACAAGATCTGCGACAAAAAAAGCACCAACCAAACGCCGTCGCAGCACAAGCAAAAAGAAAAATACGTTCAAAAAGGATCTGATGATCTTTACTACTGTGACAGTGATGATCGCCATGGTAGTGCTCGGGTACTTTATCGGGAAAAGTGAAGCTGCCATAGAGCCAAACCCCAACAGCTTGCTGCTAAAGAGCAGCGTGGATAATGAAGCACTGTTTGAGAGTTTGGAAAAGGTAAAACAGGAGAGAGCCCTCAAAGAGAAGAAGAGAGAGGCAGAGCTTGACTTGAAACGCAAAATGCAACAGGAGGAGGAGCGAAAAAAGGCTGCCCTCCAGGCTCAAGAGGAGAAAAAGAAACAGAGGCTGCCTGAAAAGAGTAACAGTGTCACTTATCCTGCGGAGGTTGTAAAGCTTGAAGAGGTGATCAGCGTTTCAGAGAAAAAGAAATCCAAACTGGTGATCATTATCGATGATGTCTCCTCAAAGTCCCAACTGGAAGACATTCGTGCAACCGGGCTGAAGCTCACCCCTTCGATATTTCCCCCATACAGGCTTTCGCCCTCAAACCACAAGTTGGCAGAAGGGTTAAAGCACTATATGATCCATCTCCCTATGGAGTCAGGCAAAGTTTTTGACAAACAGGAAAAAACCCTGATGGTCACAGATACACCGGAGATGATAGAAAGCAGGGTCAGAGAGCTTCGCAGCCTTTTCCCTGCGGCAAGGTTTGTGAACAACCATACCGGCTCAGTCTTTACCGGACACTATCCTGCGATGGAGAGGCTCTATCAGGCACTCATGAGAGAGGGCTTTATCTTTGTCGACAGCCGTACGATCGCCGGCAGCAAAGTACCGCAGATCGCCAAAAAATATGCACAGCGCTATATCGCACGTGATATATTTATCGACAACAAACACAATGTCCCTTATATACACAAGCAGCTGAAGCAGGCGGTAAAGATCGCAAAAAAAAGAGGCTATGCGATCGCTATCGGCCACCCGCATACGGTGACACTGCAGGCGCTTGCCAGTGCCGGGAAGATACTGAAGGAGGTAGAGATGGTCTATATCGATGAACTCTATCCGCCAAAGGCAGGAAGATGAGAGGCATCATCATAGCACTCCTGATAGGCCTGCTGTTTTTCGCTCTCTCCTCATGGGTCTTTGCTCCTCAGCACAGTCTGCTGATCGGACTGGTTGCATTTATGGTGACACTCTGGACCAATGAAGCCTTGCCGCTGGGGGCGGTCTCTTTGCTGCCGATTATCCTCTTCCCGCTCTTTGGTATCCTCGATATCGATGAGGTCACCCCCAACTACTCCAAGTCGATCATCTTTCTGTTTTTGGGCGGATTTATGCTGGCGATCGCACTGGAGAAGATCAACCTGCACAAATATTTCTCTGCCAAGCTCTTGAGCTTTTTCCCTAAAACCCCGAGAGGGATTATCTATGCCCTCTCGATCACTTCCGCACTGCTCAGCGGGATACTCTCGAACACGACGGTGACACTGATGCTGATGCCTATCGCACTATTCCTAAGTGACAATATCAGGCTGAAGGTCCGTTTTTTGCTGGGCACCGCTTACGGTGCAAGTATCGGGGGGATACTCACCCCGATCGGGACGGCCCCCAACCTGATACTGCTCGGTTTCCTGGAGGAGCATGCGCTGCCTGTGCTGGCTTTTGGCGAGTGGATGTTTATGATGACACCGGTGGTTGGAAGCATGCTGCTGATCATCCCCTGGTTGCTTTCACTCGGAGTGACCGGTGAGTCGGTAACCAATGTCAAACAGGATGTCCCGCAGCTCAATAGTGAACAGAAAAGGCTCTACTGGATCATAGGGATCCTTGCCTCTATTCTGATTGCAAATACTTT
>JAQUFB010000046.1 GCA_028684885.1 Sulfurovum sp. | reverse complement strand
AAAGTAGCGGGTGTAGAGAGTACAGATGCTTGGCTGATGGTAATGCCTGGCGGTAAGCTGATAGCTGAAGGTACAGCGGAAAAACCGATCCTGTTCACTTCCGAAGCGGCTCTGAACGGCGGTACAGAGGCTCCAGGACAATGGGGCGGTGTAACGATCATCGGTAACAGCGACAACGATCAGACAAATACCTATGAAGTGGATGATGTCACGCAGGCAGGGACAGGCGGGGCGTCATCGGGTTCACTGAAGTACGTCACGATCAACAACACAGGTATCGCTGTTGAGGCAAACAAAGAGATCAACGGTCTCAGCCTCTTTGGCGTATCGGCATCAACAACAGTTGAGAATATCACAGTCAACCGTTCAGGGGATGACGGTATTGAGATCTGGGGCGGTGATGTAAACCTGAAGAATATCGTGATCGACCAGGCGGATGATGACTCATTCGATACGGATTCCGGCTGGGCAGGTTCGGTTGACGGACTGACGATCACAAACGGCAAGAAAGCGGGTATCGAAATGTCGGGAACTACGGTTGGTACATACAAAAACGTAAATATCACACTTGACAGCGCAGATTCTGAAGGCGGTCTATACTTCAAAGCGGGTGACGGTGAAGTTGTCGGCGGTATCTTCGAGAATGTCACGGTCAACTATAACTCAGATACGAAAGGCGCGATCACCGTATCCGGTGCGTTTGATGAGATAAATACTAAGATGACAAACGTAACGCTTAGCGGTTCGAATACAGCGATCATTGGAAAAACAGAGGCTGATTCTGCTGACGCGGCTGCAGCACAGGCGATCTACGAAAATCAGTAAATCTCCCGGTATATACATATTCCGACAGGCTTTTCAAGCCTGTCTTTTCTTCTCTTTTTACTCATTTATCCCATAACACACTTTGTTACCGCTTTGTTACTTTCATAGGTTACCATTCGCCAAATTCTACCTTTTGGAGTAAATTATGGCAATGCCGAAAAGAATAGTATCCGTAGCGTTATACGCTGGTTTTTTATCCTCTTCTCAGCTCATCGCTGAAGATGAGATGGTCAAGTCCATCATGGAACTGAGATCGGATGTTGAAGCGCTCTACAGCCAGATCGACAACAACAAAGAGGCGTATAAATCCCAAATGAAATCCTATGCCCTGCAGATCTCTGATAACGAGGCGCAGATCAACAGACAGGAGACGGCACTCAAGCTGACAAAACAGAATATCGAAAAGATGGAGAAGACGCTTGAAGCATCGGGCAGTGCCACCGTTGATCTCAAGCCGATCATCGATGAGGCGGTCGCGGCTCTGGAAAGAGAGATCAAGACGGGCATCCCTTTCAAAGCAGAGGAGCGTATCGCTGCACTGCATCAGATCAAAAACGATCTTGAAAATAAAAACATCACGCAGGAAAAAGCATTGGCGCTTACCTGGGCGAGCTATGATGACACACTCCGCCTGACCAAAGAGATCGGACAGTTTAAGCAGGAGATCACACTCGACGGCAAAGCGACGATGGCGAAGATCGCGAAGGTGGGATCGGTGATGATGTTCTTCGCAACCCCTGATGACAGAGTAGGCTATGTCAAGAAAAACGGCAAGAAGTATGATTACGTTGTCACTACAGATACTACGGAACGTGACCAGATCATCGATCTTTTTGATGCACTGCAGAAGCAGATCCGTACCGGATACTTTACGCTTCCCAATGCGCTATTGACAAGAGGAGTAAACCAATGAAAGCGATGATCATGAAACTGTTTTTACCGATATTTGTTCTTTTTGCCCTTGTTTCAGCAGCCCATGCGGGTGAACTTGAACGGGCGTATCAGAAAGAGTATGCATTCCTTAAAGCACAAAAAGCGGAACTCGAGAAGAGACTGGAGTCCGATACGCTTCAGCAGGAGAAAGAGCTCGCACTTACCAAAGAGAAGGTCGAGGCACTTCAGTCGGCACTCCTTGATATATCCAAAGAGGCAAAAGAGAAGGGCGACAGACTGGAAAAACTTACGAAAGCACTGGCAGACAAAGAGGATAACAGCGGCCTTGTCGGAAATGTCCTCAACCAGGCACGTCTGACGCTGGAGCCTTACGGGATCAAGCTGGCCGATGACAATAAAACTTCAGATGTAGAGAAGATAGCGCAGGCATTGTCTGTCTCGACAAAGCTTTACGGCGAGCTCTCCTCTTTGAGAAATGAAAAAGGCGAGTTTTACCTCCCGGACGGGAAAAAGGTACAAGGCGATATCGTCAAAGTAGGAAATGTCGCGGCTTATGGTATCTCAAAAGAGGCAGCAGGGGCACTTGCACCGGCAGGAAACGGTGCTTACAAACTCTGGAACGCCGTAGGTTCATCGGATGATGCCAAAGCGATGTACGCAAAAAATCCCGGCAACACGATCGATATCTTTGTCTATGAGAACCTTGACAAAGAGGTGGAGTATGTCAACGAGAAAACCTTTGCTGATACACTGGAAGCAGGGGGAATCATCGGATATATCATCTTTACACTCGGCCTTTTCGGGCTGGCGCTTCTGGGGCTGAGGGTCATGAAGCTGATGAAAGCAAGCAGCAATGTCAATGAGATCACACAGATCGTGATCGACAAAGTGGAGAGCGGCAAAAAGCATGAGGCGCTAGAGGCGATCAAAGGGTATGAAGGATCCACTGCCAGAGTGATCAAATCCGCACTCAGAAATATCGACAGGGACAGAGAACATGTCGAGGATGTTATTATGGAGAATATCCTCAATGAAAGTACGCAGATCGACAGGTTTGGCAGCTTCGTGCTGGTAATCGCAGCGGTTGCGCCGCTGATGGGGCTTCTGGGTACGGTGACGGGGATGATCGAGACTTTTGATGTGATCACGGAGTTTGGTACGGGCGATCCGAAACTGCTCTCCGGCGGTATCTCGGCAGCGCTTGTCACGACAATGCAGGGGCTTATCGTGGCGATCCCG
Source organism: Sulfurovum sp. (assembly GCA_028684885.1). Classification (GTDB taxonomy): domain Bacteria; phylum Campylobacterota; class Campylobacteria; order Campylobacterales; family Sulfurovaceae; genus Sulfurovum. Next base: position 11,345 of record JAQUFB010000046.1, on the reverse strand, counting down.
CTGCTGTTGATCGGAAACCTGCTTTCCGGTTGGGCTCAGGGGATCAAGGACTCGATGGAACAGAATGCGCTGCATATCGTAAACCTTTACGAGAAGTACAGAGGCTAGGATGCTTTCGCCATTTGAATTAGCCGGCAGGTTTGTCGAGCTTATGAATACCGGAGGGACTGTCATGTGGGTACTTTTCGTGCTCAACTTCTTCCTCTGGTACGGATTGGGATATCGGTATTTTATCCTCAAGAGAGGAACAAAAGGGAATGTCCGCCGCTTGATCAATAAACATGAGACAAGGGGGGAAGAGCAGGCGATGAGAGGAATCCTTGACTATGCCGTGGCAGATGCGCTTCATGCGGCGAGCGAGGCACAGACGATCGGTGCGAATGTGAGGAAACATATCGACGGTGTACTGCTTCCCTACTACAGCGATGTGAACAGCTACCGGATCATGATCCGGACGATCGTGGTACTCGCTCCGCTGGTCGGTTTGCTGGGAACGGTCGTAGGGATGATCGAGACCTTTGATGCGCTTCAGAACAGTTCGATGTTCTCCCAGGGGGCAAGTATCTCCGGCGGTATCTCAAAAGCACTCTTTACCACAGAGCTTGGACTGGTAGTGGCCGTACCGGGATTGATCCTCGGGCGTGTCCTTGACAAGCAGGCAGAGCGTTACGAACTTGAATTCGAACAGATCACAGATATTATATCCACGAAGGATGCACAATGAGAATTAGACCCAAAAAGCAGGAAGTAGAGAATGTCGACGTATCGCCGTTGATCGATATGGTTTTTATCCTCTTGATCTTTTTTATGGTGACAACGACATTTGTCAAAGATATGAAGCTGGATATCAACCGTCCTTCGGCTGCCAGCGCGAGCAAAGCAGACTCCAAGGTCGTGCGGGTTTACATCGACAACACCTCCCAGGTGTACATTGACAACCAGCCGGTTCAGCTCTGGGCGATACAGAGCAAGCTGAGAGATCTTCTGAGAACTGCAACGGAAAAATCCGTACTGGTGATCTCTGATGACTCCATCCCGGTAGAGACACTGATCGATGTGGTAGATGAATGCCGTATGTCAGGGGCTAAAGATGTAGCGGTCTCCACATCCAAAGAGATGGGATAACCCGCAATGGCAAGAGAGAAATTTAACAAAGAGCGTGCCAGGAACTCTGCGCTTCTGGCGATGGCTATCGGTGCCCTGTTGATGATGGTGCTTGTCGTCTCCTTCAATGGAAAAGTTGAGAAGCAGGAGAAAAAAGTCAAAGATCCTATGCGTTATGTGAAGATGGAGAAACTTCCGCCCAAGGTAGAGAAGCCAAAGCCGAAACCGAAATCCAAACCGAAGGCTCAACCACAAGCACCGCTGCCTGATCTTGGAGCAATGCTGGGCGGGCTGGCGATGAATATTCCCGAGTTTGCTACCGGAGATATCATTGGTGACGGCAGAAGCCTTTTGGGAGATGTCGCGGCAGATACGGCAATGAGCGAAGGAACGGTGGACAGCAAACCGAGGGTGGTCTCCCGCACGCCGCTGGAGTATCCGGCCGCTGCAGCAAAAAAACGTATCAAAGGATATGTGGTGGTAAATCTGCTGATCGGCAAAGACGGAAGCGTGGAGCTTGCGAAAGTGATCGCTTCAAATCCGGCAGGCGTCTTTGACCAGGCTGCACTGAGAGGGGTAAGAGGCTGGCGTTTTGCACCGGCAAAATATAAAGGCAATCCTGTCAAAGTGTGGGCGAAGCAGAAAGTCCGCTTCGATTTTAATTAAGGTAAAAATATGTTGAAAAAAGTATTGGCACTATCAGCTGTTTTGTTCTGTGTACTTACACTTCAAGCACAAGAGACTGAAGCGCAAGCAATCAATCATATAGAGATCGCTACTATCATGTACTATGATGGGAAGTATGATAAAGCGCTTGAAGAGCTTCGACTGGCAAAAGACTCTCATAAAGATATCGAGTGGGACAAGTATCATAATATGAGGGGTCTGATCTTCCTGAAAAATGAGAATTATCACTCATCGATCGATGCCTTCAAAGAAGCGATCATCGCAACCCGAAAAAAGATCTACACACCGCCGGTGGAAGATAAGCCTAAAAGAGAGTATCTTTTTACGCTCTTTTCTCATAGTGACAAGCAGGAAAAACCTTCGGTACAAACACCGGTGTTCGATCCCGAGAAACTGAGAAAAGATCAAATTGAAGAGATCTACATCTATCTTTCACAGGCACACTATAAGGCCGGAGAGTACATCAATGCTGTACATGCTCTGGATGCAGCCGGAGAAAAAGGACGTGCAAATGCATCTTTGTTTACGTTTAGGGCAGAGTGCTACTGGAAGGCCGGTCAACATGGTTCTGCCATCGATGCTTTGAGTAGAGGAGCAAAGCTTTTTCCTGAAGACGAGACACGTTTAAAGCAGAAGTTTTACTATTTTGCCGAATTAAAACTCTACCAGGCATCTATTGCTGCAGCAAAAGCCTATATGAAAAAGGTGCCTGCCAATGCACAGGAGTATATCTCTCTGGCGCAGATGCTGCAGAGCGGAGGAGAATCAGAAGAGGCGATCAAGGTACTTGAAGAGGCGAAGCTGAAGTTCCCCTCTTCGGCAAAAGTGCATATATTGCTGGGCCACTACTACAATCAGAAAGAGATGCCGCATATCACCGCAGACCTCTTTGAAAAAGGCTCTTTCTATGATGAGAAATACCTTAAAGAAGCAGCGGAGATGCATAGAAGAAACGGTGCACTTGCCCATGCGCTCTATCTGAACTCGATGATGAAGGACAAAGAAGAGAAGACCAAACAGAAAGTCGCGATCTATATCGGCAAAGGCGAATTTGAGAAGATCATTGGACTCAAAGATGCGCTGGACAGGTACGGCCTGCTGCAGAATGACACGATGCGCTATGCATTGGCATACTCCTATTATATGGTCAAAGAGTATGAAGAGGCAGAATTGCAGCTGAAGAGGATCGAAGATGATGAACTCTTTTCAAAAGCGACGGTGATCCGTAAAAATATCGAAAAATGCAGAAACAACAGTCTGGAGTGTTTATAGATGAAAAAATTATTGTATATAGTGCTGTCAGTGATCATGCCGCTGGCTGCTATTGCCAGTGAAGGAGAGAAAGGTACGCTTTCGGTACTGCTCTTCAGCGACGGTAAACCGTTGGCCAAGAATGAAATAAAAATAGACGGTAAACGTTTTTACCGAACAGATAAAGACGGTGCGGTAACACTGCCGCTTTCTGCGGGGAGACACCAGCTTGAGATCTTCGGGAAAAGTGCCAGCGGACAAAATCTGGGATATTTCAAAAAACCTATAGAGATCAAGCGGGGCAGAAATACCGAAGTGATCGCAACACTGTCGAAAAAAGAAGCGGACAGTATCGATATCGATATCCCTGTATCTGTGGCTGCTTCGAAAAAAAGAGATGAAACGGCAGCGACAGGAGTGGGAAGACTCACGGGCACCATCCTCTCCTCGGAAGGGAATACTCCTGTCGCCGGGGCAAGGATCTTTGTGCGCGGTACCTCCGTGGATGTCCGAAGTGATGACAAGGGGCGTTTCTCTGCAGTTGTGCCTTCAGGGAAAACGTTGAGTATTTCGGTGGTTCACTCGGCATACAGCGCTCAGACCGTCGGAGGGATCGTAGTCAAAAAGGACAGGGTGACTTCCAGAACCATCAAGCTGACACCGGCAAGTATGGAGCTTGAAGAGTTTGTCGTACTGGCACCGAAGATCGAGGGAAGCCTTGCCGATGTGATCCAGGAGGAGAAAAAGATCAATGCGATCGCGAATATTATCGGTTCGGAAGAGTTTTCCAAAAAAGGAGACAGCTCGGCAGCATCCGCACTGAAGAGGGTAACCGGTGTTACCCTCATAGGTGGGAAAAGTATCTTTGTCCGGGGGCTTGGAGAAAGGTATTCCAATATAGAACTCAACTCTCTTCCTCTGCCTTCGCCTGACCCGACAAAAAGAGTCGTGCCGCTCAATATCTTCCCTTCCAGTATGATCGGCTCAATGAAAGTGCAAAAGAGCGGTACAGCGGATATCCCTGCCAACTTCGGAGGAGGGTATATCGACCTGCGTACCAAAAATCAAAAAGAAGATGACTATATCAAGATCGGCATGAGTATCAGCGGCAATGCCTATACCGGCAATGAAGTCGTCTCCTACAATGGAAGCGATACGGACTGGCTGGGGTATGATGACGGCTATAGGGATATCCCCTCAGAAATTCTTGAACACTCTGATGTGGTAGTTGGGGAAAGGATAGGTATCTACTCCTCAAGTGCTTTGGGAGCGGACAGATACCTTCAGATGACAAAAGAGTATGCGGCCAGAGATTTTTCGGTATTTAACGAGGCATTGCCTATAGGCGGCAGTTTCAGTATCGAGGGGCTGAAAACGGTTGAGATAGATGACGAGAACCAATTGAGCATTTTCGGTAATTATAGCTACAGCCAGGAGCATGAGTACCAGGAAGAGCACTTCTTTAATTACCGATATGACAGCGAAAGTCAGCCGGTAGCCGTTATCTCTGACGGTTACAAGAGAATCGCCTCTTCAGAGTACTCTCATGGGTTGATGCTGAACATTGACTATGCTTTTTCGGATGTTCTCAATATCAAGTATACAAAGCTCTTTACGCATGTGGGAGAAAAAAAGACAAGAGAAACAGAAGGGGTGTTCGGGTCGGATTTCCTTTACCAATACTATACCTATCTTGACTGGGATGAAAAAACGCTCAGTGCAGATCAGCTAAGCGGAGCGTTTGACTATCAGCTGTTTGACACAAAGAATACTTTTAATTTTGGTTTGGAGTATGCCTATGCGACATTGGATCAGCCCAACAATCTTCTTTACCAGGACTTTAGGCGCGGAGAGAACGAAGAGGAGTATGAAAGGCTGTTTTATGAAGGGGCTCAAAACTTTATGGGCAAAAAGCTCTACAGTGATGATGATATTCTTGCGTTCTATTTGAACAACAAGATCATGTACGGTTTCTTCAGCGATGAGGATTATATGCAAGTCGGGTTGAGCTATAGCGGGAAGGAGAGAAAGTCGGAATACCAGAAGTTTTACCTAAAAAAGAATGGCGGACACGGCATCGATGACTATTCGTCACTGCCCGGCGGTGATCCGGAGTATCTTTTGGATACTTATGTACGTCATATAGAGAGTATCGATGATGCGCCGTTCCTGGTCAAGGACCTCTTCAAGCCGGCAGATTATTTTGATGCCGAAGTAGATGAGGCGGACTTCTACTTCAATATATTCGCAAAACCTTACGACAACCTGGAAATAACGATGGGAGCAAGGTATGTGGACCTGACACAGACGATTTATCAGTATGTCCCAAACAGCAGTACCAGAGTGATAGAAAAAGAGGAGGAGAGTCTGGAGGTGAATGACATCTATCCGAGTCTCGGTATCAAATACAGCTATGATGAGAAGAATATTGTGGATCTTGCGTTTTCAAGAACATTTATTATCCCTGATTTGAGAGAGTTCAGCAGCGGGATCTATTTTCACCCGTATGATGTCGCAACGGTGAAGGGAAATCCGGAACTTGTCAATACAGATATCTATAGTACGGATCTTAAATACAGTTACTTTTTCTCCGACAACGAATTCGTAAAACTCGGGCTATTCTATAAATACCTGGACAAACCGATAGAGGATACACAGGAGAATACCTCCTCCTTGCCTATCTACTCTTATGACAATGCAGAGAGTGCAACGCTTTATGGTATCGAGTTGGATATGAGAAAATCTATAGGCTTTATCGGAAATTATATTACGGTGCCTTATATCGATAATCTTTCAAAGTTTTATGTGGCGGGAAACCTCTCGTTCGCGAATTCGGATGTAACGCTGAGGGAAGAACAGCTGGATACACTGACAAGTAACCATAGGCAGCTGCAGGGGCTTTCAAAAAGTGTTTTCAACGCCACTTTGGGATATGACAACGATGGCCGGTCCGTCACACTTTCCTATAATAAGATGGGGGAGAGGATACGTAAGGTCGGTATCATCAATGAACAGGGGGTGCGTTACGGGGATACCTATGAGATACCGCCGCACTTACTTGATTTTGTCTGGATTGAAAACTTGAACAATGGTTTTACGATAAAGCTGAAAGTGGGAAATATCCTTGACAGCGAGATCGCATGGGTGCAGGATGGAAAAAAGATCAGGGAGTATCAGACCGGCCAGACATTCAGTTTCGGTGCCTCTTACAAGTATTGACAGAACACTGTAGTGTAAGGCTGGCACGAATAAGCCGGTAACAGTTTTGTAATACTTTTTTTTTATACTTCCGGCATGAAAAACAAGGAAGTATAAAAAATGAAAAAAATCGTATTAACAATGGCAGCAGTAGCGACTGTGGCAATGGCGAGCGAAGAGAGATCAGCGGTAGAATCAGCATCCGAATCGGAAAACAGTTTTTTCGACAGGATTCATACCAAAGGTGACATGCGATTGAGATATGAAACAATCGAAAGAGATGATAAAGATGATAAATATCGGACAAGATATCGTCTACGATATTTTTTAGATTTTGATATCACGGACAACTTTATGCTTGAGAGTGCGGTCTCAAGCGGTAAAGGCAACCCGACATCAGGGAACGTAACCTTTAGGGATGATGAGAACTGGGCAGATTATTTTGTCGATGTCCTAAAGATCGATATCCTTGATCTTGCTTATAAATTTGACAATTCCTGGATAAGGGCCGGAAAAAGCGAACACCACCTCTACAGACCCCTGAAAACACAACTGATCTGGGATAATGATATCCGTTTATATGGTGTGAACTACGGATACGAGGATGATACAAAAGCCTATAGAGTGGGTGTGAATAAGATCATGGAGAGCATGAATGAAGGCATTGATGATATTTACATCTATATGGCACAATACATGCAATCCATGAAACTTGAAAACGCCAAACTCAATATGGGTGGCGGATTTTACTACTACGACGGTCTCAAAGGAAACGGTACCCCTTATGAAAATGGTGCTTTAGGGAACTCCTATACAGGAGGATTCTATGAGTATAACTATGCCATACTGGAAGCTTTTTCAGAGTTGCAGTTTCATGATCTGTTTGGCAAACCTTTTAAGGCCGCAGTGACACTTGCATACAATACTGCAGTAAGCAGTGATAACTTTGCCTATGATGCCAGTATGCAGCTGGGTGATACAAAAAATATCAATGACTGGAAAGTAGGGTATACTTACAGAGATATTCAAAAGGATGCTGTATTTGCCGCGCATAACGACTCGGATTTTATTGCCGGCGGAACGGATGGCAAAGGTCATATCATTACGGCGAAATATAAAATGGCTGAAAACCTGGAACTTGGCGGACATTTCCAGTGGTCTACGCTCAATGCAAGCAAAAGTGCAACAGGCATTGAAGCAGACTATCATCGTGTACAATTGGATGCCATTCTTAAATTCTAGCTTCCTGTTTTGATGTACATCTTTCAAAAGCGGGCATAATGCCCGCTTTTTTTATTTGATTTTTTCACTTATCATAAATTGGTAAAAAAATGGTAACAAGTTTTAGTATATTTTATTTATACTTTCACAATTAAGCGTTTAGGGACAATTATGAACAATACGATCAAAGTACTGCTTGGTGCAGGATTTGCTGTCGCGGTGGCTTTGTATGCCAACAGTATTATCGGACAGGCATCGCACGGGGGCTTCCTGGTGCTTGCTGCACTCTTCGGTGCCTATATGGCGATGAATATCGGCGCGAACGATGTGGCGAACAATGTGGGGCCTGCGGTGGGCGCGGGTGCTCTCACAATAGGCGGGGCAGTGATCATCGCTTCGATTTTTGAAGCATTGGGGGCGCTGATCGCCGGGGGCGATGTGGTCGGCACGATCAAGCAGGGGATCATTTCGCCGAATGCGTTCGGGGATGATCCGATGGTCTTTGTCTATGCGATGAGTGCGGCGCTTCTGGCTGCCGCGCTCTGGCTAAACCTCGCTACATGGCTCAAGTCCCCGGTCTCCACCACGCACTCTATCGTCGGCGGTGTCATGGGGGCGGGGATCGCTGCAGGCGGTTTTGCGATCGTCTCCTGGGATACGATGGGGCAGATTGTCGCTTCCTGGGTGATCTCTCCTATCCTTGGCGGTGTGATTGCTGCAATATTCCTCTATATCATCAAATCGCAGATCCTCTACAAGGCAGACCGTATCGGTGCCGCCCAAAAGGTGGTGCCGATACTTGTGGCGGTGATGTCCGCGGCATTTATCACCTATCTGACACTGAAAGGGTTTAAGCATATCTGGGGTTCGCTTACAGAGATATTGAGTTTTCTTCCCCAGACCAGGAAACCGACATTCTCTATCGCATTGATCTTTGGCGTGCTAGGAGGGGTGGTCACCTTCCTGATTGTCAAGCCGAGAGTGGCAAAGAAGATAGCCGGCATGGATGACTCGAGGGAGGGGATCAACCTTCTCTTTACCATTCCGCTGATCTTTGCCGCTGCGATGCTCAGTTTTGCACACGGGGCAAATGACGTTGCCAATGCGGTGGGTCCGCTGGCGGCGGTGAATGATGCCTTGACAAGCCTGAAGGTTTCAGAAAAGGCGGCCATCCCTCTGTGGGTCATGATCACAGGGGGGATCGGTATCTCAATCGGTCTGGCGCTCTTCGGCCCGAGACTGATCCGTACAGTCGGTTCCGAGATCACTGAGCTTGACCAGATGAGGGCATTCTCCATCATGATGGCTGCAGCGATCACCGTGGTGATCGCTTCCCAGCTCGGGCTTCCTGTCTCTTCAACCCATATTGCGGTGGGTGCCGTGTTCGGTGTTGGATTTTTAAGGGAGTGGCTTGACAGCAAGAGCATGAGCGAAAAACAGCAGAAACTACAGGAAGAGACAGAAAAACACCGTCAGCTCAAAGCGGAACTGACAGCCTATACCGGTGACGACTATAAACGAAAAGTAGAACTGATGGAGGCGGAAAAGAAACAGAAGAAAAAGGTTAAAGCGATCAAACGTGCACTCAGAGAAAACTATGTAAAACGGGGAATGGTCAAAAGGATCATTGCCGCATGGATCATTACCGTACCAGCAGCAGCAGCCGTATCAGCGGTCATCTTCTACGTCATCAAAGGGCTGGCTGCCTAAACTTCTTTTGAAGTACGCTTATTGCAAGCGTACCTTCTTCTGCCTGGACAGGCAATTTCACCTCTTGTATCCTCTTCTGTAACTAAAATATAATCAGATGGAAATACCTGTAATCAAAATGTAATCACTGCATACTATGATTTCACTATGGAAAGAAAGAATGCAGAAATTGTGATCATTGAAGATGAAGAGGATATCCTGGAGCTGCTGGAGTACCATCTGGGTAAAGAGGGGTATGATGTTACGGGGTTTCTCTCTGCTGACAATGTAGAACGTTTTATGGAAGAGGAGTCTCCGGCACTCCTGATCGTTGACCGTAACCTTCCGGGAGTCGAGGGGAGCGAATTTGTCGCCAGTATGCGGGAGATAGGGTATGACACGCCAGTGATCTTCCTGACAGCAAAAGACAAGGAGAGTGAGCTGGAAGAGGGCTTCAAAAGAGGGGGTGACGACTATATTACCAAGCCTTTCAATACCAAAGAGCTTCTGCTCAGGGTAGAAGCACTCCTGAGAAGAAGCGGGGTGAAGCAGAGTGATAAGCTGCGCTACAGGGATCTGATCCTTGACAACCAGTCAAGGGAGCTCTATATTGACAAAAGAAAGATTGATCTGACCAATCTGGAGTATAGACTGCTTTACACCTTTGTCAAAAATGCACAACAGACACTTCAGAGAGATTTTCTGCGTGATGAGGTATGGGGGGATGACAGCGACCACTTTCACGACAAGACGATCAATGTGGCGATCAACCGCCTGAAAAAAAAGATCGATCCCTTCGGTGAGAAGGGCTACTTCGTCCCTATATGGGGCGTAGGCTACAAGCTGGGCTGAGTACAGCCTCCTTCTCTTTGGTATTCGTAACAATTTTGTAACCAATTTGCCCTATACTTCCTTCTCAAGTCCGGAACGGACATCTCTAAGAAGGAAAGATTATGATAGTGAAAAAAATGTTTACAGCGGCGCTTATCGCTGCAGTCACAGCAGCAACGGTTTATGGGGAAGAGCTGAAAGGAAGAGGGGCATCATTCCCCGCACCACTCTACAAAGTATGGACATCAGAGTACTATAAAGCAACAGGTGTCAAGGTCAACTATACGCCGACCGGTTCAGGTGACGGTGTAAAATCTATCACAAAAAGAATGGTGGATTTTGCCGGTTCGGATAAACCGCTGAAACAAAAAGAACTGGAAAAAGGCAAGCTTCATATGTTCCCGACCGTTGTCGGTTCTGTTGTTCTTGCCTATAACCTTGACGGGGTCAAAGACGGGGAACTGAAGTTGAGCCGTAAAGCAATCGCGGGTATCTTCAACGGTACGATCACCCACTGGGATGATCAGGCGATCATGGAAAACAATGCGGGGCTTCAGCTTCCCCATGAGCCTGTCACGGTAGCAGTCAGGGCTGACAAGTCGGGTACGACCTTCAACTTTACCTACTTTTTGAACCAGATCGATGAGAAGATCAAGGTGAGCAAAAAGCCGACGTGGAAAGCGAACAAGGTGATCGCGGGGAAATCCAACTCCGGTGTCTCTGCAAATATCCAGCAGATCAAAAACTCCATCGGTTATATCGAATACTCCTATAAAACCAAACTAGGTCTGGCAGCCGCACAGATAGAGAACAGGGAGGGGAAATTTATCAATCCTACACTGGAGTCATTCCAGGAGGCTGCAAAATATGCAACATGGAAACCGGAGAATGACTTCTATGCAGTCATTGGCGATCCGGCAGGAGATGCATCCTACCCTATCGTTGCTGCTACTTTCCTTCTCCTTCCGGCAGAGAAACAGGCGGTGAACAAAAACGTTACCAAGTTTATGGAGTGGGCATTTACCAATGGGGATGCCGGCGCAACAGAGCTTGGATACGTACCGCTTCCGAAAGAGACAAAAGACCAGATCAGAGCATACTGGGCAAGCAAAAAGATCAGATAGTTTTTTCTTTCAGGCGGTTTCTCCCGCCGGTAACAAAACTGTAATATATTTGTTACCATTTGCCGATATACTCCGCGCTCAATACACTGGAAGGTTATAACGTATGGGTGGTAAACTCTTTAGAAATTTTTCATTTTTATCAGCTACGCTCTCTTTTTTTATTCTTATCGGTATTTTTGCCGTACTCTTTACCTATGCACAGGAGGCGTTGCGGGAATTCGGTATCGACTTTCTCTACAG
>JAQUFB010000045.1 GCA_028684885.1 Sulfurovum sp. | reverse complement strand
TTCACCAAAGAGATCATGGCGATTCCGAACGGATTTTCCATCCCGGTACTCCCTCCTCCGATCAGAGGTATGAGTATGACGGGCGGATTTGACATGTATGTCCAGAGCAGGACCGGTGCGGATATCAGCGAGATCAACGGCTATGTACAGCAGATCCTCCAGAAGGCGAACCAGCGTGAAGACCTGGTAGGCGTAAGAACGACGCTCAATGCCAATGTACCGCAGTACAGGGTACTCGTGAAAATAGAAGAGGCGAAGGCGAAAGGCGTAAGCGTATCGGATATCTACGAGACGCTCAATGCGACATTCGGGAACTACTATATCAACGATTTCAACCTTTACGGGCGTACCTACAAGGTCAATATCGCTTCAAGCGGCGAGTTCAGAAAGGACCCGCAGGACCTTGACAGGGTCTATGTAAGAAACAGCGAAGGAGCTCTGATCCCGGTAGGTTCCCTGGTAGAGTTCACCAAAGTGACGGGCTCGGACCTTGCAGAACGGTTCAACCTCTTTCCTTCGGCAAAGGTTTCCGGACAGCCTGCACCGGGATACAGCTCCGGTGATGCGATCAAGGCGATCGAAGAGGTGGCGGCCGAAGTGCTTCCCGAGGGATATTCCCTGGGATGGATCGGGACGGCATACCAGGAGAAGCAGATCGCCAGCAGCAGTACCCTTGCGTTTGTTTTCGGTATGATACTGCTCTATCTGATACTTGCGGCACAGTACGGGAAGTGGGCAATGCCGGTCTCGGTCATCCTCGCCGTACCGTTTGCTATATTCGGTGCGATCCTCGCCACGATGCTGAGAGGCCTTGAAAACGACATCTATTTCCAGATCGGGCTTTTGGTGCTTGCCGGACTTGCAGCAAAAAATGCCATTCTCATTGTCGAGTTTGCGATGCAGAAGAGAGAAGAAGGGATGAATGCTTACGATGCGGCGATCGAGGCTGCCAAGATCAGGCTGAGACCGATCATCATGACCTCTTTGGCCTTTACCCTCGGGGTGATACCGCTTGCGATCAGCAGCGGCGCGGGAGCAGCCAGTAGGCACTCCATCGGTACAGGGGTCATCGGGGGGATGCTCGCAGCGACATTTATCGCGATCATCTTTATCCCGCTCTTTTATATACTGATCTCAAAACTTAGCTTGAAAAAGAAGGAGGCAAACCAATGAGATATATCGCTTTAGCCTTGAGCCTCTTGCTGGTAAGCGGCTGTTCGCTTTCCCAGAAGCCAGGCATTCCGGATACAACGCTTCCTCAGGATAGCAGTCTCCAGGAGAACGAAAAGCTCCTGCTGAACGACAGATGGTGGGAAAATTTCCATGACAAAGAGCTGGATCTTTTCGTAAATGAGGCTTTAGGCAGCAACAGTGACCTCAAGATCGCAGCCCTGAGAACACTGCGTTTCAGGGAATTTCTGAATATCAAGAAGAGCGAACAGCTCCCGACAATCGACGCCTACGGTTCTGCTGCAAAAACCCAAAGCTATATGGTCTCCTTTGACCGGGGGTTCAGATACGAGCAGTTTGAAGCGGGTGCCATGGCCTCGTTTGAACTGGACCTATGGGGCAGGCTCAAAAACAGCAAAATGGCCGCATTTGAGGATATGATGAGAGAGTCCTATCTTCAAGAGAGCATCAAACAGCGTGTCATAGCCGACAGCATCATCTCCTATTTCGGGCTCAAAACCAACACCAGTATCTATCAGATAGCCAAAGAACAGTATCTCAACGAAAAGGCATTCTATGACTATATGAAGAACCAGTACAAAGCCGGCCTGATACGTGAAAGCGACCTGCTGCAGGAGGAGTCTTTGCTGGAGATGTACCATGACCAGATGATCAGGCAGAAAGATCTTTTGAGCTCCTACAAAACGGCTGTCGGTATCCTGCTTGGCAAAACGCCAAAAGATATCTATGAAAGCAGATACGATATCAAATCAGCCCGCTACAGCGCGCACTCCCTGCCGGTTCCATCAAACCTTCCGTCGGATATACTCCAGAGAAGAGCGGATATTCAGGCGGCAGAAGCCAAAGTAAGATCCAGCGCCTTCCAGGTCTCTGTCGCAAAGAGCGCCTTTTTCCCTGCCATTTCCCTGAGCGGTACGGCCGGATATGTCAGCGGGGACCTGAACCGTCTCTTTACTCCCAACAACGACATCTACTCGGCCGGGGGCAATCTCCTTGCGCCGATCCTTGATTTCGGAAAGATACAGGCCAATATCGAAGTGACCAAGATCGATCAGCAGATCGCACTGCTGGAGTATCAGGACACACTCAGAAAAGCTTTCGGCGAGGTGAAAGACAACCTTCATACCTACGCAGCAAACAAGAAGAGGCTCCTTTCCCAGGAGAAGAGACACCGTGCGATCCTGAAGAAAAAACAGATCGTCGAACAGCAGTACAAGCAGGGATTTGCCAACCATCTGGAGTTCCTGGAGGTCAGAAAAGAGGAGTTTGAGGTAGCACTCGCAAAAGAGAGCATCAAGTTCGAAACACTCAAATCCGCTGTCGAGCTCTATGTAAGCCTCGGCGGAGGATTTATGGCTGAGAGAAAAAAAGAAAAATAGCGCTGATTCCGGAGAGTGACACCATACGGTATCCCCTCCGGTCACGCCTCATCGATATAGAGTTTCTGCAGGACAAGGATCATACTGTCGATCGATCTTTTGGTCGTAGACTCCTCTACGGTATGATACCCTATGGTCGGAAACTGCAATGTTGCTCCCTGTATCTGTCCATGCGAAGCATTCACCAGTCTACCAAGCTCTGTCACGCCCAGAGAGCCTTTTTTATTCTCCTGCGCCATGATATTCTTGAGATAGGCATCCTTGAAGTGATAGTTGATACTGTTTTCAATGGCGATCTTTTTCATTTTGTTTTTCATCGGCGACCTGAAAATCGCATTTTCGTCCCTGTTGCGCAGTACGATATCCAATCCACTGATATCTTGATAGCTGTTGTAGGGGCTGGTATCCAATACCAAAAGTTCTCTGGTCTCAATATTGAATCTTCTAAAATACTCAAGCAGGAATCTCCAACTGCGGCCTGCCTCTTCTGATGCCGTAAAAAAAGCCGTTCCCTGATAGCCAAGATGATACAGATAGAGGATCAACGCCACAGAGATGACATTGTCCAACTGGGCAGAGATCAGCCCATCAGGTGTGATCTCAAGCTTATCCATAAATGCGATAGGCGTACCGGGAAAGAGATGCTCCAATCCGTCTATCTTGAAAATGATATTGTACCTGCGATTACACAGATAGGCATCGGTGATCGTACCGAGCCCAAGATAGCTTCCCGACCAGGGATTGTATGCCTGCACCCGCTGATCCTTGAAGCGCATCTCAAAATTCTTCAATAGCTGTTCAGAGTTTGAGTTTCCCTGAAGATCTGCCTGGTTTTTAGCGATAAACGCTGCATACTGGAATTCGTTATGCCCTGTACAGATCAATCCGTGCCGGTCAGCATGCGCAGAGATATAACCGCTTTCGGGCCGATTTCCCTTTGCTACCAGCACACCGTCATAATACTCTACATTGACATTGAGCTCTTCAAGTTCCCGCTTCAGGAACATAAAAAAAGGATGCTCTGCGCCCACGACACAGGGAATCCGGATCAACTGTTTCAAAATATCATAAAAGAGCTCCATCTACTCTATGATCTCCTCATTATTAAGTTCTATAAATTCACTCTCTTCTATCGCATTCTCAATAAAATGCCCGATCTTGCTCTCTGCTACCTCAAGGTCACTGAACCTTGCGATGTGGAATATCGCATCCCCCTCCTGCACCAGAGGGATCTCCGATTTTCCTACAATGATCCCGTCAAACGGAGCCATCACCTCATAATGGCTGTCATCGAGAAGATCATCTATATAGGCGATGATTTCATCGCTTTTCACCGTATCCCCAAGTGCCTTCACCGTACGGATGATACCGCTGTGCGTCGCCCTGATCCATTTGCTTGAGCGCGTCACGACCGGGGTTTTCTTCTTGCCTTTCTTGATCTGTTTTGGCAGCATGCCATTTTCTCTCAGCACATTGACAATCCCTTTTACCCCGATACGTATGCTTCTCTCGTCAAATCGCAGTGCCTCGCCTGCCTCATAGAGCAGTATAGGGATGTTATTCTCCTGTGCGACAGCCCGCAGCGAACCATCCCTCGTTTCAGAGTGCAGGATCACCGGTGCTTCAAACGCTTTTGCCAGGGCAAAAGTATAGGCGTTGTCGATATTTGTCCTCACCTGAGGCAAGTTGGACTTATGGATAGAAGCCGTATGTAGATCGATGCCCAGATCGCATTTGCTGACGATCTCCTGGAAGAAAGTATAGGCGATACGGCCTGCAAGCGAACCTTTCGCACTGCCCGGAAAGCTTCTGTTCAGGTCTCTCCTGTCCGGAAGGTAGCGGGAGAGTGTCATCGTACCATAGATATTGACAATGGGAACCAGGATGATCGTTCCCCGCACTCTTCTAAGGATCTTCAGCTTTCGAAAACGCCGAATGATCTCGATACCATTGAGTTCATCTCCGTGTATGGCAGCACTGATGAAAACGACAGGACCGCTCTTTTTGCCACTGATCACACGGATAGGCAGCTGTGTAGGGGTGCTGTAGAGTTTCGGAAGGTCCAGTATCAGCTTTGTCTCCTTCCCCCTGGGGATAGGAGTACCCGCGATAGTCAAGACTGTTGTTGGCATTTATGCTCCGATGGTATCTTTTTTTCTGCGTTTGCGTTTCCCTGCCATGTCACTCTGCGGCGTCACGCTCTTTTCGATATAGTCCATGATCTTTCCGGCGATATCTACCCCCGTTGATTTTTCAATGCCTTCAAGGCCAGGAGAAGAGTTTACCTCCATAACCAGCGGACCGCGGTTGGATGGGATCATATCCACACCGCATACCCCCAGTCCCATGGCTTTTGCTGCGGCAATGGCGGTGGCTCTCTCTTTTCTTGTCAGCTTGTGTGCCGTAGCGCTGCCGCCCTGATGCAGGTTGGATCTAAAATCTCCTTCGACACCCTGCCTTTTCATCGCGCCGACAACTTTGCCGTCCACCACAAGCGCCCTGATATCAGAACCGCCTGCCTCTTCGATATACTCCTGAACCAGAAGATTCACATCCATACCGTAAAATGCGTCCAATACCGATTTTGCGGCCTTTTCACTGTCTACCAATACCACACCTACCCCCTGTGTTCCTTCAAGGATCTTAAGTACCAGGGGAGCACCACCGCTGAGTGCAATGACATCTTTTGCATTCGATTTGTTGGAAGCAAAGATGGTTTTGGGCATATCCACCCCTTTTCGAGAAAGAACCTGTAGGCTTCTGAGCTTGTCACGGCTTCTTGCTATAGCAAGGTTACCCGAGGTACTGAAGACACCCATGATCTCAAAATGCCGCACCATAGCAGTCCCGTAAAATGTTCTGCTGGCACCGATACGGGGAATGATCGCATCGGGGAGCGGCAGTTCTTCTCCCATATAGCTGATCTTCAGTTCACCCTTCATGATCTCGATAGCGCACTTCAGATAGTCGATCACCTTGACTTCCCAGCCTCTTGCCTCGGCCGCTTCAACCAGCCTTCTTGTGGAGTAGAGTTTTTTGTTTCGAGAAAGTACATATACTCTCATTCTTCTTCCTAAGATAAATTTTTAAACGCAAGATCGTTCTTTTGTTTTTGACCGCAATTTTATAGTAAAAACATGACTTTTGCGGCAACTTTTCTACAATTTTTTTGACAAATATTCCTCGGAGACATCTACCAGAAATCTACCCGAGAGAAACTTCCTTCCGATCAGCATCGGATACTTCATATCTGCACGGCTGGCAAGGGAGACAACACTCCGGTATTTTTGGCCGAAAAACTCGACTTCCACCTGAATCGACGGCCTCAGCTGCAACTCCCCGTTGGAGCTTCTGACTTTTTTAAGCTTATAGAGCGGCAACTGCATCCGTTTCCCGTGATAGGCCGGATGCACTTCATCCAGCAGCGTAAAGTGCACCATATTGTTCTCATCAATCTCTATATCATCACAGTGCAGGGCATTGGAGTCTGCACCTGTATCTACCTTTGCATCCAGATCAAAAAGTTCCAGATCGATGAGGGATATCAGCTCTTTGCTTCCGATTATCTGTTTTTTTTTCATATATTTCCTTCTTAAACTCTTTTTAAATCATAACACAATTTTTAATCAATTCTCTCACAACTGCCTTGTATGATACATCGATACCTGCATGATATTTCCTCAGTGTTATCTTTATAACAGCTATTTATGATACACTTTTTTTCAATTTGTTCGGATGAGGATACCATGAAGATCAGAGTCTATTATGAGGATACCGATGCGGGCGGGATCGTCTACCATACCAATTATATCAAATACTGTGAACGGGCAAGAAGTGAATACTTTTTCAGCCGGGGTATGATGCCCGGAGAAGGAGACAGGTACGGGTTTGTCGTACGTAAAATCAATGCAGATTTTCTGGGTAGTGCCAAACTCGGTGATCTGCTGGATGTCAGGACATCTATGCCGGCATTTAAAAAAAGCAGTTTTCGACTGCTGCAGGAGGTTTACAGAGGAGAGACAAAGCTCTTCAGTATGGAAGTCCTGCTTGTCTATGTCGAAGCGGGAAAACCGCGCCGTATTCCGGAAGCACTGGAAACTATTTTAATGGACTTCAGCGGGTAAACAGTGAATCAATCGCCTTTTGTCCGCTTTTTTTGACACTCACTGCAGATCCCATAGAGTTGCATCAGATGATCGGTCAGAATAAATCCGTTCTCTTCCGCAATCTGCTGTTGAAGCCTTTCGATCTGTTCATTTTCAAACTCCACGATCTTTCCGCACTCACTGCAGATAAGATGGTCATGATGGGGTTTATTTGCGATCTCAAACTTTTTCCCCTGTGCCCCCAAAGAGATCGAACTCACAAGCCCATTCTCTTCAAGCAGTGAGAGCGTACGATAGACCGTTGCAATCCCAATATTTAACTCAGGATGCTTCTGTTTTACCAGCAGATAAAGACATTCGGAAGTAAAATGCTTGGGATTATTATAGAGTGTAGAGAGTATCGCCTCTCTCTGTTTCGTAAACTTCAAAGCGTTAGCCTTAAGTATCCCCTTAAACTCCTTAAGCAGTTCGTCATAGCTCATTGTTTCAAAATTCTTCATCAGAATACCTTTTTGATAGTGATATTCATATCTTACCCAAAGCATGTAAACAGTACAAAGAAAAATGATAATTAATGTCAATTTAATAGCTTATTAAGAGAAATAATGAAATACTTCGTCTTTATTCTTAATAATGATATCTAATATCATTATTATACGGGGAGGAGGGTTCAGTGTTGGGTATTAATGATCTGGAGAGATGTATCCAGCGATATCAATTAAATCATTCGCAAGCAAGGGAAGTGATATTTCGTGTGCTTCTGGAGACAGAGTCGTGCCTCAATGTACCAGAGATACTCGAAAGCACCAAAGAGAGATATCCCAAAAATATCTCTGCCAACACTGTCTACAGACATCTCAACTTCTTTGTAGCGTGCGGTTTGGCGATAGCACTGCAGAATGAAAGCAAAAAAACATACTACTGCCTGGTGGATCAGAACAGTAAAGTCTTTACGATGTGCCCTAAATGCGGCCTTATCCAAAAGGCTAATAAAAATGGTGAAGCACTCAGTGTCCTGGACAAGGAGTATCGTCAGGCAGAATATATCACGATACATAAAAAATGCGAAAGGTGTGTTTAAAGGCTCACCAGAGAGAAGGTATAGAGATTTTGAATATAATGTTTTATTGCGATTTCATCGTTTTTTTCTTTGTAGTTTCTCTCTTCTCTCTGTTGAGTTTTTAACTCGTACAAAATACGCATAAGGAGTAAAGATGGCAGGTTATATATTGAGAAAAGAGTCGAAACAGATATTGGAACAGTTTGGCGTACAGCATTGCAGTGAAAAACTCGTATGCCCCATCCTGAAAGTACTTCAGATGAGACACAGAGATCTGGATATTCATCAGGCAGTCGATATCATAAGAGAGCTCGTCGAAAACTAATTTGACCTGTCAGGATTTTTTAGTTTCATCAGAGAGTATAGTTTATTTTTAGCCTTCCTTGTTATCACAGTTTCCATGGTAACATAATGGCCATAAGCCGAACCGGCATCATATTTTACGATCCTGTACCTATGCAGGATGGGCTTTTCAAGCCCACCGGGACCCTGGATATCGATACGTCTGTCTACGGATTTGTCCCGCCTGGAAACACCGCCGTAGTAATGAACACGGATACCATGAAAAGAAGTCATTAAGGGATTATAGTCTGCAATAGTGGATATATCACACAGAAAAAAAGATACGGCATATAAAGTGACCGGCAGATTTTAAATTGCCGTATCTTTGATTTTGTTTATCTACTAGCTAAAATATGGCCTGATACTCTCAACCCATTTGGCTATCCGCTCTTCTGTCAGATCATCCTGGTTATCCTCATCGATCGCAAGACCGACAAACCCGTTCTCATTGACTGCTTCAGACTCTTCGTAGTCGTACCCGTCCGTCGGCCATCCGTCACCTACCACCTTCGCCCCGTTTTTTACAGCAGTTTCGTGAAGTGTTCCCATGGCATTGACAAAATAGTCACCATAACCCTCCTGATCGCCCAGGCCGAAAAACGCTACCGTTTTTCCCGATAAATCCACTTTTTCATAGGCTTCAAAGACATCATCCCAGTCATCCTGAAGCTCCCCGTCTCCCCATGTGGAACTGCCGATGATAAGATGGCTGTAGTCGTTCAAACGTTCTGCCCCGACATCTGCGATATCATGGATATCCGCTTCAAGGCCCAATGCACTCAAAATATCCTCTGCTACACTCTCTGTGTTGCCGCCAGAACTGCCGTAAAAAATTCCAATTGACATGATAATCTCCTTCTTCTAAAGTAAGTTTTCATTTTTTTCTGCTTAGTACAGAGTGAAAATGATGATAAGATCACTTTCACTCTACACTATGCCCATTGTTTCGATATTTTCCCCTTCATATCGGATATGGGCATCATACCCCGGTGCCACTTCATACAACTGAGATCCAACAGAAAATTTAACTACTAAGCGTCTGTTTTAAGGTATTACGGTGTACTTTTCTGTTTTGCTGTCTGGTACAAAAAGAGAATGAATAGGGTATTACTTTTACGTTATACTCCTCTTCATCCAAAGATACCTGATGAGGCATCCTTACATTGATGTGCTTTTTGAACATTGTGTGTTTTGGGTAGACCAGATAGATCTGTCTGATCTCTGTCTGATTCAGTGTTTTCAATACGGTCTGCATATGTTGGTAGACCGTAGGTTCATTCGTCAGATTATCCTTGTCGATCATATGATAAGTAGGGATGAGCAGAGTATCCGAAACCTCTTCTCTGTGGTTTTGTATGAGGATACTCTTCTCATAAAGCAGTACTTTATTCTCCCTGTTGACTATTTTGGCTCTCTCATAGACCAAATGCAGAAACATATCATCCATGTCTGCAAGAAATCTATACCCCTCTTCCCCCTTTATAATGTCAATCCATTTTACTGCCTCCCCGACGGAGACAGAAGGATGTATAACTTTTTTGTATCCTCCCCGTGAAAACAGATTGACGGACTTTGAAAACTTACCTGAAATTGATCTGATTTTGACAGGAGGCTTTCCGGGAAGGATACAGGGTGCAAAGAGCATCTTTTCGATTTTGTTTCTAAACACTTCATAGATATTGTCTCCCTGAAGCATCTCTTTTTTCGTGAAATGCATCTCCTCACCTACATAGGCATTGAAGAGATGAAAGAACATGATCCTCTTTTCACGGTCACTCGATAGTTGTTCACTGTAGGGAAGGTACTCTTTGATCTGGCCGTTGCTTTTTTGTTCGAATCCAACGAATGTCATATCGCTCTCCTATTTAAATTTTAAAGAGTATAACAAGAGTAAGATTAAAGTTTATTGAAATTGATAACTACTATCATGTTATATTTATTTTCTTATTGCAGTACTCTGCGTACCTCAAAAATATTGCCTTCCATATCAGCACCCTCGCATATCTGATATCCAAGATCTTTCCACTCTTTATGATCCGGATCAAATGAACCGCCGCATGTGATCGTTTTTTCTCTGCAATCACCCATTGGTTCCTCTATCAGAAAAACCGGTCTGCAACAGGTAAGCTCACTTGCCACTCTCTTATTTCTACTATCATCCATAACCGAATCTTTTGTTTCCATAAGCAGAAGTTCCGTTTCGCCTCTTTGCAGTCTTACATAGCTTGAAGCACGTAAGGAGTAAAATGCTTCACTTAGCGCAAAACCGAAGACCTGGCGATAAAAATTTTTCAACCCTTCAAGGTCCTGAGCATAAAGTATCATATTTAGATTTTCCATCCCTTCTCTTTTTTCTATATCCCATATAACCTACCGGTACCGATCATCGCCAGATCTCCATTTTATACATTTTAATATATAATTGTAAATTATTTGTTAATAGAATCTTAAATTATCATATAAAAATATTATTCTATTCAACATCCGATACTTTTCAGATATGCCTCTGCAGGATGCTCAAACAAATAGACCAGGAGAATACCCAGAGAGAGGAAGTGTACAAAGGGAACCTGCTTATTGGTATTTTTGGAAAAAAGTACAAAAGGGAATACCGATAAAAGAAGCGATAAAGAGAGAAAAGAGCGCCAGTTTGATACCGACACAGCGCCCATTCAACCATTTTTCAGCTCAAATTTTTTTACTGATATACGGAACACATTTCGCACTTCACTCATTGGTTTGTCCCGCAGGAAAACACCGCCTACAAATTTTTTGTCTACTTTTGCTTTATACAAGGGTGGGTATTTCATGCCTATCCTACAGGGGTGTTTGCTACGAAAATGCGCTTAAACCATATATTTGCAGATGACGGCTATGTGTGGCACATCCCGCCGCATCGGTGCAGCATCTTTTTTTGCTCCTCTTCCTCTACCATTGCAAGCACATGCTCGACAAATCCACGGATCTCCCCGCACTCTGAGCGGAAAGCATAGTCCAGTGCCATATCATAATGATAATCCATCTGAAAGAGGTCTGCACCGTTGCGGATCAGGAAGCATACCGTGCGGAACTGCTCCTTCCCGATAGCGACCATAAGTGCAGACCTGCCGGACTCATCGGTAATATTCGGACTGATACCGCTCTGCACAAGCAGGATGATCAGCTCATAGTGCCCCTCTTCGATCGCATGAAAAAGCGCATGAAGTCCCGGCGCGACCATCAGACTGGACTCAAACTCGATCAGGAGTTTTGCATTGTGCGTATGGCGTTTTTTGATTGCCCAGTAGAGAGCGTTCCTCCCCTCCTCATCCCGGCGGTTCACCTGGGCACCTATCAGGTTATGATAGGAGAGATCTCTCTTGCTCCTCACCTCCTCGATCACATTGAAGAGATGAAGTTGGTTTTTCGGCAGTGTCATCCTACGCTCCTTTATGATGCTCTGATATAGCTTGAAATCCTGAAAAGATTGAGATACCAATCCTCTGACTGGACCCCGGTCGGCAGCACTTTGAGTTCTATCTCCATCCCCTCTTCGGTGCACCCTGCATCCTCGATCAAGTAGAGCGGTATCTCCAGGATCTCCTCGCAGTATTCCAGTACAAAAAACTCCAGACTTCTGTCCGGCGGGTTCCATGCACTGTCGATATTTCTATAGGGTATGAGAAAAAAATCTTCCATCATATACTCCTTTCATAACAGGTAAGATAGTGTTCACACTCTTTACATATCTCACTCTCCCTGTCCAGCTTGTTCAGCACGCTGATAAACTCCTGCTTCAGACACTCGACATTGCGCGTACTGTAGACGATCGGGATATCTTTGGATTTTGCCTCTGCCCTGTAGTGCTTCATCGCATTGTGGTTCAGGAAGTTGGTCAACATCACGATGACATTCACATCGACAGGTATAGGCTTATCCTGCTTTCTGCCTCTTTTCTGATTCCTCGCTGTCCAGTGTATGATACGTTCCACACCAAAATCGCGCAGCATCGTCTCGAGGGGACTTATCTTATCTCCGCCCAATATTAAAACTGACATTCTCTATCCTTTTTTTGATTATTATTCTCAAATAATAAAAAACGTAAGCTTAATCTGTACTTTATTTGATAACTATTTTCATTTTCATAAATAAAACAAGGGGGGATTACCCTAATTCCCGCAAATCTCCACGGATCGCCCGTTTTGCAGGGTGGGTGAATCTATTTGATTGTAAAAGAGTAGAGAAAGAAAAAGAGAGGCAAAAAGCCTCTCCTAGGGAGGGGTGAATTACTTCACCATCGCTTTAAGTTCTGCAGAAGAAACCTGGTCAAAGTTAAGGTATTTATGTACACTCTCTTTGTTTGGGAGAGGTCCAAGAAGCGCTGCCATTGCTACCACTACTTCCGCTGACCCAAGATATGCCTGTGCACCTTTTCCAAGTCTATTGCAAAATATTTGATGCGAAACGATACAATGCCTTATTATACACAAAACCCAATAGCTTATTTGATGCTTGTCTCTCTGCCATACCACACCTCCGCAAACGCCTCAACAGCAGGTTCGATCTCCTCAAGTTCCAATCCTCCGAACCCCATGCGCACCGCGTCCCATTCACCGCCTGAGTATGCTTTGGCGAAGTAGAGCTTGATGCCTGCCTCTTCGGCCTTTTGCCGCAGCCGTTCCATGTCGAGGTTGCGTGCGGGGCGGATGTTGATCGATAGCCCTCCTCCTTCGCTGACGATGCACATCGTATCGCCCAGATGTGTGATGAGAGCCTCTTTCATCAGGTCGTGTTTTTTGCGGTTGAGATTGCGCACGCGACGCAGGTGTCGCTCCCAGTGCCCCTCGCGCATAAAAAGTTCGAGGGTCTTTTGGCTCATAAGCCCCACGCGCGAAAAGGTGCCGTGAAACGCTTTGTACCGCTCCACGAGACCGTGCGGCAGTACGACATAGCCGATGCGAAGCGCAGGCGAGAGCGCTTTGGCGAAGGTACCTATGTAGATGACTCGCTCCGCATTGTCAAGCCCTTGCAGCGAGGGTATGGGGCGTGAGCGGTAGGTGAGTTCGCTGTCGTAATCGTCTTCAATGATATAGGCATCGTTTTCTTGCGCCCATTTGAGGAGACGCAGACGGTTGGCGATGGGCATGGCGGCACCCGTGGGGTACTGATGCGAGGGGGTGATGTAGACGACACGGGCATCGGAAGCGATGAGTTCGTCGATAATGAGACCGTTTTCATCGACACCAATGGGCGTGATCTCAAAGCTGTGATGCCCAAAGACCTTGCGGGCGATGTGGTAGCCTGGATGCTCAATGGCAAAGTGCCCGTGCGTAGGGCGCAGGATGTCGGCGATCATCCCCATGGCGTCGATAAATGCCCCCGTGACAATGACGTCGGACGCCGAGCACCGTACACCGCGCAGTTCTCTGAGATAGCGTGCGATCTCAGAGCGAAGCCCCTCCTCCCCCTGCGGATCGGTATAGGCGCCCATATCGAGGCTTTCGTCTACTGCGCGGTTAAAGAGGCGTTTGTAGAGTTTGAGCGGAAAGAGCTTCTGCGAAAGGCGTACGGGGTAGAAGTTGTATCGGTACGCTACGGAGGGTTGGGGCATCTTTTGCGGTACTGGTTTGGTTTGCAAAGGATAGAAATCTGCATCACAGACGTAGTAGCCGCTTTTGGGGCGGCTTTCGATGTAGCCTTCGGCGTACAGTTGCGCGTATGCCGATTCGACAGTGTTTTTGCTGATGGCGTACTCCTGGGAGATCTTTCTGATCGAGGGGAGTTTACCGCCCACTTCCATTTCTGTCGTGATCGTTTGTTTGAGCGCTTCGTAAAGCTGGATATGCAAAGGAATTTTGGATTGCGCATCAAGGAGATACATAAAACTGACCCCATAAATAGTAAATTTTTTGTCACTTGTAATCAGTACAGATAACTGTTATAGTAGCGTAAATCATTTTAAGGAGAGAGTAAAAATGAGACGTTCTGAATTTCAGATAGAGGACCCTGCCGCCATCACTTCGTTTCTGAACGATTGCGAATATGGTGTTCTCTCGCTCATAAGCGACGGCAAACCCTACGGTGTGACGGTCAATTTTGCGTATAGAGAGGGGAAGATCTATTTTCACGGTTCTTTGGAGGGACGCAAAGCAGAAGCGATAGAGGCAGATGCCAGATGTTCATTTACGGCGGTCAAACCGTACGCCTATATCCCCTCCTATTTCAGCGATACCCGTTCGGCATGTCCGGCAACGCAGTTTTTTGCTTCGGTGATAGC
>JAQUFB010000044.1 GCA_028684885.1 Sulfurovum sp. | reverse complement strand
AAAAAATGTAAAAGAAGAAAAGAAAGCTACTGTGTTCGGATATTATGTACGTGACCCTGAGAGATACGGTGTTGCAGGATTTGATGAAAATGGCAATGTGACTTCAATTGAGGAAAAACCAAAAAATCCAAAATCAAACTATGCGGTTGTAGGATTGTACTTTTACCCGAACGATGTTGTACAAAAAGCAAAAAAAGTGAAACCTTCAGATCGTGGTGAACTTGAAATCACTACACTCAATGAGATGTATCTACACGAAGAAAGACTCAAAGTAGAACTTATGGGAAGAGGTTATGCGTGGTTAGATACTGGTACGCATGAAAGTTTGTTGGAAGCAAGCCAATTTATCCAAACTATAGAAAACAGACAATCTCTGAAAGTAGCATGTCTTGAAGAGATAGCGTACGAGATGGGTTACATCTCAAAAGAGAAACTGCTTGAACTTGCGGAACCTTTAAAGAAAAATCAATATGGTCAATACATGATTACCAGAGCAAATCAACCAAGGATTTTAAATAAATGAATTTTACAAGAACCTCTATTTTTGATGTAGTAATCATTGAACCAATTGTTAATGGTGATCATAGAGGATATTTTGTAGAGACTTTTCGAGAAGATAAATTAGAAGCATTTTTGGGCTACAAGATAAACTTTTGTCAGGATAACGAGTCAAAAAGCTCTAGAGGGGTACTTCGGGGGTTGCATTATCAACTGCCGCCTTTTGCTCAAACAAAACTCGTAAGAGTAATACAAGGAAAAGTTTTAGATGTTGCGGTGGACATTAGAAAAAATTCTCCTACATTTGGGCAATATGTTGCCGTTGAATTAAGTGCAGAAAACAAAAGACAACTATTGGTGCCTCGTGGCTGTGCCCATGGTTTTGTGGTACTGGAGGATGATACGGTATTTGCCTACAAGGTAGATAGCTACTATTCACCGGAATGTGACAGAGGTATCGCCTTCGATGATCCAAAGATAGGTGTCGATTGGCAGCTTCCGCATGAAGAGTTGAACCTTTCGGCTAAGGACAGGGTACAACCAAAGCTTACAGAGACTGATGATCTGTTTGAGTATGGAGTAGACTACTATGGCTAATATCCTGGTCACCGGAGCAAATGGTCAGCTTGGAAGTGAGATTAGAGAACTCTCTTCAAGTGATACAGAGACCTATTTTTTTACAGATAGAGAAACACTTGATATTACAAATAAAGCAAAAGTAAAAAGCTTTATAGAAGACAATAGTATCGATACTATCATAAACTGTGCAGCCTATACAGCAGTGGACAGGGCAGAAGAAGATCAAACAAGTGCAGATGTTGTTAATCATCAAGCTGTTAAGAATTTAGCTCAAATAGCAAAAGAGAACAATATTAAGCTAATCCATGTAAGTACTGATTATGTATTTAACGGTCAGAACTTCAGACCTTATGTAGAAACAGATCCAACAGATCCACAAGGGGTATATGGAGAAACTAAACTTGCAGGTGAAAAAGCGCTTCAAGCGACCAACCCTAAAAATTCTATCATTATCCGTACATCTTGGGTCTATAGCAGTTATGGAGCCAACTTTCTCAAGACGATGTTAAGACTTGGTAAAGAGAGAGATGAGCTTGGAGTGATTTTTGATCAGGTAGGTACACCAACATATGCACGTGATCTGGCAGAAACTATCCTTGAGATTTTGCCAAAGGTTGCTAATGAACAGGTAGAGGTCTATCACTACTCAAATGAAGGGATATGTTCCTGGTATGATTTTGCCAAAGCGATCTTTGAACTCTCAAATATTAAGTGCAATGTTAAGCCAATAGAGACTAAGGAGTATCCGACTCCAGCAACTCGGCCACACTACAGTTTACTAAATAAGGCAAAGATAAAGCGTGAGTATAGCATTGCCATACCTTATTGGCGGGAGAGTTTAGTGGAGTGTTTACAAATAATGGGAGAGAGACAATAATGTTCAATAATGAAAATAAAACTATCCTAGTTACTGGATGTGCCGGGTTTATAGGTTCAAATTTTGTTCCTTATTTTGTAGATAAGTATGAGAATTACAATATTGTGAATTTGGACTTTTTGACATATGCGGGTAACCTTGAAAATCTCAAAGAAGTAGAAGATCATCCAAGATATAAGTTTATCAAAGGGGATATCTGCAATCGTGAATTGGTAGAGTTTATATTCGATGAATATGATGTAAGAGGAGTGATCCACTTCGCAGCAGAGTCCCACGTAGATAACTCTATCAAAAACCCGGGTGTATTTGTAGAGACCAATGTCAATGGAACCTTCACTCTTATTGACGTAGCCTATAAAAAATGGATGGAGAAACCGTTTACTTATAAAGATGGTTATCAAGGGTGTAGATTTCACCATATTTCAACTGATGAAGTATACGGTACACTCAGTGATGATCCAAATGATCTCTTTACGGAAGAGACACCTTATGCACCAAACTCTCCTTATTCAGCATCTAAAGCTTCTTCGGATATGATCGTCAGAAGCTACCAGGAGACTTATGGACTTAACACTGTGATCACCAACTGTTCGAACAACTATGGTCCGAAACAGCATAATGAGAAACTGATTCCGACGATTATTAGAAATGCTCTGGCAGGCAATCCTATCCCTATCTATGGTGACGGGAAAAATATCCGTGACTGGCTCTATGTCCTCGACCACTGCAAGGGGATCGACCTCGTTTATCATATAGGAAAAACAGGAGAAGTTTATAATATCGGCGGAAGAAATGAGAGAACCAATCTTCAGATCGTCGATCGCATTTGCACTCTTCTCGATGAAATCAAACCTCGTCATTCCCGCGAAAGCAAGAATCCAGTTTCCTACAGGGATTTGATCACTTTCGTAGAAGACCGTGCTGGCCATGATCGCCGTTACGCTATTGATGCAACTAAGATCGAGTCAGAGCTCGGATGGAAAGCGGATGAGAATTT
Source organism: Sulfurovum sp. (assembly GCA_028684885.1). GTDB lineage: Bacteria > Campylobacterota > Campylobacteria > Campylobacterales > Sulfurovaceae > Sulfurovum. Next base: position 11,622 of record JAQUFB010000044.1, on the reverse strand, counting down.
TGAGAGCGGAATCATCAAAACGATAGAATGGTATTTGGAAAAATACAAGATAAAATGAGGTTCATACATTATAAAATAGATTCTATTAAAATGGAGAATTTTTAACACTTTTGTTTATGATAAAATATTATTTTTTCACGTAAAGTAAATTAGTATATATAAAGGAAAATCAATGAGTAAGCACCCAATCTATTATGATGGTACAAGGGCGGAGATAGTCGATTTTCTTCCTAAAAAATATTTAAAAGTTTTGGAAATAGGATGTGGAAAGGGCGGATTTCGTACAAATTTATCAAAAAATTGTGAATATTGGGGTGTGGAACCTTATGTTCCTTCTGCAAATACAGCAAAACAGAAATTAGACAAAGTTTTGGTCGGTACTTTTGAGCAGATGCTTTCAGTGTTGCCTGATAATTATTTCGATTTGGTGATTTGTAATGATGTCATAGAGCATATGCCCGATCACCATCAGTTCTATAAAGACATCAAAAGCAAATGTGTCCACAATGCATATATGATAGGCAGTTTACCAAATGTAAGGTACATTGTAAATCTTTATCATCTTTTGGTAAAAAAAGAGTGGCGTTATGAAGAGGAGGGGATCTTAGATAGAACCCATTTGCGTTTTTTTACACTGAAGAGTATAGAAGCTGATTTTATCGATGCAGCATTCAATATTGAAGCGTTAAAAGGAATCAATAAAATATCTTCTAAAAATATATTGCAAAGGTTGAAAATCAAACTTGCAGAGTTTTTTTTAGGAGAAGACATATTGTATTTGCAATTTGCTTTTAGGGTAAAAATAAAATAATGTTTTCCAAAAAGTATTTTTACAATCTTCGTACTTCATTTATTCAGATAGCGGTACAGATTCTTATTCCTCTTTTATTAACTCCCTATATGATAGGTAAGCTTGAAGAAGAGATGTATGGACTATGGGTATTGTTTATAACGATTCTCGGATATTTTGGGTTAACCGGGTTTGGCTTTGGAACGACATTCTTAAAAGAAACAAGCAAACACAATGATGTGTTGTATATTAATCGATATCTCAACAGTACGCTTTTTTTATATCTTGGATTAAGTTTTGCAGCCATCTTGGTATTTTTGTATTTGTTTATAAATATCGATACAGTGTTTTTAATCCCTTATGGGTTGATGTCTGAAGCAAAGTTGTCTTTTGTATTATTTTTTTTAAGTTTTTTTATCAGTTTTATTTCCAGCCTTTTTGGAACATTATTGTTTGCAAAGGATAGACTATATATCCAAAACTATATTTCTATCTTCAGCAGTATTGTTTCAGCTTTTTTAATGTTCATTGCTCTATATGGCGGTTATAAATTGATTAGCCTTGCATGGATTCACTTGTGCATGGCCATATTTTCCGGAACCTTGGTGTATTTTATTGCAAAAAAATATGTTGATTTTACACTGTCATTTAAATATTTTGATCCATCTCTTTTAAAAGAGATGGTAAAACCGAGTTTGCACTATTTTATCATTACAGCATCCGCACTCATTGTATTGTCAAGTGACAATATCATTATCTCCTCTTTTATCGGAATCGGAAGCGTAGCATTTTATGCGATCGGATATGAATTGGTTAATATATCACAAAAGATACTTTTTAAAATAGTTGATATAATGATCCCGGATATCGCAAGGCTGGATCAAGAAAGAAATTATAGCGCTATTTTGAGGCTCCACAATAAAATGTTGTTTCTTTCAATGTTTTTAGGATTTGGAGGGTACGGTATTTTGTTTTTTTATGGCATTGATTTCCTTAACTGGTGGGTTGGAGAAAAATATGTATTGGATGAAAATATTTTCAGAATTTTTATAGCGTTTGGGATACTCCATGCAGGGGTGCATGTAAGTGCGATCTTTCTTGTTGCGATGGGATTGCACCGTGGAACATCTTATATGACCATAGCCGATGCGATCTTGAATGTGGTATTATCTATTATCCTGCTTAGGTATTATGGTCTTTGGGGGGTGGCTATGGGGACACTTTTGGCACATATTTTGACAAGCGGATGGTTTACAACTTGGTGGTTTTATAGACAGATGCGTCTTAAACAGAATGAATATAAGGGATAATAATGATCAATAGGGCTTGTGTATTTGCTCATTTTGATAAAGATGATAAAGTTGATGAGTATGTTTATTATTATTTGAATGAATTAGTGGGAATAGTCAACAAATTGATATTTGTGACTGTTTCGAATATTTCCGAGGAAGATAGTGAAAAGCTTAAAGCTTTGGGTATTGAGGTGATTCAAAGAGAAAATATTGGCTATGATTTTTACAGTTATAAAACTGGAATAGAAAGATTGAATTTGAATCAGTATGATCAGTTGATCCTCTGTAATGACAGTGTATTTGGCCCATTATATTCTTTAAGATCTATGTTTGATCAAATGGGGAAAAAGCAATGTGATTTCTGGGGGATTACAGACAGTAACCAAATAGCCTATCACATCCAAAGTTATTTTCTGGTGTTTAATAAAAGCATTATAGTTTCTACAATATTTAGTCAATTTTGGGATGAGGTAACGGTTTTAGATGATAAGTCCGAGATTATCAGAAGATATGAAGTTGGATTATCTCAGTTACTGATCGCAAATGGTTATCAAGCAGAGATTTTTTCGCATCTAGTAATAAATAGTCGTCATAGCAGTAAAAGATTATTGAATCGTTTATTGAAAAAACCGTATAAAATATTTAAATTGTTGCTTAGTCCATCGCGTTATGTAAAAGATATTTTTAAAAAAAATGTCAACTCGAGCATAAAATTTTGGGATTTTTTATTGATTCAAGATAAATCTCCATTTATTAAAAAATCTTTACTGACCGACAGTGATGAAGATATAGATAATTTTAATAGATTGAAATCTATTTTTGAAAAAAAAGTGGTTAATACACGGTATCCTTTTTATGTAATTGAGAATTTTTTTGAGAGAATACATCATGAAAATGAAAAATAGCAAGGGTTATGAAATGAGTCAGAAAGGAAATGGACATTTGATATCAATTGCGATGGCAACATATAATGGAGAAAAATATTTAAGAGAACAGCTTGAGAGTATTTATGCTCAGACCTATAAGAATATCGAAGTTGTCGTTACTGATGATTGCTCTTCGGATAAAACCGTAGAGATACTTGAAGAGTATGCCAACTCTCACGGGCTTAGATATTATATCAATGAAGATAATTTAGGTTTTGTCAAAAACTTTGAAAAAGCTGTCAATTTATGCAGAGGTGACTATATCGCATTATCAGATCAGGATGATATATGGCTGCCTCATAAACTTTCTACTCTGATAGAAAATATAGGTGATAATATTTTGGCATGCTCAGATGCAAAACTGATCGATGAGAAAAATAATATAATTTCAGAATCTTTTTTTCAATATAGTAATAAACCAATAAATGAAGAACTCACTTTTGAAAAACTTGCTATATGTAATTATGTGACAGGGTGTACTGTTCTTATGAAAAATAAAATTCTTCAAAATGCACATCCTATTCCATTGAATATATCTTATCATGATTGGTGGTATGGATTGATTGCAAGTGTATTTGGAGGTATTTATCTGCATAAAGAATCATTAATACTCTATAGACAACATCAAGACAATCATACCGGTGCCTACCATTATGCTGCATCATCTCTTTTGTCAAAGATTTTTTCGCAATTTACGAAAGTTCATTTCCAAAAAAGAGTTGAAGATGGTAAAAAATACGTTGCAAGACTGCAGGCATTTAGGTCATATGAACACTTTAGTTTATCGCAGTACAAGTTTTTAGACGAGTTGATATATTATTATCAAAGTTGGGCACATATCGGTCTTGATTTTAAAGCATTTGGAATTGCTCTTAAGTATCGTAAAGAACTTTTTTACAGGACGCCTAGAATATTTAGGTGTTTAGCTATCTTAAGAACACTCTTCATGTAAAGGTATATTGTTGTGAAATTGAAAAATGAAAGTATACAAATTGACTTTGTAATCCTTTGGGTTGACGGAAATGATCCAAAATGGAAAGAAGAAATAGCTCAGTATTCTGAAATAAATAGTGGGGACAAGAGAAAAACGCGTTTTAGAGATTGGGATAATTTACAGTATATTTTTAGAGCTTTTGAAGAGTACACACCATGGGTAAGAAAGATTCATTTTGTTACTTGGGGGCACGTGCCTCAATGGTTAAATACAGATCATCCCAAATTGAATATTGTGAACCATAAAGATTATATTGATGAAAAATATCTCCCGGTTTTTAATGCAAATCCATTGGAGATAAATTTGAATCGTATTCAAGATCTTTCTGAACAGTTTGTTTTTTTGAATGATGATTTTTTTATAACTTCAAAACTTTCTCCGGAGAGATTTTTTCAAAATGGTTTGCCAACTGATGCATGCATCATGAATACGCTCTCCTCTTCCTCAGGTGTCGGCCATTTTGTTTTAAATAATCTGGAGATACTCAATAGGCATTTTGATAAAAAAACAGTTTTGAAAAAAAACCTTTCAAAATGGTTCCATATCGCGTACGGGAAAGAACTGTTCAGATCGTTTTTTTTGCTTCCCTGGCCAAGGTTCACGGGATTTGTAGATCATCATCAGCCGCAGCCTTTTCTTAAATCCACCTTTGAAGAGATATGGGAAAAAGAAAAAGAGATCTTGGAGCAGACTTCGGCTTCAAGATTTCGAAATTGCAATGATGTCAATCAATACCTTTTCCGCTATTGGCAACTTATTAAAGGAAATTTTGTACCGATCTCTATGAAAGATACGCAGTATATAACCTTAGATATGGATGAGCTTCGTTCCGGAAAAGTCACTCGTCTCATTACATCTGAAAAATACTCGATGATCTGCCTAAACGATAGTGACACTATTCTTACCGAGGATGATTTTCGAGAGGCGAAACGTATTATTCAAGATGCTTTTCAGACCATACTGCCGAATAAATCAGGTTTTGAACTATAATGTCCAGATTAAATATTGCCTATATCGTACCCTCATTGTCAAACAGAGGACCTATTAAAGTTGTATATGAACTTGTAACTCAACTGGAACAAAGCCACACTATAGAGATTTTTTATTTTGACGAAAACAAAGAATTGGACTTCAGTGTCCCCGCGCATCATATTTCGTTTTTTTCTGCAATAAATTTTGATAAATTCGACATCATTCATTCTCACGGGATTCGTCCCGATGCCTATCTATTTTTTCATCATCATAAAATCAAAAAAGCAAAGAGTGTTACTACGCTACATAACTATGTCAAAATGGATTTACGATACCAGTACAATTCTTTCATCTCTTTTGTTTTTAGCAGAGTATGGAATATTTTCACCTCCAGGCATGATCAGATCATTGTTCTTTCAGAGGATGCAAAACGCTATTATCTAAAATTCTGGAGAAACAAAGTGATTGATTTTGTCTATAATGGGATCAGTGAAGATGTTGAAGCAGCTCAGTTGGAACATTCAGTGAAAGATCAGCTTGCCAAGCTCAAAAAAGAGTTTACTGTCATAGGTGCCATTGGTATGCTGACAAAAATAAAGGGGTTCGATCAGATCATCAAAGCGTTGCCTGCCCTTCCAAAGCATATCCTTGTTATCATCGGTGATGGGAAAGAGGCTGAAACACTGCAAAACCTTTCCCGTTCACTGGATGTCTCGGACAGAGTAATTTTTTTTGGATTTCAATCCAATATACCGGCGATTTTGGATGAACTGGACATAGTCGTCATTCCTTCTAGGTCGGAAGGATTTTCTCTTGTCATTCAGGAAACAGCCCGCCAGCATAAACCGGTTGTCTGCTCATCTATCCCGATTTTTCATGAGCTGTTCTCCCCGAATGAAGTCCAGTTTTTTGACCTAGAAGACATTGACTCTTTGCGCAGTGCAATTGAAAACATTTCTAACAATTCAGATGATTTTTCCGACAATCTGCACCGAAGGTTTCTTTCTGACTATACATCAGGAACCATGGCATCGCGCTATCTGGGTATTTATCGCAAATTATTAAAGTAGACAACATGAAATTTTCCGTATTAATATCTGTATACCATAAAGAGAAACCAGATTTTTTAGATGAAGCGCTGAAAAGTATCGAAAATCAAACCTTGAGCGCGGGTGAGATCGTTCTGGTCAAAGACGGCCCTTTGACCGATGCACTCGATGAGGTGATCAGGAAGCACCAACATGCTTCACAAGTGCCTTATAAGATTGTAGTGTTGGAGAAAAATGTCGGATTGGGTACCGCTTTAAATAAGGGATTGGCGCACTGTCGATACGAGTGGGTTGCCCGTATGGACAGTGATGATATTGCTATGCCCGAGAGATTTGAGACACAGATCTCTTTTCTGGAAAACCATCCAGAAGTTGATGTGCTCGGTTCGTCGATTTTGGAGTTTGATAGCGATACCAAAATGACTATAGGAGAGAGAAGACTTCCATCTGGGCATGATGAGATTGTGCAGTATGCAAAACTCCGAAATCCTATCAACCATATGACAGTCATATTTCGTAAAAGTGCGATAGAGAGTGCAGGAAGCTATCTGCCCATGAATGGATTTGAAGATTATTATTTGTGGGTCCGTTTATTGCAAAAAGGATGTCGGTTTGCCAATTTGGATGAGGTACTGGTAGAGGCCAGGGCGGGGGATGAGATGATCTTGCGCAGACATGGTTGGAGTTATGTCAAAAATGAGTGGCGATTTGCTCAATGCGTAAAAAATCTGGGTTTTTTATCCTTTCTGGAATATCTAAGATACCTGGCAACAAGAATTCCATTGAGGCTTTTGCCGCCTTTCATATTGAAAAGAATGTATAATAAATTAAGAAAAAATTAAAGGATACTAAGCGAATGGGGAATGAAAACAAAGTAAGTACAAAAGTATTGTTTCTATATATGATAATAGCCTATGCCTTCAGTTTTTTGATACGCATGATATGGGTATGGCAGTTCCAGGATAATCCGAACTTCTATTGGAACGATCAGATCATGATCAATACCAATGACGGCTACTTCTTTGCGGCAGGCGCTCAGCAGGCGCTCTTTGATATGCATCAGCATAACCCGAGGGTCCCGGACTTATTTGGTTTCGGTTTGGTTTTTGTTACGACCTGGCTGGTGAAGCTGACCCCTCTGAGCCTGGAGACGGTGACGCTCTATCTCCCGGCTGTGATCTCGAGTCTTGTGGTAATCCCTGTTATTCTGATCGCCAGGCTGTATGGTGAGGCGCTTTGGGGATTCTTCGCTGCGTTGTTGGGGTCGATCGCATGGAGTTACTACAACCGTACGATGATCGGGTACTATGATACCGATATGTTCTCTGCGATGGCGCCGATGTTCATCCTGTACTTTCTGATGAAGAGTACGATTGACTTTAACCTGCGCAGTGCATTGTATGCGGCGATAGCGATCTCCATCTACCCGTTTCTGTATGACCAGGGGGCATCGATCATCTATGCGATGGGGATCATCTATGGGTTCTATCTTGTCTGGTATCACAGAGAAGAGAAGCTGACCTACAGCTCACTTCTGCTGGTATTCCTTGCGATGATCCCTTTCGGGCTGCCTGCTCCCTATGAGTATCTGGCGCATATCGCATTGGTCGTAGCGGCGTTTATCGTCCTCTCCAAAACACCGATACCCCAAAAATATCTTATAGGAGCATCCGCGGCAGCCTTTATCGCTCTGCTTTTCTTTGGAAATGTTTTTGGCATTATTCTGGGCAAGATGATGAGCTATATGGCCACGGGAACGAAAGCTGAGGGGCTCCATTTTTTTGGCGTCCATCAGACGGTACGAGAGGCGGGGAAGATCCCGTTTGATGTGTTTGCCGACCGTATCAGTGGTTCGGTACCCGGATTGATCGTTGCGATGGTGGGGTATCTGCTGTTGGTCGTGAGGCATCGTGCCTTTCTTCTGGCGCTTCCGTTGATGGGGATCGGGATCTTCGCGCTGTGGGGCGGGCTCCGTTTTACGGTCTATGCCGTACCTGTGGCAGCGATGGGTGCAGTTTACTTCTTCTATCTGGCGGGAAGCTATTTCGGCAGCAAAAGAGCGCAGTATGCACTGGTCGTGGTTGCGACGGCTGCGCTGCTCTATCCCAATATCACGCATATCATCGGCTACAAGGTCCCGACAGTACTGACAAATAATGAGGTACGGGACCTACAGGCGCTCAAAGAGGTAGCCAAGCCCGAAGACTACACCTTGACCTGGTGGGACTACGGGTATCCCGTCTGGTACTACTCTGAAACCTCTACCTTGATCGATGGAGGAAAGCACCAGAACGACAACTTTATCATCTCGAAAATCCTGCAGACCAGCTCTGCAGAGCTCGCGGCGAACCTCAGTCGTCTGGCGGTGGAGACCTATGTGGATTCAGGGTATAAAGTGGTGGCGGATACGCTCTTTAAAAATAAGCAGGAAGACCAGGTTGACCCGAACCTGATGCTCTCTGAGCTGGAGCTGCCCTCCTATACGCTGCCGCAAAAGACAAGGGATATCTACCTCTATCTCCCCTACCGTATGCTGAATATCTTCCCGACAGTCACTCAGTTCGGGAACCTGGACCTGAATACAGGCAAGCCGCTGCGCAATGTGATCTTCTACCCGGTAGCGTTGGCTGCCCAGAATGAGACACTTTGGCAGTTCAGTAACGGCATCGTGATGGATGTGAAAAAGGGAGAGCTGCACCTCGGTGAACAAAAAAGCGATGTCAGGTTTCTGATCGTGACCGAGAATACGCAGAATGGCGAAGTGCATGTGAAAACGCAGCCGTATCATACAGAGGGCAAATATATTGTCATCTATATGAAGAGTTACGGGCAGTTTGTTTTGGTGGATGAAGAGACCTTCCGCTCCACCTATGTGCAGATGTTTATCCTGGGGAAATACAACCCGGACCTTTTTGAGCTCGTGGTCTCTTCCCCCTACAGCAGGATCTACCGTCTTAAAAAATAAGAGCGGCTACGCCGTCTGCTCTTTTGTGGCGAGAAAACGGTAGAAGAGCAGATAAGAGAGGATAAAGAGTAGAAGGATCAGGATATTGGCTTTGGAGTTATGCGGAAAGAGCGAGGAGAGCAGGATAAAGGGCGCGTAGCCTCCAAGCAAGAGAAGCGAGGTCAGCGGGTTGCTCCTGGTGATATGCCGATAGACCAGCATATGAAGATGGTAGGCATCCGGCTCCAGGGGCGAACGTCCCGCTCTCAGCTTCCGAACGATCGAAAAGATCACCTCCCAGACAGGGTAGCCAAGAATGGCCAGGATATACCAGGGGCTGATCCTGGGGTAGTTGCCTGCCAGGAAGATACCGATCAGCGCGACGACAAACCCTACCAGGTAGGCACCCCCGTCTCCCAGAAATATTTTACCCCGGGGAAAGTTGACCACAAAAAAAGCAAAGACCGCACTTCCCGTCACTAGGATCATCTCAAACATCTCCCGGGCCTCCACAAGCAGTGCCGTATGCCCCAAAGAAACCAGGATAAGGAGGGTGGCACCGGATGCCAGGCCGTTGAAACCGTCGATGATATTCATCGCATTCATCAGTCCCACGATACTGAAGATACTAAAGATGATCGCCACAAGATAGGGCAGATAGATCCCAAGGCCGAGGTAGCGAACCACAGAGTCCATAAGCACGACGGCAGCACCGGCAGCAACCATCTGAAGAAGCAGACGGATCCGAGGCGGCATGGAGCGGTGAAAGTCTTCAACGATTCCGCTGAAAAAGGCAAGGATCATCGAAACAATCAGTTTCCATCCGACAGGGGTAAAGAGAAGGGCAAAGAGCCCCAGGAGTATCCCGATCCCTCCTGCGCGGGGTGTTGCGTCCTGATGGAACCGTTGGGGTTTCTCCTCCAGGTGGGAGTCGATAAAAAGGTTGAACTTTTTGCTGTATCTGACAGTGATGAGCTGTCCTGCCAAAGAGATCAGAAATGCACCGAGTGCCAGCTCCCATGCATAGGCCATGATATTCCTTTTGGGGGAAAAGATTTCATTATCATAGCCTAAATGGACTATGTTTAACGTAAAGAAAGATGTGTTACAATCAGGTTATCTCTTGGAAGAGGGATAACTATCAAATAAAAAAGGGGACAATATGTTCAAGAAAATCATTCTGGGTGCATTGCTGTTTGCAGGGACTTCGCTGATGGCAATGAGTGTCGGTGAGCTGAACAAGGCTTCAAAAGAGGAGTTGATGGAGATCAAAGGGATCGGTGAGGCAAAGGCCGAAGCGATCATCAAAGAGCGCAACAGTGCTGCATTCGCCTCTGTGGATGATCTTGAAAAAGTCAAAGGCATCGGCCCGGCGATCGTAGAGAACGTCAAAAACGATGTCAAATCCAAATAGAAGGCTTGAAACAAGGCCGTAAAATCCATTGATAGACGACCGGCGGAGGGGGATCTCTCTTTGCCGGTGTCACACTCTCCTTTTAACCACAACTTTGTTACAATTTCACAATTTAACTTCGAAGGTATGACTATGGCAGTGACACGTTTCGCACCCTCTCCGACAGGGTACTTGCACATTGGTGGACTCAGAACCGCACTCTTTTCCTGGCTATGGGCGAGAAAGACAGGCGGAAAATTTTTGCTTCGTATCGAGGATACGGATCTCGCTCGCAACTCCGAAGAGGCGCTTGAGGCGATCATCCAGGCATTTGACTGGGTCGGGATGGGGTATGACGGAGAAGTCGTTTACCAATCCAGGCGTTTTGATCTTTATAAGAAGTATATCGAGCAGCTGCTGGATGAAGGGAAAGCCTACAAATGCTATATGAGCAAAGAGGAGCTTGATGCCCTCAGAGAGTCCCAGATGGCAGCAGGCGAACGTCCCCGCTATAACGGAAAGTACCGTGATTTTACCGGCACACCGCCTGAAGGGATCTCTCCGGTGATCCGTATCAAGGCACCAAAAGAGGGGAGGATCTCTTTTGTCGATGGCGTCAAAGGCGAATTCAGCGTATCGGCAGATGAGGTGGATGACTTCATTATCGCACGGAGCGACGGCACGCCGACCTACAACTTTGTCGTGGCGATCGATGATGCGCTGATGGGATTGAGCGATGTGATCCGCGGGGATGACCACCTCTACAATACCCCCAAACAGATCGTTGTCTACAACGCCTTGGGATTCGCTCTGCCGAAGTTCTACCATGTGGCGATGATCAACAATGAACAGGGAAAAAAACTTTCAAAACGCGACGGTGCGACCGATGTGATGGAGTATAAGAAGCTTGGCTTTCTTCCTGAGGCACTGCTCAACTTCCTCGTGCGTCTGGGATGGAGCTACGGAGATCAGGAGATCTTCAGCCTCGAAGAGATGATCACGCTCTTTGATCCCAAGAACCTGAGCAGATCATCCTCCAATTATAACCTGGACAAACTGCTTTGGCTCAATGCCCACTATATCAAGAACAAGTCGAATGCCGAATTGGCGGAGCTGCTGCATCCGTTTGGTGTGGATATCAGGGAGCATGACAAGATCGAACTGCTGCTTGATGCGACCAAAGAGAGAGGAAAAACGCTTGTGGAGCTGGCAAACCAGATCAAGCTGATCCTGCACAGACCCGAAGCATATGATGGAAAAGC
>JAQUFB010000043.1 GCA_028684885.1 Sulfurovum sp. | reverse complement strand
ACTCTTCTGAGTTGGGTTTCGGAAGTGCAACGGAACGTGTTTCTCTTGGATTGAGATAGGTGGTGAGCTCTTTGATCGTCGAGCTTTTCCCTCCCATATCCATCCCTTCGAAGATCACCAGCAGACGCTTGTTGTTTTTGATCACCCACTGCTGCAGCTTGACCAATTCATGCTGCAGTTCATAGAGCGTTTTATCATAAAAACTTCCTTTCAGTTTTCCGTTTTCCTTGAAAACTTTCGAAGGCGATTGTGTATACTCGGCCAACTGGTCCGAATATTGGGCTGTCTGTGCATTCATTGCATATCCTTTTAGATCTCTTTGGGAATCTTCTTGCTGGTCTGTGCGCCAAGCTCTTTGAGCTGTTCTACCTGTCTTACGAGGTTTCCTTTTCCGTCACTGAGTTTATTTCTTGCTGCATTGAAACTGCTCTGCACCATGTCGATCTGTTTGGATATCTTGAGCAGATCCTCCGAAAATCCGACAAACTTGTCATACATTGCACCCGCACGTCTTGCGATCTCTTTGGCATTCTGGTTTTGGCGTTCATGTTTCCATACATTCTCCACCGCGCGCATCGCTACAAGCAGCGTGGTCGGCCCGACGAGAAGTATCTTCTTTCTGAATGCCTCATCGTACAAAGAGCTGTCATGCTCCAGCGCAACCGCCAATGCCCCTTCGATAGGCATGAACATAAAAATGAAATCCAGTGTATGGACCTCCTTGAGCCGTTCATAGTTTTTCGCCGCAAGAAGATTGACATGGGACCTGATCGAATCAAGATGGGACTTCAGGTAGCTTGCCTTTTTTACCTCATCGTGCGCGTTGATATAGCGCTCGTATGCTACCAGGGAGGTTTTCGCATCGATAATGATATCGCGCGCATCGGGAAGATGCACGATCACATCCGGCCGGAGGATATCCCCGTCCTCCGTACTCAAGCTCACTTCGCGTTCAAACTCATACCCTTTTCGGAGTCCCGAAGCTTCAAGGACATGCTCCAGGACCATCTCTCCCCATACACCCTGTTTTTTACTTTCGCCTTTGAGCGCCTTGGTGAGGTTGATCGCATCCTGACTGATCTTCTGGTTGAGCTCTTTGAGGGAGTGGATCTCGTTCTTCAAGACCGCCCGATCACTGCTCTCCGCATTATAGGTATCGGCAACCTGCTTTTTAAACTCTGCGATCTGTATCTGTAGAGGCTTGATCATATTATCGATATTCTCCTTGGAGAATTCGGCAAATTTCTGCGAATTGCCCTCAAAGACTTTTTTGGCCAATGCTTCAAATTCGTTTTTAAGCTCCTGCTTGTGTGTTTTCATCAGGTCCATCTGGTCCTGTGCATGGCGTGTTTCACTCTCAAGCTTCGTAAGCAGCCTTGCATTGTTGGTATGGTACTTGCTGTTATCTTCTCTGAGTTTTTCATTGAGCTCCACCACGGTTTTGTATTCCTGCAGCAGATTGTCATATCTCTCTTCACTGTTTTGCAGCTTGACTGTCGTTTCACTCATCAGCTTTTCAAGCGCATTATGCCTTGTATCCAGAGCACTTTTTTCCTCCTGCAGCTGCTTCAGTGCCTCTTTTGTCTCCTGAAACTGCTGAAGCTCCTGCCTCTGGCTGGCATCTCTGAGCTGATAGATCTGCAGCTCCTGTTCGAGTATGGTGATCTTCTCATCTTTTTCACCCTCTATCTGCTTGAGATCATAGAGCTTGTCGGCCAATGTTTTTGATTTGGTGGAGAAGACCACGACTACCAGCACAATGATCAGGAGGACGACAACTGCCAGACCTATCAGCAGCATCAGCGCGGAATCATCCTGCATTTTTACTAACAGACTATCCATCACTACTCCCCGATCACATCATAGGATGCAGGTGCTTCGCAGAGCATACTTTCAAACGGCAGTTTACCCTTGCCATACTGCATCTTTTCAAAGATGATCAATACTTCATTTTCCAGATCGTCATAATAGGCAACACGCGAAAGACGCTTTTTGGCATCAACCTGGATCGTATAGTCCCTGCCCTGATATTTAGCGATAAAGACAGTCTTGGTCTCTTTGTAGGGTTTTGCCGTTTTTAGGATCTCAGCAAGGTCGAAACCTTTCTCAATCAGATAGTAGGAGACCTGTTCCAGATCATGATCGACCACCGTGACATTCTCCCCATTGCTACAGACCTCTTTTTGTGTAGGTTCCTGATAGACCCATTTGAGCATCTTCGGACCTGAAAAACGTATAGTTCCTTTGTAATGTATCACCTTTTTATCGGGGTTGGTGATCCTCTGTGTAAATGCTGCCTTGAAATTCTCCGGTATACTGATCGGGGATGCCGCCAGGATTCCAGAGAGTATCATTAACGTCCATAATCGCTTCATTGCTGTCCTTCTATCTGCTTGGCTTATTTTATCAAAATAGCCTTGATAAGTGAGAGGCCATCTACAGATTTTTGGGATAAAAGCCTGCAATATTGGCACTTTGAAGAGGATAACGACAAATTAACCACTTTTTAGATAGAATAACTCCATTTTAAAACGGGGCTAAACAAACGATGATACAAAATGTTCTCAACAAGGTCTTTGGTACAAGAAACGACAAGATCGTAAAAAACTATCTCAAAAAAGTCGCACAGATCAATGCGCTTGAAGCAAACTATGAAAAGCTGGATGATGAGGCGCTCAAAGCGGCCTTCGACGCGCTCAGACAAAGTGTTCAGAAGAGTGAAAAAAGCCTGGATGATGTCCTCTTTGACTCCTTTGCCATTACAAGAGAGGCAGCAAAACGCGTACTCGGAATGCGCCACTACGATGTACAGATGGTCGGAGGTATGGTACTGCATGACGGCAATATCGCGGAGATGAAGACAGGTGAGGGTAAAACACTGGTTGCCACCCTGGCTGTTGTACTCAATGCGATGACCGGCAAAGGCGTCCATGTCGTCACCGTCAACGACTACCTTGCAAAAAGAGATGCCGAGGAGATGGGGCAGCTCTACCATTTTCTTGGGTTTACTACAGGATGTATCACCTCTGAAATCTACAATGAAGAAGAGAGAAAAGCGCAATACGACGCAGATATCACTTACGGTACCAACAATGAGTACGGATTTGACTACCTGCGTGACAACATGAAAGTGCGTATCGAAGAGAAGGTACAAAGAGAACACCACTTTGCCATCGTCGATGAAGTGGACTCTATCCTTATCGACGAGGCACGAACCCCTCTGATCATCTCCGGACCGACGCAGAGGGACCACAACCATTACCAGCGTGCCAACGAAATAGCGCTGGAGTTGGAAAAAGGCGAAAAGAAAGATACCAGACCTGGAGAACCGGATGAGACGACAGGAGACTTTATCGTCGATGAGAAGAACCGTCTGATCATCATGACCGAACAGGGACTGGAAAAAGCGCAGGAGCTCTTTGGCGTAGAGAATATGTATGACCTTGAGAATGCCGCACTCTCCCATCACCTTGACCAGGCACTCAAAGCGCACTATCTCTTTGAAAAAGACGTACACTACGTCGTCAAAGACGATGAGATTATTATTGTTGATGAGTTTACGGGACGCCTCAGCGAGGGAAGAAGGTTCTCCGAAGGACTACACCAGGCACTTGAAGCCAAAGAAGGAGTTGCAATCCAGGAAGAGTCCCAAACACTTGCGGAGATCACCTATCAAAACTACTTCAGGCTCTATGAGAAGCTCGCAGGGATGACAGGTACGGCACAGACGGAAGCGACAGAGTTTTCACAGATCTACAACCTGGAGGTTATCTCCATCCCTACCCATCTCCCCATCGCCAGAATGGATAAAAACGACCTGATCTATAATACCGAACGCGAAAAACTGAACGCTGTAATCAAAAGAGTCAAAGAGCTTCACGGCAAAGGCCAGCCTGTGCTGATCGGTACGGCATCGATCGAAAAGTCAGAAAAAGTTCATGAGAGGCTGAAAAAAGAGAAGATTCCCCATAATGTTCTAAATGCAAAGAACCATGAAAAAGAAGCCGAGATCATCAAGGATGCAGGACAAAAGGGTGCTATCACCGTAGCTACCAACATGGCGGGACGCGGTGTCGACATTAAGATCGATAATGAAGTAAGAAGCCTTGGAGGCCTTGTAATCATCGGTACGGAAAGGCATGAGAGCAGACGTATCGATAACCAGCTGAGGGGACGTTCCGGACGCCAGGGAGACCCTGGTGAGAGCCAGTTCTTTCTGAGCCTTGACGACAACCTTCTTCGTATCTTTGGCGGAGAGAAGATCAGAAACATCATGAACAGACTGGGGGTCGAAGAGGGTGAATACATTGACTCGAAGATCGTAACACGTTCGGTAGAAAAAGCACAGAAAAAAGTCGAAAACCAGCACTATGAGTCCCGTAAACATATCCTGGAATACGATGATGTGGCAAACCATCAGAGAAAAGCGATCTATGCATTCAGAAACCAGCTGCTCGACCCTGAGTTCGATATCGGTGCAAAGATCAGAGAGAACCGTGCCGAGTATATCGTACACCTTCTGGAGCAATGTGATATCTATCCCGGCACTCCCAAAGAGGATTTCAACATTGAAAAACTGACTTCTATGATCAAAGAGGAGCTCAATATCACGATCAAAGGCGATCCCTTCAATGAGGCTGACACAGAAGAGATCACAGAGAAGATTACCAATATGATGGAAGATCTCTATGAAGAGAAGATGTCTGTCATCGATCCAGACAAACGCAACGAGATCGAAAGGGTTCTCTACCTGCAGGTACTCGATCCGCAATGGAGAGACCACCTCTATGAGATGGATGTGCTCAAAACCGGTATCGGCCTGAGAGGATACAACCAGAAAGATCCGTTGACGGAGTACAAACAGGACAGCTACAGACTCTTCCAGGAACTGGTGCAGCGCATCAAATATGAAGCGGTCAAAACCCTGCAGCTTGTGCAGTTCAGCTTTGAGTCCCCGGAAGAAGAAGAGGCAGCGGTCGAACATATCAGAGAAGAGCTTGACAGCAGCATAGCAGGGGCTGTACTCAACAATGAAGAAGAGAACGAATCCAGGAAAAATAAGCCGATCACGGGAACCAAAAAACCAAAACGCAATGAACCCTGTCCTTGCGGTTCGGGCAAAAAGTACAAAAACTGCTGCGGACAGAGTGGACCAAAAAAAGGACTTTTAGCCTGACCAAAACTCTATACGGCTCCCTGTTGAGAAGAAAAAGGAAAAGAGATGAAGCCAATGATCAATAGAGAGTTTGTTCACCATATCATCCGTCATTACCTGAAATACGATAAGGATAATCCTTTTATCTTTATCTCTGCATTGCTCGCATTTTTAGGTATCTCTGCCGGTGTCATGGTACTGATGATCGCCATGGGCATCATGAACGGCACACAGAAAGAGTTCACCAAACGTCTCTTTGTGATGAACTACCCGCTCACCGTGCTTCCTATCACCCAGGATGCTGCCAATGATACACTTATCGCTATGCTGCAGGAGAAGTTCCCCCATCTTCAGATCAGTCCCTATTACACGACCCAGGTGATCACCAAAAATGCCGGTGCCGTCCAGGGGTCGCTCCTTTACGGAATCGACTTTGACAAAGAGAGCCGGATCAACCATATTTTTGAAGAGGCAAGGGGCCAAAGCGAAGATAGCTACCGGATCGTTATCGGGGACTCACTCTCCTTCGAGATGGATGCACCAAAAGGGGAGAAGGTTACCCTTTACTTCTCCGAGCAGGAGGCGATAGGATTTGCCACTATGCCTCTGCAGAAACGCTTTGTTGTGGACGGAGTCTTTGACTCCGGGTTGAAGGCTTATGATAAAGCGATCATCTATACCACCCTCACCGCTTTTCAGAAACTGCTGAAGCGCGAAGCCGGCTACTATGACGGACTGCATATCTATACGGAAGAGCCTCTTAAAGAAATCGATGCGATCAGAGCTGCGCTTCCCGAGTCGGTGATCATAGAGGGGTGGTGGCAGCAAAACGGCAATTTCTTTGCAGCAATGGAGATGGAGAAAAAGGCGCTCTTTTTAGTACTTCTGCTTATCATCCTTGTGGCTTCGCTCAACATTATCTCCTCCCTGCTGATGACGGTGATGAGCCGCAGAAGCGAGATCGCACTCATGCGTACCCTGGGAGCATCCAAAGCAGAAATACGCTCTATCTTTTTCAAACTGGGACTGATCATAGGAAGTACGGGAATTCTGGTAGGTGCACTGCTTGGTTTTTTTGGTATATGGATCCTCAAGACCTTTGATATCATCTCGATGCCGGCAGATGTCTACGGTACGACAAAACTCCCGGTTGATCTTATGATGAGTGATTTCGGGCTGATTATCCTCGGAACCTCTGTCATTATCCTGCTCTCCTCGCTCTATCCGGCGAAAAAAGCCTCTCAGACCGACCCCTTGACCGTGCTCAGAAATGAATAATCTCCGGAGAGGTTTAATGCTTCTCTTCGAATGTCAATATCTCTTTTGGCGCATCTGGAAATCTTTGGACTAATCCTTCAAAGAAATCCGGATCATCGGCATACCCCGGCATCTCAACCTCGGTACAGACAATCTCTTTGACCTGCCATCTGTCTTTTTCTTTATGCAACAGCGCGATCAGATCTTCATAGCAATTGGCACCGTCTTTGCTTACGGGCATTGTGACTGTCCATGCCCATTCGTCCTTGAGTTTCAGTATCCGCACAATAAAAAGCACCTCTATATTTTGTGTTCTTTGAACTTCTGCCCTAAGTGCATTCATGATGGCTGCTCGTTCTAAAGAGCCTTTCGGAGGCGTATAAACATCACCTGTCATTGCAAATGTAAAAATGAGAAACAGAAAGATCCCTGCTCTTTTCATGCAAATCTCCTTTCAGACCATTGTAGCAAAAAAGTGATACCAATGTAATCCTAAAAGAGTTCCAACTCCTCCTTTGCTGAAGACGAGACTTCATCGTCATACTGCGTAGGCTCCACTGTCTCCTCTTTAGGATTCGCCTCTTCTGTACGCCTGGTCTCCCTAATCATCTGCTGGGGAGACTCTATCGTACGCTTGATCAACTCCAGGGGAAGCGTCAGTATCTCTTTGGCCGCGGAGGTTTCTACTTTGGGTTTGTCAAGTGTTCCCTGGATTGTTAAACCTATCGTCATACTCTTATCTTCCCCCAGAAGGATATATCCAAGTAACGGAATGTTTCCCACCACCTTGCCTAACGTCTTGGCTGTTTTGATCGCCAGCTGAATATCGATCCTGTTCTTCTTTAAATCGATCCGCCCTTTCCCCACAACCGTAGAGGACTTCCCTTTGATATAGATAGAGTCAAAGATAATCTTCTCCCCTTTGATGAGCTGATACTCAGCCACCCCTTTTTCTATCTTGAATCCCTCTTTTGAGAAGCCGGGATCCTGGAGCATAGCCAGAGCCGGCAGGGTATTGATCAGTGCAATCGTATTGTTATAGGCTTTAAAGTCTCTCATTACCCCACCCTCTATAATGATCCTCCCCTTCATTACCTTATCGAGAGCTCCTGACTGTTTCAGGCTATAGCGCCCCTTTTGCAGTCCATTAAAATCGATCAGAGGATGCAGCACCTTGTCTTTGATACGCAGTGCATTCAAAGTGAAGTGTTCACCCTGCTTTTCAAACTTCACAATGTCGCCGTCAGAACTGCCGATCGCTTTGATATCTCCATTGGGTTTGACCTCAACGTCATAACTGTCTGTTACCAGGGTATAGTTATCGTAGCGCAGGTTGCTCTCTTTTCCGAGGATGACAAGTGACTCGGCTTTTTCCCTGATGATCGTACCCTCCTCACGGGTTTTGAGGTATTCGATAAACCTTTTGAGATCGATATGAAGCCGGTCAAGTGTCACCCTTGATCTTGCTTCGTTAAAATAGAGACGCTGATCAAAGGCATAAAAATCGATTCCTTGGGGCGTGATCTTGCCCGTGCAGGGAACCCTGGTATGACAGACATCATCTCCTTCATAGAAGAAACAGGTGCTTCTATAGAGCAGGCCATTGAAGGTAAATGTTTTGAAATCATTGGTCACGATATCGAGTTTTCCGCCTTCCTGGATAAACTCCTTGTCCCTGATAAACGGTTTGATCAGACTGAGGTCTTCCAATGTGAACTGCGCAGTATTCTCTTCTTCGCTGATGGAGAGTTTCAGTTCAGGGATATGGATAACTATCCCTTTGCGATAATCCATAGTAATGGTAAGGTTTCTGTCCCTGATTTCAAAAGCCTTCTTATCAGTTTCTTCTCCGCTGTGAAGATAGTCAAGATCTGCGACTATCTCCGCTTTTTTCTTCCTGAGCTCCACCCTGCCTTCCGCAATACCGCTGTAGATCTTCTCTTTCAAATGTACATCATCAAAGGAGACCGTACCCTCTTCATAGTGCACATGACCGCTCTTGATACCGAGATCCAGCTTATAGAGCTGCAGCCTCGCATCCTCCAGATTGAGATCAATCACGGCAGTCGTCTCACCGGTTTTAAAGACCACATCCAGCGCTACCGATGCCTTTGCCCTACCGCTTTTTTGCAGCACCGGGATCTGTAGATGATAGGCTTTGAGTATCTTCTGTATCGCCTCGTCAAATGGCGACTGCACCTGAAGATCAAGCTTTAACTTCGTAGGCTTCCCCCCTGTCAGGTAAAGGATGGAGACTTTGCTCCCGTCCAATGCTCTATTCTGATAGACCGGCTTATCGAGATCAAAGTATAAACCACCCTTCTTGTACTCCATCACAATTTTGGGCGTAGAAACAGGCTCCACCCCGTCTTTAAAATCGATCATCGCATTCTCCAACTCTGCCAAACCTGTCAGCGTATCGCTATCGAGTTTAAAATTCCGGCCTGTAATCCTGCCGCTTCCCTTCAGTGATTTCAGGGTATACCGTTCTGCCTGGATCCTCTCAGCCGACCAGTGCTTCAAAGTATCGCTTAATGGCAGTATCTCCATCAAGGGTTTTAGGTCATTAAAGGTGTCGCTCTGAATATCGAAAGAGATGCGGTTTTTGACCTTGCTTGCGGTAAAACTTCCCTCTATCCCATACATATCGTATCGTCCCCAGACATGGAGCCTGTTCTCATAATGGCTGTAGGTCAAATTACCCGAAAGCGAGATCTTTTTCTCTTTAAGATAAAAGAGCGGTACTTCTGCTTCAAAACGTTTCTCTATCCGCTCTATCTTTCCTGCTATCACATAATCCTTCGTATTGATATGCAGTATATGATCCGCATAGACAAGGTCAATCCGGTTATTTTCATAGATAATATCGTGCAGTGCGACATACTCAAAGACTTGAAGCATTCCTTTGATACGGTCAAACGTTTCGTCTATGGAAGAAAATGAAGGATTGGATTTGCTTTTGGGGATCACGATGTGATGCGCATTCAGTGTCAGTTTTTTATCGAGTTTAATGTATAATCCGGAGAGTTTATACGGCCCTATATGCAGGTGATCAGCCCTGATCCCTATTTTCAGCCATACCGCAAGTACGATCAAAACTATCACGCAAAGGATAAGAGTGTTCCGTAAAAATTTTATCATGCCTCTGCTTGAGAACATTCTCATCCTTTTGATAACCGCCGTTGTCTTCTATATATCCCAATCCCTGAAGACAGAAAAAACCATCTATATACCCCAGGGCTCTATCACCAATATTATATCACAGCTCCATAAAAAGGGGTACGAGGTCAGTGTTATTGACAGATATATTTTAACTTTTTTAGGACAGCCTCAGAGCGGTTGGGTCGATATCGGGGCTGAAAAACTCAACCGTATAGATTTTCTGTACCAACTTGCTACCGCCAAAGCGAAAATGGAGGAGATCACGCTGATCCCAGGAGAGACCACAGTACTTTTTTTTGAAGATATCGCCGTTACATTGGATCTGAATGCAAGCAGACTGCAGCATCATTACGATCAAAATGCAGACTATCCCGAGGCAGCAATCTATGCAGATACCTACTATGTACCTTTTGGGATCAATGAGGAACAACTGGTTGCTTTTCTTTTGAAAGAATCAACCAGCCAGTTTCAAAAAATCTCCCGGAAGATATATGGAACCTATGATGAAAAACAGTGGCTCAGGATCCTTACTATTGCTTCGATTATCCAGAAAGAAGCAGCCAATACCGAGGAGATGCCGCTGGTCTCTTCGGTTATCTACAACCGCTTGAAAAAGGGAATGCCCCTGCAGATGGACGGTACACTCAACTATGGGAAATACTCTCATACCAAAGTGACACCGGAACGTATCCGGAACGACAAAAGCCGTTTCAATACCTACAAGTACAAAGGCCTGCCCCCGTCACCGATCGGTGCGGTAGGGTTTGATGCGATCATTGCTGCGATCAAACCGGTACAGACAGACTACCTCTATTTCATGAAAAACAAGCAGGGAACCCACGATTTTACCAAAAGCTATCATAGACACCGCAGAAATATCGAGAAGGCAAAATAGGTTAAAACAGCAGCTTCAGGTCATCAAGGTCAAAGAGAAGCAGCTTTTCATCCTGGTGCTGCAGCAGCTCATTGGAAAAACCGCTTTTTGAGAACAGTATATAGGTATCGACTTCGAGTCCAGACTGTTCAGCTTTTGCCATAAGCTTCCTGAGTTCATTTTTGCATACTTTGCGCTCTTTGTACTTGCACTCTCCAAGTATAATCTTTTTCTGATCCGTAACCGCCAGGATATCAAACTCGCTGTACTGGTTCCAGTAACTCCCGGAGACAACGATCTCCACTCCCTGCTGCGCATAATACTCTATGAGCAGCGCATCGCACAGCTGCTCATAGACCAGCGTGCGCAGCCGCTCATAATGCTTCTCAAAGTTTGTAAGGAACCTGTCACCCTTCCCTGCCTCCAGCTCTTTGTGGTAGATCTCCACAAAACCGAACCAAAAACGCAAAAACGGCTCACTGAAACGGAGTTTGTCCTGTATCCTGTAGCTACGCAGGTGTTTTTTAATCTTTTGTTTCGGATAGGTTTTGAGCGGCGTCTCTCTGGACTTCTCAACAACAAGGACACCAAGCTCCACAAGTTCATCGATCACCTGCTCGCCTATACTCTCGCTCAGCCTTGCTTTGCGAAGCACACTGTAGAGCTTTCCGTCACCCCTTGCCGCAGCGATCAATATTTCACGGTAAGGTGATTCAAGAAGATAGGAAGGGGAGACGAGATTCTGGAACTTTTTAAACTTATCAACAAAGTTGCTCTTCACCATAGAGAAGAGATCATCAAAAAAGTCTATCTCGATGTTCTCTTCTACACCGCCGAGTATAGAAAAATATTCCAGTGACTGTTCCAAAGTGAGATAATTAAAATAGTGGTGAAACCTCTTGAATGACGCTTTAATATGCAACCTCTGTATCCTGTTTCGATAATTCTAGCATAGATGCCCTAAATTCAGATTGTTGTGATATGATTAATTATTAAACAATGTGGAGAGATAAAAATAAACATGAAATATTTTTATACAAAATCAGAACAGATCCAGAGCATTATCAAGGGCTTGAATCTTACCAAAACACTCTTTGTCTCTTCTATCATCATAGGACCTGAGTATACCGGCAAAAAATCTTTGGCACAATCGATCTTCCCCCACGCCCCGATGGTATCCGGAGAGGATCAGGAAAAGATTAAAACGGCACTTGCCGGTTCCGATGAGCTGATCATTACCAATTTTGAAAAAATCAAAAACCTCAATGATCTTGATTTCACCAACAAGCGTATCATCGCCACAGCAAACTATATGGGCAACAGTGCGCTGATCGATGATATTTTTGCCTTTATCTACACGATGCCTCCTCTTATACAGAGAAAGGAAGATGTCGACTATCTCAAAGAGCGTTATATCGAAGAGGCAAAATCTATACTGATGATAGAAAACAGCACAATCGATACGGAGCATATACCTCTGGACCTTTCGCTCAATACCAAAAGCCTCAAACGATCTGTCTATACCTATCTGATAAAACATACGATGGAAGCTGGAGATATCGAAGAAATACTCTACCACTATCTTCTCAAACATCTTGAAGGCAACGATGCCTATCGGCAATATCTGGGACTCTATGAAAAGCCATTGATCAAGGCGGGTCTGGAAAAGTTCGGATCGCAGCTGAAACTTTCAGAGATTCTGGGTATCAACAGGAATACCTTAAGAAAAAAAATACATGAGCACAATATAGACCAGGAGTTGTAATGGATATCAACTTTGAACCTTTCGTAGAATGGGATAACAGTCCCTTTGTTCTGTTCAACAATGAAGGCAGGATACTTTATTTGAACCATAGCGCAGAACTCCTTTTTGGTTCTGTAAATCCCAAAGAGCTCTATGACCTGACACTTGCTTATGCATCGGCCGGTTTTGGATATAAAACGACTTCCCTTGCTTTGTCCTATGATGCATTTATGTTTCATGCGATTACCGTTGGTTACGAAAACGAAGAAGAGATATCACTCAGGCTTTACCATGCTCCTGCGGTACAGCCAAAAAGCAAACTTCAAACTGAATCATTGATTGTTACCGATATTAACGTTTTACTTGAAGCCAATATTGCGCTCTTTCAGGCCGAGAATAATAATCCCCTGAAACTGCTTACAGATCAGGATCTGCCACTGTTTAAAATGGACCAGAACCACTTTTCCAAACTTCTGAGAAAAGTATTTCATTCATTCAGAAGTTCCGACTCCATTGATATCTCCCTCAAACTGCTGATTGGACAGCACATCCTTATCAATAACAAAAAAGAGTCCCTTGCCGGACTCAAAATTACAGCAAACGGACGCTATGTAGAGAGCGATGAAGAGATTAAAGAACTTGCCGGCAAAAACCAGATCAAAGCCATCCTCAAAGAACACTCTATCCTCCTGGAGATCCCTCTTATTCAATAATATTCTTTCTTAAACAAAGTGTTGATTAAAAAATAATCAACACTTTGTTATAAATTAATCTATTTGCGTGATACACTTGTCTTGTAATAAAACGTAAAGGATTAAGCATGAAACAAAAACTTTCAGCTCTGATAGCAATTCTGATGCCTATCTTCGCTTTTGCAGAAGATAAGCTAAATTCAGGTGATACTGCATGGATGATGGTATCTACAGCATTTGTACTGCTCATGACACCGGCAGGTCTTGCACTATTTTATGCGGGGATGACAAGAAGCAAAAATACACTCAACACCTTCTCTATGGTCATGGGTGCATTTATACTTGCATTCGTCGTATGGGTTGTAGCGGGGTATTCTCTTGCATTTGGAACAAACAGCAGCGCAATGCTGCAAAATGTAGTCGGAGGGTTCGAGCACCTCCTCTTAAGTGGTATCAGTTGGAGTGACCTCAGCGGAACATACCCTACTTATGTATTTATCACATTCCAGGGAACATTTGCAGCCATTACTGTAGCGATCGCCTCCGGATCTGTGATCGGACGCATGAAGTTCTCTACATGGATGGTCATTGTTGCCCTTTGGGGAGTTCTCGTCTATGCTCCTATTGTACATATGGTATGGGGCGGCAAGGGAGCACTGTTATTTGACGCGGGTGCACTTGATTTTGCCGGAGGTACGGTAGTACACATGAACGGCGGTTTGGCCGGTTTGGTTCTTGCACTCCTTGTCGGGAGAAGAACCGGATATCCCAAAGTTGCGATGAAACCTTTCAGTATCATCCTCACTGCGCTGGGTGCTGCACTGCTCTGGTTCGGGTGGTATGGATTTAACGGCGGATCTGCATTCGGTGCCAATGCTATCGCCGGACTTGCGGTACTCACAACAACCGTTGCGACTGCAGCTGCTGCCGTCACATGGATGCTGATTGAGTGGGTTGTATTCAAAAAACCGACACTTCTCGGGATCGCATCAGGTATCATTGCCGGTCTTGTGGCAATCACACCGGCAGCCGGTTTTGTAAGCGTTGGAGGGGCATTTGTTATCGGGATTGTCGGATCACTAATCGCATTCTGGGGTGTCGTATCTCTGAAGAAGATGGTCGGATATGATGACTCTCTGGACGCATTCGGTATCCACTTTCTCGCTGGTCTGTGGGGTGCACTGGCGACAGGATTACTTGCACTGAATGATCAAAAACTGCTCTGGGACGGCCCGATGAAAGCTGAAGGGGACAGAATGGCACAATTTTTTGTACAAGTTGAGTCGGTCGTAGTAGTTGGACTCTGGACGCTGATCGGTACGGTAGTTGTCTACTTCATCGCCAAAGCGGTCACCGGAGGGGCAAGAGTGGATGAAGAGACCGAAGAGATCGGTCTGGATAAAGCGATACACGGAGAAAAGGCTATGAACCTCTAAGGTTCGGCCTCCCATTACACTGAAAGGACACTATATGAAAAAGATAGAAGCAATCATCAAACCATTTAAACTGGAAGATGTCAAAGATGCACTGGTAGAAGCGGGGATAGAGGGAATGACAGTATCAGAAGTCAAAGGTTACGGTCGCCAGCAAGGCCACTCTGAGTTATACAGGGGGGCAGAGTACATCGTAGAGTTCATCCCCAAGATAAAAATAGAGATCGTGGTAAGCAGTGACGAATACCTCAATCTTGCACTCGATGCGATCAAAAAACATGCGAAAACCGGCAAGATCGGTGACGGAAAAATTTTCGTATCGGATATCACAAAAACGATCCGTATCAGAACCGATGAAGAGGACGAAGAGGCACTTTAAGTACTAGATGTACTTAAAGTAACGATGA
>JAQUFB010000139.1 GCA_028684885.1 Sulfurovum sp. | reverse complement strand
CTCAAAAGCGCACTCGTCGATGCAGGGATGATAAACGGACACACCACGTTTCTCTGTACCGAGGAATGCAGGAGATGCTATCTCAGGCAGGGAATTCACAGCAGTTTTAAGCTTTATGAAAACCGCATCGATCTTCAAGAGGCGGAACTCTACCTTCTTGATGCCGACAGGGAACTCTTCCTGGCTGAATATGGGAGATATAATGATAAGAAAATATGTTTAAAACTCGACTTCTATCCAAACGGCAGCAGCACAAAAGCGGTGATCAAAACGCCCGATGGGATCTTCTATCTCCCTGCGTATTTCGGGAAACCCCGGGAGATCAATTCGCTTGAAAAGGCCAAAGAGCTCTGGCTGAAGGATACGGAGCTGGTATCGCATACAGGAGATTTTTACTAATGACCCTGTCCACCGCAAAGCAACAGCGTCCTGCATTTACCCTGATAGAAGTGATCATTTCGGTGGTTATCATCTCTGTTGTCATACTCTCCCTGATGGAGATCTCTTCAAGAAGCAAAGAAAATGCCGTCTATCTCTCACAGCGCAACAGGGCCTCTTTTGCTGACTCGTTCTATCTGCTTGATGAGAGCTCCAAATACCACAAAAAAGAGAAAAATGCCTACGAGCTGCTTCAGCCGTACTTTCATCTCACCGATGATAAGAGCAGAGAGATCCTTAAGACGATCTCCAGGGAGATCATCGTACCCGAACCTATCGATATCCCTTCCCCGGACGATACAACAGTCAAGGCAGAGGCACGCAAGGTCATCCTCAAAGACCAATACTCTTCAAGCTATTTTCAGTTTAAATTGAATGCGTTTTAAAAAAGATTTTATCCTGGGAAATAGCTGCAATAGAGCTTATTTCTCTTAGATAAACAGGCTATAATACTAAGACGAACTCACTACTCCAAGGATGCGCAAACCCATGCTTTTCAAGTACAAAGGATTTGATAATACCGGCAAAAAGGTTAAGGGTACAGTCACCGCTGCATCTCATGATGAAGCAGCGCAGAAGCTCCGTTTGCAAAGTATATATTATGAGCGTTTGTCCCCCACACAGAAACTCTCTATGGACTCTTTCTCCAAGAGAGTGATGCCCGGTGAACTGCTGAGCGCTTTTGCCAAAGAGCTCTCCTCTTATCTCAACTCAGGGATGACGGTACTGACGGCGATCAAGCTGCTGGAGAACCAGCATGAGGGAGAGAAGCGGTATGTCTCTTTTCTCAATTCGATCAAAACCATGATCGACGAGGGGAAATCGCTCTACAATGCACTGCAAAGCCAGAAGGTCTATGCCCTCCCCGAGTTTTTCCTCCAAAGCCTTAATGTCGCAGGCCAGAGCGGAAAGATGGTCGAGGTGTTGGTCAATATGGGGAACTTCTTCTCTGCACAGAACAAGGTCAAAAAGCAGGTGGGCAATGCCATGGTATACCCTCTTTTTATCTTTATCGTGGCCATAGGGATGACCGGCTTCCTTATCTCTTTTGTCGTACCAAAGATCGTCGGCATCTTTAAAGACAACAACCAGGAGCTTCCCCCTATCACGCAGTTCGTACTCGCGATCAGCGACTTCCTTACCTCGCACTATATTGCCATCCTGGTCGGCTTCCTCCTGCTTGTGTCCGGATACAAACTCGCCTACCGCTACTCTCTCTCCTTTCACCGCTTCGTGGACAGGATGTGGCTGAGGGTCCCTGTGATAGGCACCCTTATCCAAAACCATGAACTGGGGCGTTTCTCCTATATCCTTTCGCTGATGCTCGATTCCGGGGTCTCCTATGCCCATGCGGTGAAACTCTCGACCGCAACCTTCGGAAATCTCGTCCTCAAAGAGCTCTTTGAGGCAGCTTCGGGAAGAGTCATGGAGGGGAACAAGCTCTCCAATGCCCTGCAGATGACCAAAGGATTCAAACCCAAACGCAACTTTATGCAGTCACTGGCCCTTGGCGAAGAGTCCAGCGAAGTGGCGCATATCCTAAACAATATCTCAAAACTCTATACTGAAGAGAACGATGAGAGGCTCAAACTTCTGCTGAGTCTGCTCGAGCCGGCGATGATGCTCTTTATAGGGCTGATCGTCGGAGTCATCGTGGCCGCGATGCTTCTGCCGATCTTCAGTATGAGCCTCCAAGGAGCATAATCATGATTCGATCTTTTGTTAAAACGCTTTGTTCAACCCTGCTTGTCTCTCTTTCTGTCCATGCAGACACTATAGGAGGAGAAATCGCTCTGGGGGTATACAGCCATACGCCAAAGGGGTATGCAACCTATAGTTTCTATGATAAAGAGGCCAAAACCTCTGTTGAAGATACCCTTAACTGGAAAGGGTCCAGCGATCTCTTCTTCAAAGCCTACTTTGAACACCCTCTCCCCTATCTTCCAAATCTCAAACTGGAGTACAGTAATTTCTCGCATAAAGGCTCGGGAAAGGTCAGTGACTTTAGCTGGGGAGGTATCAGCGCTTTTACGGGGGATATCTATAACACAATGGATATGCGGGCTTTCGATGTCACCCTCTACTACGAACTGCTCGACAACTGGGCAAGCCTTGATGCCGGTCTGACCCTTCGCCGTATCTACGGTGATATCTATCTTGAAACCAAAACGGTAATGATGAATCAGTCCTATCATTATGAACCTGAAAGAGCAGAGTATGATGAGTGGATCCCGATGGTCTATCTAAAGGGGCGTTTTGAGCTGCCTGCCACAGATCTTAGTTTCCAGACAGAGATCAATGCGATCAGCTATGAAGGTGCTACCATGTATGATGCGCTCTTCACGCTTCGCTATACCTTCGAAACGGGTCTGGGGATCGAAGGAGGATATCGCTTGATACACCTGGAGGACAATGAACTGGGTTATGGACTGGCGATCGATGTCGATTTCAGCGGGCCTTATGCTGCCGTGGTATGGGATTTCTGATGAGCAGCAGAGAGAAAAAACGCTTCAGGGATATCAAGCACAAAAAATCGCCCATAGGGACAGTGAAAGGCGAAACCCGCTCACCATTTGGCCGTCCCTATGCCTCGCTGGGAGATAAGATCAAGGCATTTATCACCGACAGTTTTATGCTTCTGATGCCCATCATGTATATCGTCTTCTACCTGGTCATGGGGGGAAGAGAAGTTTTCGCAGAGCACAAGATACTGGGATGGGTCTATATTTTTATACCCCTGGTGATCGTGCAGACACTCTTTCTGGCAAAAACCTCACAGACCCCGGGTTATCGTGCCTACAACCTTAGACTGATCGACGAAAGCACTGGGGAGAAACCCTCTTTTTTCATTATACTCTTTAGAAACCTCTGTGCTATACTCTCATTTTTCTCGATCATCGGATGGGTGATGATGTTCTTTAGGAAAGACCGGAAAACCCTGCATGACCTGCTGAGCCATACGGCAGTCATCACCAAACCATGACACCGACCTATCCCATCAGAAGCCTCTTTGCCCTGCTGATGAGCGGCTACTACTTCTTCTATTTTGCAGGGGTGGGTGT
>JAQUFB010000042.1 GCA_028684885.1 Sulfurovum sp. | reverse complement strand
TGCACCGATATAGGAAAACTGCAGAGTTCGCTGAGCGTTTTGAGGTGCTTTTTGACCTGGTCCGGTCCCGTACCGCAGTTAAACCCGAGGGAAAGGATATCAAAAGGCTCAAGGATCGTCACGATCGTCGTCGCATCCGTACCGATCAGCATCGTACCGCTCAGCTCGATCGTCACAGAGACCATGATAGGGAGTTTGACGCCCCGCTCTTCATTGGCAGATTCACATCCGTGAAGGGCTGCTTTGATCTGGAGCGGATCCTGGCAGGTCTCCAGCAAAAAGACATCACATCCCCCGTCTATCAATCCCAGTGCGACCTCTTTATACCCTGCATACATCTCATCGTAATGGATATGCCCCAGCGAAGGAAGTTTTGTCCCCGGTCCGATAGAACCGAGTACAAACCGGGGTTGGGCTTCCGTGCTGTACTCCTCGCAAATCTCTTTGACGAGCGCCGCCCCTTTTTTGGAGAGTTCATAGGCACGCTCTCCCATTCCATACTCATCCAAAACCCAGGGCATTGTACCGAAGGTGTTGGTCTTGATCATATCTGCGCCGGCCATCGCATAACGTTTATGGATACGCTTGATAAGATCTGGGGCTGTATCGATCAGGAGTTCGTTACAGCCCTCCTGCGTATTTCCTTTGTCATCGATCCAGGCTTCATTCGGGATTTCAAGATCCTGTATCTGTGTCCCCATCGCACCATCGATGATCAAAATACGTTCATTCAAAATTGATTTTATTGTTTCAACTGTAGACAAAAATTTTCCTTCTGAGCAGCTGATAAAACAGCTTCTAGAGATTATTGCGTATTGTAGCGAAGGTTGCAAAAAAATCCTCTGATTTCACACACACATAAGTATAAGATGGTATCATTTAAATATTAATAAAGTTTATGAAAGAGGTGGGAG
Organism: Sulfurovum sp.; assembly: GCA_028684885.1. GTDB lineage: Bacteria > Campylobacterota > Campylobacteria > Campylobacterales > Sulfurovaceae > Sulfurovum. The sequence continues at coordinate 13,909 of JAQUFB010000042.1, read as the reverse complement.
ATACTGAGGCATAGTGAGGAGATAGAGTGTCATCATAGCGTCTATAGTTATCTCACTGAAGTATCACTATCTATTCCCAATCTCTTGTTACAATGACCATTCATCAGGAGCTTATCATATGGGTCAAACAATCAAAAATATAAAAACGGGTAAAGAGATCACCAAACCTGATCCGATAGACGAAGAAGTACCGTTTGACGGCGGTGTCATGATCACAGAGACAGACCCTGCTGGTATCATCACTTATGCCAACCGTAAGTTCAGAGAGTTGACAGGCTACTCAAAAGAAGAGCTGATTGGTGCCCCGCACAATATCAACAGACACCCGGATATGCCCAAAGCTGCATTCAAAGGGATGTGGGAAACAATCAAGCAGGGGAACTATTGGGAAGGTTATGTAAAAAATATGACAAGTGAAGGGAAATACTATCTTGTTGTGGTATGGATCAAACCCAAGTTTGACGAGGATGGCAATATCATCGGCTATATCGCAGGGAGAAAGGTACCTGACCCGGATTTGATGCAAAGAGCACTGGATCAATACAAAGTGATGAAGCACGATGAGTAGAAGATGAATGGACAGAGCCATTCATCAGCAAAAGTTTAAAGAGACGCTTTCGCTTTTTGCAGTGCAGCGATCACTACATCGATATTTTCTTTGGGAAGATGTACTTTCCAGTCAGGCTCTTCTGCATTTGCCTGAAGCGATATCCCGATACTGGCTACGCTATCGCTCCCTTCTCCATAGGGTTCCTCGACCACTGTCACCGTGATCTTTCCATTCTTTGTCCCGCCCAGGCCCATCTCTTCTACCATTGTCACTTTTCCGCTCATAGGATTCTCCTTTACGTTCATACGTATTCGATTATAACTACTTACGCTTTAAAAGTCCAGAGATTTTTGCCTGCATTTTCAGCCAGAGCTTATGGTCTATCGCGGGGAATCCGGCATAGGTATTACGGCCCTCAAGGGACTTCGTCACGCCGCTCTTTCCTGCAATGGTACTGAAATCACCGATATGCAGATGTCCTGCCGATGCGCTCTGCCCGCCCATCACCACATTACGGCCAGTGGTTGTCGAACCTGCCAACCCCACCTGTGAAGCGAGCAGTGAATGTTCACCCACTTCACAGTTGTGTGCGATCTGGATGAGATTATCCAGTTTTGTACCTTTTCTTATCAGAGTAGATCCGAATACTGCTCTGTCTATAGCACAGTTAGCCCCTATCTCTACCTCATCTTCAATGATCACATTCCCGTTTTGGTAGATCTTGACATGCTCTCCCATCCTTGTATGGGCAAACCCGTAGCCGTCACTTCCTATCACCGTTCCGCTGTGTATGATGCACCCGCTTCCCAGCTTTGTGTGGTAATAGAGTGTTACATTGGGGTGGATGAGGGTATTTGAGCCGACCGTGACATGATCCCCGATATAGCATCCCGCCATGATCGTCACATTTTCTCCAAGCACGACATTTTGCCCGAACCTCACGCTGGTATCGATATCACATCCCTCACCGGTTGTAGGCGCTTCGCTCTTTGTTGACATTTTATGTGCAAAAAACTTTGAGGCCAATGCCAGCTTCAGGTAAGGCTCATCCGTGATCAGTGCGATCGTTGTTTCGGGCAGCAGCCCTGCATATTTTTCATCGATCAATACTGCGGCAGCCTTTGTGTGAGGAAGCTGCGAGGCATATTTTTTGTCATTGAAAAAGCTGATTTGGGAAGGGGTGGCTTCACTCAGGGTATGAAGGCCTGTAATGTCGATATCTTTTCCGTGATATTCGACGCCTATCTTCTGTGCAATCTGGGAGAGTGTATGGGTCATCAGAAAATCCTTTCTGTTAAATATTCTTCGTTTGTCCACTCTTTTGAGAAGGGGTGCATCGTTAAAATTTTAAAAGCAGGAACAAACAGGTTAAGTGTATATCACCGATATAGGCACCCCAAGGGCACTTCCTCCCTTCGGTCAGGGCGCATTCCCAATGAGACGTCGGGAACGAGAGTAAAGCGCAGGAAAGTAAAAGTTACTTAACGCTCGATAGCTACCACACCGCCACGAACCACCTCGATCGGGTTATAACGTTCTGTCGCCTCGATAAAATGTCTGATACGGCACGGCTCATCCGCTACCATGGCGATCACCATTTCCGTCCCTACATTCACGATACCGCCATTGTACGCGCTGCAGAGCGCAGCGATGTCACTCAGGTTTTCTGCGATCGGGAACTTGACCAGCACCATCTCTTTTTCAACCATCTCTTCATGTTCGATCACCTTATAGACAGGGATCAGTTTGTGCAGCTGTTTGGTGATCTGTTCCATCACCCGGGGACTGCCCTGTGTCTCGATCGTGATATGGGACATATCGCTGTTGGGTATTGGAGCGACTGTCAGCGAAGAGATATTGTATCCGCGTGCGGCAAAGAGTGAAGTGACACGTGCAAGGACCGAACTTTCGTTCATAACGATCACTGAGATAACACGTCTTTCATTTTCCAAACTCATTACTTCTCTCCTTTATCGTTTTCGCTCTTCTGCGGCAACATCATATTGAAGAGTGCCCCGCCTGCCGGTACCATCGGAAGTACGTTCTCAAAACGGCTGATCGCAACGTTCATGAAACATACCTGGTCTTTTTCGATCGCATCTTTCAGTGCCGCATCAAACTCCTCTTTAGTCGTCACGTCATATCCGATACCGCCGCAAGCTTCAGCCAGCTTCTTGAAGTTCGGCTGGAACGTGAGGTCGGTTTCAGAGAAACGTTTCTCATAAAAGAAACTCTGCCATTGGCGCACCATCCCCAGGAACTGGTTGTTCAAGATCACATTGATGACCGGTGTTTTGTACTCGGCCGCCGTCACAAGCTCCTGCATATTCATCAGGATCGATCCGTCACCTGTGATGTTGATGACCGTCTTTTCAGGGCAAGCTACTTTCGCGCCGATCGCTGCGGGGAAACCAAATCCCATCGTTCCCAGACCGCCGGAGTTGATCCACTGGCGCGGCCTGTCAAACGGATAGTGCTGTGCAGCCCACATCTGGTGCTGGCCTACATCGGAAGTGATGATCGCCTGTTCACCGACAAGTTCACCGATCCGTTCGATCACCCACTGCGGCTTGATCTCCTTGTCGCTGTCTACAAAAGATTGCGGATGGAGTTCGTCATAACGTCTGAGTATCTCTCTCCACGCCTGGTAACGGTCCGTATTGACATCCTCAAGCAATGGGATCAAATCCTCCAGTACCTGCGTGATATCTCCGACGATCGGATAATCGACATCCACCAGTTTTGCGATGTTCGCAGGGTCGATATCGACATGGATGATATCCGCATATTTGGCGAATTCTGAGAGTTTACCCGTAACCCTGTCGTCAAATCTCGCACCCAGGGAGATCACCAGATCGGTCTCACTCATCGCCATATTGGAAGCATAGTTTCCGTGCATCCCGAGCATCCCGAGAAGCAGCGGGTTTCCTGCGCCCATGACCCCTCTTGCCATCAATGTCTCAACTACAGGGATCTGCGTCTTCTCCACCAACTCCCTGACCAGCAGATAGGCATCAGAAAGCACGGCTCCCCCACCAACATAAAGCAATGGCTTTTTCGACTTTTTGATCGCCTCGGCAGCTTTTTCAATCTGGCGTCTGTTGCCTTTGTATGTCGGTTTGTAGGTAGGGATGTTGACTTCTGTGGGATAGACGAATTCGCCGATATCCACGGTAATGTCTTTGGGGATATCCACAAGAACCGGTCCCGGCCTTCCCGTTCTGGCGAGGTAAAATGCCTCTTTGAGAATACGCGGAAGTTCTTCAAGTGTACGCACCAGGAAATTGTGTTTTGTACAAGGTCGTGAGATACCTACCGCATCGATCTCCTGAAATCCATCCGTACCGATCAGCGAAAGTGGCACCTGCCCTGAGATAACGACCATGGGAATCGAGTCCATATATGCGGTTGCCAGTCCTGTCACCGCATTGGTAAATCCCGGCCCGCTGGTTACCATCGCAACACCGACTTCACCTGTCGCTCTGGCATACCCGTCAGCCGCGTGTACGGCTGCCTGCTCGTGACGGGTCAGAATATGTTCAAACCCGTTTTGCTTGTATATCTCATCATACACGTGCATGATCGCACCACCCGGGTAACCGAAAACGGTCTTTGTACCCTCAGCGATGATCGCCTCACACACCATCTGTGCACCACTCATCTGCATGATTACACACTCCATTTTTTAAATTTCCTCCGATTATAGCAAAAAAGAGGTTTGAACAAGCTAGTTATAGCAAAATAGGATAAAAAATGTCTTAATTAAAATCTTTGTTTAGAGAAGACTACTCTATTGAAAAGCGTATAAAAATCTTATGTTATCTACCGACACTTCGAGAGAATAAAGAGAGAATGTCTCTCCTCTCCTCAGAGAGGAGGAAGTGATTAAAACTTGGCCTGGATACCCGCATAGGTCATACGGCCTCTGAGCGGCCCCCAGATGTGCCCGACATCATATTCTCCGGCATCATCGTACAATAGCGGAGACTCTTTATCCGTCTGGACATAGTCAAAGAGGTTTTTCACACCGACATAGAACGTAAAGTTTTTTGTAATCTCCTTCGAAATTTTTGCATCCACGACTGCAAAGGCAGGCGCTTTTGTACTTTTTGGACTACTCAATGCCTCATCGTTGTATCTGTCGCTATATCCGTAAGGGGCAAGATCCCTCGAAGCGGTCCATGTGGTCTGGATATACCCGTCCCAGCCGTTGTGCTCATAATCCAGTGCGATACGCGCCTGCGTTTCGACCGGTGCGATAAAGAGCAGCGCTTTATAGTCCTCATCATAGCGGTAGTACTCAATACCTGTCGTGATATTGAACGCCGGTGTCAACTGATAGCTTGCCATCAGATCGGCATTCATGACAGCTGTTCTCTCATGATAACTGAACAACGTCGGTCTGCCGCTTGCATCTTCGCCGATATATGCCAGGTTTTTCACATCGGTATAGGAGAAGCTTCCTGTGGCACTCATCTTGTTACTCTCATAGGAGAGTGCATAGGTGAGGTTATTGGATCTCTCTATCTCATCGACTGCCATACCGAATCCCTCATCTCCGATGATCCCGTGCTCCGACTCAAAAAATGTCAGTGGAGAACGGTACCCCTGTCCTGCAGACAATCTTGAGACGAAATGATCATTATGGTTGTATCTGAAGTGCAGCCTTGGTACGACAATCAGCTTGTCTATCTCATTTTTTTTCAGCAACTGACCCGTAAAATCGGTGGTGATCTTGGATCCTCTGAGCGCCAGGTTCAACTCGGCTTTTTCGCTCATCATCCATGTATCCTGCAGATAGAGCCCGTATGAGCGGTACCTGAAGTCATCTTCGCCGTTTGAGCCCGGGCTGGGAGTAAACTTGGTTGATGTCCCGTCCATATCTTCTGCCTTGATATCCAATCCATAGGTCAGGAGATGACTCTCATTTAAAAGCTGAGAAACTTTGAAATCTGCAAAATAGGTCTCATCTTCATTGTCGTAGTCCGTCCCTTCATACATGGAGGTCTGCTTCGCATTGGCATAGGCAAGGGTCGTCTCGAGCGTGAGTTCATCTCCTCTATGCAGCCATTTGGCAAGCACCTCATCGCGTGTCGTGTTGATGCTCTCAAGTGTTCCCATCGGGTCGCCATTGTAACGGTTGTTTACATCTCCACCTTCAAAAGAGGGCTCTGCGCTGCCGGTAGCCCCCCACTGCGCGTAGGCAAGCGATTTGCTGACCATCGGTCCACCAAAAACATCGGATTCCGAATGGGAAACCCTTACATCGACCATATCTTTCTCTGTCAGCTCACGGGATACCTTGATCGAGAAGAGTTTGTTTTCGAGTTTCGGGGCTTCATTGACACCGTTATGGTCATTGTCTACCTGGTCGTAGTTGCTGTAGTTACCCGAAAGTACCACACCGGTTTTTTTGTCATCGCTCACCCCTTCAGCGACAAAACTTCCCAGCTTGTACCCCTGCTCTCCTACCGCGAAATCAAATTCCGAGCGGTTCTCTTTTGCACTTCTAGAGACGATGTTGATCGTCCCTCCTATTGCTTCGGGAGAAGTTAAGCTCGCACCGCTTCCTCTGGCAATCTCAATGCTATCCACATCAGATACCCCCAATGCATCCATCCCATAATAACTTGACACCGTAGAGTGGAACGGTATCCCGTCGGACAAGACTGTTGTATGCTCCCCCTTCATTCCGTTAAGCATGACTCTTTTGATTCCGCACATGGAACAGTTGGTCGTCACGTCCACCCCTGCGCTGTCCTCTATCGCCTCAACCAAAGAGGTGGCCTGTTTCTGATCCATCTGTTTTTTATCAATCACCTCTGTTTTTTCTATCGTATCTTTCAGCTTTCCTGCTTTTTGCAAGCTCTCTTTTACCCCAGTAATGCTGATCGCTTCCAAAACTTCCGTAGCCTGCAAAGCCGTAACCAGACATACTGAAGCTGCTACCGATAATGACAATTTCATTGTTACCCTTTAATGATTTGTGTTATTGAATAAAAATGATAACTATTATTATCTTTATAAACACTTAATAATGATTTCTATTTTCATTTTACTGCATTTTTCTCCTTTCATCTGTAGGGAAAAGGTCTCTTTAGACTATGAAAGCAAATAGAGGAAAATCGATTGTACAGTATGGTCCCAACGATAAATAGCATAAGCAGAGCGGGAATTTTACTTGTTAGGCCAGATGAGAGGGCATTTACTTTAGCAACCTATCCCTGCACCCCGCCAGCGCAACCCCTTCACGCAGACTGTCATCTATGACAATACACCTGTCGCATTCTAGAATACCGAAAAGCTGTTTGAAGATCAGGATGCCTGCGGCTATAAGATCCGAACGTCCCGTGCCGCACGTCTCTTCGCGTTTGTCAAACGGCATGGCAAGCAGTTTTTCCAGATAGAAATCAAGTTCATCAACCGTCAGTGTCACCCCGTTGATTTTTTTTGCATCGTAGGTGGCATAGGTCTGCCCCAGTTTCATTGCCGCTACACTGGTCGGAGTACCCGCAGTCGCAACCAGCGCATGGAGATCTCCTTTTGTCGCAAACATCTCTGCGCAGAACTTCTCAATAGCAAACATTGTATCCGGGAGTGCCTGTCGGATCGCTTCAAGTGTTTTGTAGCGTTGTGCCATCGTCACGATACCGATGGGAAAACTTCTGGCGATCACCTCATCCTCATAATGAAAGATCAGTTCGGTCGACCCCCCGCCTATATCCACCGCGACAAACTTCTGTGAGGCATAGTGAAGCAGGGAAAGCCTGTGCTTCACCGCAAGCAGAGTCAGCCTCGCCTCCTCCTCACCGCTGATCACCTCAAAATCGACACCCGTCTCCTTTTTGATCTTCTTAAGCACTGCCTGGGTATTTGCCGCTTTTCGTATCGCCTCGGTCGCAACCGCTTTCAGCGTCTGCTTCTCAAAGTCAAACGTCGTTTTGGCCTCCAGGATCGCCGAGATCACTCTCTCTACTGCCGTATCAGCCACTATTCCCGTAGCCGACAAACCATCAGCGGTCTTGACGATCTTTTCATACTCGGCTATGAACTGTGATTTTTCGCAATCCAACTGGACGACCCTAAGAGTATTCGAACCTAAATCTATAGCGATCACATTATTCCTTTAAAAATAATCGTGTGACAATTCCTAAAACTCTTCTTTGAAACTGAATCCGCCTTCAGTAAGTACCCTGCGTATCTGATCCTGGTGCTCCACCCCTTTGGTCTCAAGGTGCACAGAGACCGTCGCATCTCCAAACTCCAGATCGATCGAAGTTCTGTCGTATCCTATCTGCACGATATTCGCACCGACCTTTGTCAGAAGTTCGGTAAAGTGCATCAGTGAGCCCGGTTTGTCGACCATCAGTACCGAAAGCTTCATCTTCCGGCTGCTCTTGACCAGACCTTTTTCGATAATCAGGGAGAGCATCGTCACATCGATATTTCCTCCGCTGAGCACAACGCCCACTTTGGCACCGGAAGGGAGATCGAGTTTGCCATGCATCAGTGCGGCGATACCGACAGCACCTGCTCCTTCAACCAGTACTTTCTGCTTCTCAAGCAGGAAAAGTATCGCTGCAGCGATCTCATCTTCGCACACCGTCTCGAACCTGTCCACATATTTCAGGATATAGGCAAGCGTCACGGGGGAGGTATCCCGTACAGCGATACCGTCTGCAATCGTTCTCACACTGGCCGTATCGATCGCTCTTTTGGCATCATAGGATTTTTTCATCGCTGGTGCACCTTCGGCAGAAATCCCGATGATCTTGATATCGGGTTTGAGTGCTTTGGCTGCGGTAGCGATCCCGCTGATGAGCCCGCCTCCACCGACCGGTACAACGATCGCGTCCAGATCTTTGATATCCTCCAGCATCTCCAGAGCAACCGTACCCTGACCAGCCATCACCTCATCATCGGCGAAAGGATGGACAAAACTCAGCCCTTTATCTTCGGCATATGCTATCGCATGGGCATAAGCCTCATCATAGTTTGTACCGTGCAAAATGACCGAAGCACCAAACTCCTTGACCCCCTGTATTTTGGTCAGGGGTGTCGACTCGGGCATTACGATCGTAGCAGCGATCCCGAAATGGTATGCAGAGTAGGCAACCCCTTGCGCATGGTTCCCCGCACTGGCAGCCACCACACCGGTAACCCCACCGGACTCCATCAATGAAGCGATCTTGTTGAATGCCCCTCTCAGCTTGAAGGCTCCGGTACGCTGAAGGTTCTCTTTTTTAAGGTATACTTTAAAACCGCTCTTATGGCTTAATATAGGGGCATGGCTGAAAGGGGTACGATGTACCACACCCGATACTCTTTCATAGGCTTTTTCTATCTCTTTTAAGTCTAACATTAACTATCCTAAGTAATAATGCCCAAATTATATCAAATTCAATTAAGGAAGAAGTATGGAGTGTGAATTTCCGACAGTAAACAGCAACAAAGAGGAGATGAGGGAGATTTTTGAAAGCGTCAAAACGATTGCGGTCCTGGGACTTTCGCCTGACGAGAGCAAGGCAAGCAACATGGTCGCAAGATACCTCAAGAATGCCGGATACAAGATCGTACCGGTCTATCCGAAAGAAGATGAGATCCTGGGAGAAAAGGTCTATCATTCACTGGCGGAGATCCCGTTTGAGATCGATATGGTGGATATCTTCAGAAAACCTGATGCATTTGATGCGATCGTGGATGCATGTATCAAACGCGGCGATGTCAAGGTATTCTGGGGGCAGATCGGGCTGGTCAACAATGCCGCTGCACAGAAAGCCAAAGATGCCGGGATGAAAGTTGTCCAGAACTACTGTACAAAAGTCGAACACCAGAAACTTATGATGTAGCTCCCAATCCTTTAAACCTTCAGGAGAAGCTTTTTCAAAGACTTCTCCCGTATTTTTGCCTATATCCTTCCCTGAGCCTTTGTGCCAGCTGATAGACTGCCATGGCATAGTAGTTACTGTGGTTGTACCGGGTGATCACATAAAAGTTCTTCGTACCGTACCAAAGCTCATCATACTGAAAACGCTGCAGTTTTACCAGATGCACCTTTCCTTTGTAGTTGAATTTTGATTTGGGATAGATGTTTTTAAGCGACTTTCGATGATACCGGTGTCTGTAGCCAGTTTTTTTGCCATTGTAGCGTTTACCCGGATAGGTGACCCTCACCGCAACCGGCTTTCCGCGTTTCCATCCATGACGCTTGAGGTAGTAGGCAACACTTCCGATCGCATCCACAGGATGATGCATCCGCTTTTTCCCGTCACGGTTGAAATCGACCACGAAGGTTTTGTAGTTGCTCGGCATGAACTGCCCCAGCCCTATCGCACCGGCATAAGAACCTTTGACACGTTTGGGGTTTACCCTCTCTCTTCGTGTCATCAGAAGAAACTCCTGGAGTTCGGATCGGTAGAACTTCTGCCTTCTGTGCGGTTCAAAGGCCAGTGTGGTGAGCGTGTCAAAAGTGGGATATTTGCCGGTATTGACCCCGTAGTGGCTCTCGATACCGATGATCGCAGCGATATATTCGGGCTCCACCCCAAACTCTCTGTAGGCTTTTTGAAAGGATTTACGGTGCTGATGCAGATACGCCACACCCTTTTGCACTTTGGTCTCTTTGAGAAATATCTCTTCATATCTGTCCCATGAGCCCTGTTTTTTCGCACTTTTTCTGGGTTTGGCCTTTTCCCTGTAGGAGGGGACATAGATCGCCAGCGCTTTTCTCTGGAAATCAACATCCCTGAAAAGACGATTGAGATAGGATCTGTTGAACCTGTATTTTTTGACCATCCGGTCGATAAACACCTTCACTTCACGTTTCTGGGTATAGTCTTTTGCAACCCCCGGTGTGATGAGCAGAAAAAAAAGTAGCGAAAAAAGTGTGAATATACGCATGGTCCGCCTTGCCTGTTTTGGATAAATACATCTTAACAGGCAAGCATCAATGAAGCGTAAACGGCTACTTTTTCTTCAGAAATACACCGCTCTCCACATGATCGGTGTGTGGGAACTGATCATAAATGGCTGCCTCGATGACCTCGTGTGTCTGGGTCAGTGTCTCAAGGTCTCGTGCGAGTGTTTCAGGGTTGCATGAGATATAGATGATATGCTCGATACCGCTGATCAGCGCGATGGTCCCCTCATCCAGCCCTGCCCTGGGCGGATCCACCAGTACCGTACTGAAATCATAGCTTTTGAGATCGATCCCATGAAGCCGGTTAAACTCCTTTTTGCCCTGAAGCGCTTCGGTCATCTCCTCGGAAGCGAGTCTGGCAAATGTGATGTTTTCGATATGGTTCAGTTCGCAGTTCTGCAGTGCCGCCTGGATCGAACGCTTGGATATCTCCGTTGCCAATACCTTCTCGAAATAGTGCGAAAGCGGCAGGGTAAAATTCCCCAGGCCGCAGTAGCTCTCCAGAAAGTCTCCCTGCCCGACCTTCTTCGCCTGCCTGATCGCCCACTCGATCATCTTCACGTTTACCTGAGGATTGGGCTGGGTAAATCCGCTCTCATACTGCACATACCGAAAAGGCTTGCCGTCTATCTGCAGCTCTTCTGTGACAAACTCTTCGCTGATCACCACCTTCTGCTTGCGGCTGCGCCCCAGGATCCTGGCATGAAGCTCCTGCTCCAGGATCCTCGCCTCCTCTCTCCACGCTTCATCGAGCTTGCGGTGATAGAGCATCGTGATCAGGCACTCATCCGTGGTGGTCGCCAGGAACTCTACGGCAAAGAGGCGGTTTTTCAATACCCCTGATGAAGCATTGATCCTCTCCAGCAGACTCCACATACGTTTTTCGATCGGCACTATCACTTTGGGGCACTCCTCGATCGTCACCGCGCCGTTTTTCTCGATATTTCCCATCGCATAATCACATCTCTCCCCCTCATGCCAGATACGGAACTCCGCCCTGGCGCGGTAGTGTGAATCGGGGGAGTCAAAGACCTCCAGCGCTCCACTGTAAAAAGGGGCCAAAAGTGTTGAGACCTTCTCTTGTTTGTCTTCCAACTGCTGCGCATAACTTTTCTCATAAAGCCCACAGGAGCCGCACGTTCCAAAATGTTTACATATCACTTCGCTGCCTTTAAATTAATTCGATATAATCACGATACTATAAATTTTCATGTAATTCTAGCAAAAAGGGGCAGAAGATGTCTATCAGTGTGGTCATATTAGCAGCAGGACAGGGTACAAGGATGAGATCCTCAATGCCAAAAGTCCTTCATACAATCTCGGGAAAACCGATGCTTTTTCATGCGATAGACGCTGCGAGGGAGATCTCCACTGATATCACTGTGGTACTCTACCATCAGGCTGAACGAATCCGCGAGGAGATAGAAGCGGTCTATCAGGGGATTCAGTTCCACATCCAGGATGCAGAACGTTTTCCCGGTACAGGCGGAGCAATGAAGGGGATACAAACCCGCCATGAACGCACCCTGATCCTCAACGGCGACATGCCGCTGGTGACAAAATCCTCACTTGAAGCATTGACTGCAGGCGATGCAGAGATCAATATGTCGGTCATCACACTGGAAAACCCGAGCGGATACGGCCGTGTGATCATCGAAGAGGGCAATGTCAAGGAGATCGTAGAGCAAAAAGACTGTACTCCCGAACAACTTATGGTAAAAAGCGTGAATGCCGGCGTCTATGCGGTCGACAGCGAACTTCTGGAACGCTATATCCCGAAACTCAACAATAACAATGCGCAGGCGGAATACTATCTGACCGATATCATCAAAATGGCGGTGGAGGAAGAGAAGACCGTACACCCTGTCTTCGTCGAAGAGGAGGAGTTCAAGGGGGTCAACTCCAAACTGGATCTGGCACACGCCGAAGAGATCATGCAGACGCGCATCCGCAACCACTGGATGAGAGAGGGGGTCATCATGCGGCTGCCTCAGACGATCTTTATCGATGCACGTGCGACTTTCGAAGGGGAATGTATCCTGGAAAACGGTGTATCCATCCATGGAGCCTCCCTGCTCAAAGAGGCGCATATCAAAGCGCACTCCGTGATCGAAGATTCAGTGATCGAAGGCTCGTCCGTGGGGCCGATGGGACGTGTCAGACCGGGCTCAATCCTCAAACATACCCATATCGGAAACTTCGTGGAGGTAAAAAAATCCACGCTCACCGGGGTCAAGGCCGGGCATCTTGCCTACCTCGGAGATGCAACGATCGACACGGGAACCAATATCGGTGCAGGAACGATCACCTGCAACTATGACGGCAAAAAGAAGTACCAGACAAAGATCGGCAAAAATGTCTTTATCGGCTCGGATACACAGCTGATCGCTCCGGTAACGATCGAGGATGATGTGCTGATCGCGGCAGGAAGCACGATCACAAAAGATGTCGCCAAAGGCGAGCTTGCGATGTCCCGTACGCCGATGAAGACGATCAAAAACTTCTTTTATCGATTCTTTGGAGAAAGATAATGCAGCTCAATCTCAAAGGCAAAACGGTACTTCTCGGCGTCACAGGAAGCATCTCGGCATACAAAGCCTGCGATCTTGCCAGACTCTTTGTCAAAGCGGAGGCCGACGTCCATGTGGTGATGACCCCTGCAGCCGAACGTTTTGTCTCGGCGCTTACCTTTGAAGCACTGACACGCAACTCTGTACTGACAGAGAGCAGCGAAAGCTGGAGCAGCGAGCTCAACCATATCGAGATCGGGAAAAAGTGCGATCTCTTCGTGATCGCACCCGCGACGGCAAACACGATCAACAAGCTGAGCAAAGGGATCGCAGACAATATCCTGACCCAAACCGCCCTCGCCTACAGCAGAGCAATCGTCGTGGCACCGGCAGCCAATACACAGATGCTCAGCAATCACTACACCACCGGTTCGATCAAAATGCTCAAACTCAACGACTATGCCATCGTAGAGCCGCAGGAAAAACGCCTTGCCTGCGGAGATACCGGAAGCGGTGCGCTGGCAGAGCCCATGGAGATCTTCTATGCCGCAGCCAAAACCCTGCTCAAAGAACCATTCTGGGAAAATCGGCGTGTGGTGGTCACCGGCGGCGGTACGCGAGAAAAGATCGATGAAGTGCGCTATATCAGCAACTTCTCGTCGGGCAAAATGGCACAGGCGGTTGCCCTGAGCCTCTATCTCAAAGGGGCAGATGTCTGCTATATCACCTCGACGGGGAACGAAGGATTGCCCGGGGATATCTATACGATCGACGTGGAGAGCACGGAGGAACTTCTTGACTATACCCAGGATGCACTGCGTGTAGCCAAAAAAGGAAAGATGAGCAGAGCCAGCCTCAATACACCCGATGCCATAGAACTTATCCAAAAAAGACCGTTTCTTTTCATGGTGGCGGCAGTCTCGGACTACA
>JAQUFB010000138.1 GCA_028684885.1 Sulfurovum sp. | reverse complement strand
ATCTCTTCCCCTTCTTCCTTTCCAATCATGGCACGTGCCATCGGCGACTGTATGGAGATAAGATGTTTAGCCGGGTTCGATTCGTACGCACCGACGATCGTGTACTTTATCTCTTCGTCCGTCTCATGGTCTGTGAGTACCACCGTGGATCCGAAGCTTACTCTCTGATGGGCAAGCTTAGAAGGATCAACGACCTGTGCGCGTCCTACGACATCCTGCAATTCGGTGATACGTGCCTCCATCAAGCCTTGTTTCTCTTTTGCCGCATGGTACTCTGCATTCTCTTTGAGGTCGCCCAGTTCCCTGGCTTCATCGATCACCTTGGCGATCACGCCTCTTTCGACATTCTTGAGATGCTCAAGTTCTTGTGACAGTTTTCTATAGGTTGTTTCCAACATCGGCTCTTTTTGCACAGTTTTTCCTTCTTTAAAATGATATATCTTAAATATATTATAAATTTTAAGTATTATACCAAAAAGAGTTTTTAAAGAGGTGCCCATGAAGCATATACTTGTGACCAATGATGATGGTTTCGAATCAAAAGGTCTTCACGCATTGGTCGAAGCACTTAAACCCCTGGCAAAAGTTACGGTAGTAGCACCTACGATGGAGAAATCAGCCTGCGGACACTCGCTTACCCTCACCCGCCCTCTCCGTTTCATCGAACTGGATGATGATTTTTTCAAGCTGGATGACGGTACACCGACTGACTGTGTCTTTCTCTCTCTCAACAAACTTTTTGCCGAGGACCATAAACCCGATCTGGTCATTTCAGGGATCAACAAAGGGTCGAATATGGGTGAAGATATCACCTACTCCGGGACTGCATCCGCTGCGATGGAGGCAGTACTGCAAGGTATCCCCGCTATTGCCATCTCACAGGTCTGTATCGACAAATGCCAAAACATCGACGATATGGGCTATGATCTCGCCCAGCAAAGCATAGCCGCACTGGTCAAACGTATCTTTGAGGGCAAATTTCCTCTGCCCGAGCGCAAATTCCTCAATGTCAATATCCCTCCGATCAAAGCGGAAGCGTGTCAGGGCTTCAAAGTGACCCGGGCAGGCAAGCGTGCCTACGGCAACGATGCGCATGTCCACTGGAATCCGCGGGGGCATGAGTACTACTGGATCGGGCTGCCGCGGCTTGACTGGCATCTCACCGAGGGGCATATCACCGATTTTGAAGCGATCAGGCAAAACTATATCTCAGTTACACCGGTTCATCTGGATATGACAAGCCATGATGATATCGCGGCGCTGGAGGCGTGGCTGTGAGATATGAGCGTTGCCGTATGCTGTTCGGTGAAGAGGGGTTTGAGAAGCTTCAGAATGCCAGGATACTCATCCTGGGGGTCGGAGGTGTCGGTTCCTATGCACTCGACTGTCTCTACCGTTCGGGCGTAAAGGATATCACGATCCTCGATTATGACCGCTACGATGAGACCAACCAGAACAGGCAGATCGGTTCCGAAGCAATCGGTATGCTCAAAACAGAGCGTCTGGCAGAACTCTATCCCGGCATCAAAACGATCACACAGAAGATGGATATGGCATGGGTTGAAGCCTTTGATTTTGATCCCTATGACCTGGTCATCGATGCAGCGGATACGACAAAAGTGAAGATAGAAGTGGCCAAAAAGTGCTACAAAAAACTGATCATGTCGGTAGGTTCGGCAAAACGTTTTGATACGGCGAAGATCGAAGTGGCAACGATCTGGAAAACACACGGGGATGCCTTGGCACGCAAGATCCGCAATGAGCTCAAAAAAGCAAAGTTCAGCAGGAATTTCACTGTGGTCTACTCACCGGAAGAGGACCAGTGCAAGGTCAAGGGTTCCTGTGTCGCTGTGACAGGAGCATTCGGACTTACAGTCTGTTCTGAAGCGATCAAGAGGATCTTAAAAGATTAATCCTCCATTTTGAACCGGCAATCTCCCAGGGTAACGGTTTTGCCTTTTTTTACCTCAGAAAGGATATATTCCCATGTCGCCTCCACGTCGGTTTCTGGCATCTCTTTTTCGATGATGTTCATCGCCTCTTGCTTGGAAGTCTTCGTCCACTTCTTTTCGTAGATATACTGGGTAAGTATCTGCACGCTATCCACCCTTCCTATATCCAGCCCAATTCGGCAAAGATCGGCTCCATCTCCATCCACCAGTTCTGAAAGCGTACTGAAATATCATTGATCGCCTCATCTTCTTCTCTCCACTCTTCCAGCTTCTCCAAGATAAGCGGTTTGCTCTCTTCAGATACTTTTTCTGATGTTTGTACGTATTCTATGACTTCTTCAATTTTCTCTTTTATCATGCGGTTCTCCTGAATAGTTTTGACTATTGTAGTTGATTCTTCATGGAAATGTCAATAACTTTTTATCTCTTTTACTGTATGGTTCTATTATAAATAAGGAGACAATATTTTATAATGTATAAAGAAACATTACTCAATTTTATCAGGAAAGAATCCTCAGCGGGTATTATCCTCATTATGACAACCATAGCGGCACTGCTGCTCCAAAACGGACCATTGTCCGAATACTATACGGGGTTTCTGCATACCCACGTCGAGATACGCTTCGGGGAACTGCAGATAGCCAAACCCCTCTTGCTGTGGGTCAACGACGGACTGATGGCCGTTTTTTTCTTTATGATAGGCCTTGAGGTCAAAAGAGAAGTCATGGAGGGACACCTCTCCTCTCTCCGGCAGATTACGCTGCCGGCAATTGCCGCTGTAGGGGGAATGGTTGTCCCGGCACTCTTTTTTATTCTTTTCAACGCCGGCGATGAATTTGCAATGAACGGATGGGCGATACCGACCGCTACGGATATCGCATTTGCATTGGGGATCCTCTCATTGCTGGGACCGCGCGTGCCCGTATCACTCAAGATCTTTCTTATGGCATTGGCGATCATCGATGACCTGGGAGCCATAATCATTATCGCACTCTTCTACACGACAGACCTCTCAACCACATCGATTGTCATTGCAAGTATGGCATTGGCCGTACTCTTTGCTTTCAATCGGATGAACGTTGCGAAACAATCGCTTTATATCGTAGTGGGTATCGTACTTTGGGTCTCTGTGCTGAAATCAGGAGTGCATGCCACATTGGCCGGAGTAGCGCTGGCATTTATGATACCGCTTCAGTCAAAAGATGAAAAAGGAGGGACTTTTTCCATGCTCAAGAACATGGAGCATGGGCTGCATTACTGGGTAGCATTCTTTATCCTCCCTCTCTTCGCTTTTGTCAATGCCGGTGTAGACCTCAGAGGAATCTCCGTAGAAGAGATCGTCGGACCTGTCCCTATGGGTATCATGATGGGACTTTTCATAGGAAAACAGGTAGGCGTTTTTGGCTTTTCGTGGATCGCGATCAAACTGGGACTTGCTTCACGCCCTACCGGCGCAACATGGATACAGTTCTACGGGGTAGCCATCCTTACAGGTATCGGATTCACGATGAGTCTCTTTGTTGACAGCTTAGCCTACAACGATACCGATCTTTTCCGCTATGCGGACAAACTGGCGATCCTGCTTGGATCTTTCCTCTC
>JAQUFB010000041.1 GCA_028684885.1 Sulfurovum sp. | reverse complement strand
CGTCCAAAAATGGAAGTGGAGTTTTTGATGAAACTGCTTGACAGGTACCTCAAGAACGAGCTGGAGACTTACCAGAAGCACGGCGTACGTTTTCAGGCGATCGGCAATCTCTCCGAGTTCTCTCCTGGGCTGCAGAAACGCATCAAAAAAACGGAAGAGCTCACCAGGGACAATACCAGTCTCACACAGATCCTTGCACTCAATTATGGAGGCCGTACGGAGATCACAGATACGGTCAACAGGCTGATCAAAGCAGGCAAAACAGAGATCACGGAAGAGGACATCTCTTCTCATTTGCAGACACCCTACAGCGATATAGACTTTATGATACGTACAAGCGGTGAAGAGAGAATCTCCAATTTTCTTCTCTGGCAGATCAGTTATGCAGAGCTCTACTTTACCCCTACTTTATGGCCGGACTTCACTCCCGAAGAGTTGGATGCCATACTGAAAAATTATCAACAACGTGCCAGACGTTTCGGAGGTGTCTAAATGGAATGGATTGTTACGCTTTTCGTCTTTATTTTCGGGATCATGATCGGTTCATTCCTGAATGTCGTGATCTATCGTATCCCCAAAGGTGAGAGTATTGCTTTTCCGGCATCCAAATGCCAAAGTTGCGGAACACCGCTGAAGTGGTACCACAATATCCCCCTGCTCTCCTGGCTCGCACTGGGCGGTAAATGCGCCTTTTGCAAGGAAAAGATATCTGCACAGTACCCTGTTGTTGAACTGATGACCGGAGTCATCTTCCTCGCGCTCTATTTAAAACTCGGGCTCGTCTGGTACTTTCCTTTCGTTGCCGCCTCTTTTGCCGCACTCTTTGCCCTGGTCGTGATAGATTTTGAATATATGGCCGTCCCTGACAATGTTAACTTCGCGGCACTTGCGTTTGCTTTGGTGCAGCCGGATTTTCTCAATGCGGTACTCTACGCAGCAGTTGCAGCAGGCGGACTTTACCTGATCGGTCTGTTCTCTTCCTTGCTGGCAAAACGCCAGGCAATGGGAGGTGCTGATGTGATCGTAGCGGGAACCATGGGGGCGCTGCTAGGGTTTTCCGGTTTTTTTATCGCTATCTTTCTTTCAGCAATACTGGCGATTGTCCCGGCACTCATATGGAGAGAACGGGGCGTACCTTTTGTGCCTTTTCTTGCAATCTCTACACTTATCGTCTATCTTTTTGATACACAGGCGAGCGACCTTCTGGAGCTGATCATCTATGGTTAATGTCAAAAGGTATCTTTCATCCAATTTCACCAAATCGTTTCTGACGATATTTTTACCTATTTACTTTATTGTATCCCTGGTCTTTCTTATCCAGATCTCTTCTTTGACAGCAAAGATCAACCTCACTTTCTATGAGCTGCTCAAGCTCTATGCCCTTTCTCTTCCGGAGATCGTCTTCTATACCCTGCCTATCTCTTTTATCGCTGCACTCTCCAATGTGCTCGGAAGGCTCTCCCAGGACAATGAATTGATTGCGCTGCATGCATTGGGAATCCGGGCCAAATCGATCCTAAAGTTTTTCTTTCTTCTGGCGTTCCTCTTCTCTCTGCTTCTGCTTGCGATCTCTTTCATCACTATGCCAATGGGGATACAGGCATACAATGCCTTCAAAACAGAAAAAAGGGCCAAAGCAAGCTTCAATCTTATTCCGGGAAAAATCGGCCAGAAGTTCGGAGACTTTTATATCTATGTCAAGGAGAAAAATAATCACTCCTTTCACAACCTTGTGATCTACAACCAGACCAGCGAAGGTGATGAGCAGTTCTTCAGTTCGCAAAAAGGCGAACTGCTTCATGAGGAGGGAACCATGCTTCTCAAGCTCTCTGATGGTTACGGATATACCTATACCCAAGAAAAGCTGCAGGAGGCACAGTATAAAGAGCTGAAAGTCTATGACAAGAACAGGGATGATGGCTTTGAGCTATACACCATCACCTCCTACTGGGCCCAGGCCCTCATCGACCCAAAAAGAATGCACAAAGCACTCTTCAACCTTTTTATCAGCCTTATTCCCCTCCTGTCGGTCAATCTTATCGCAGCCTTTACCATTATCAACCCCCGCTATCAGAAGAACCATACAATGCTCACCACCTTTGTGGTGATACTGATGCTCTATCTTATCGCCTCGGTACTTCAGAAAAATGGTACACTGTCTCTTTTATTGGTCGCAAGTACGGTCTTATGGGCTACGGGCTGCTGGTTATTTAAAAAACGGGTATCAAGGTATTTTTAGTGCGGGTTAAAGCAGTAATAAGCTATGACGGCAGTGCTTTCTTTGGATTTCAGCGCCAAACAAGCACCAAAGAGACCGTCACATCTGCCTTAGAGCAGGCATTGAGATCTTTGAAAATTGATTCAGAAATTACCGGTTCAGGCCGTACCGACAGGGGGGTGCATGCAAGCGGACAGGTCATACATTTTGATCTTCCTCCCTACTGGAGTGACCTGGAGAGACTCAGACTGAATCTCAACCGTAAACTTCAGGCGATAGCAATTAAGCATATTGCAAAAGTTGACGATCATTTTCATGCAAGGTTCAGTGCAAAAAAACGTCTCTACCGCTATATCTTCAGGACTCATCCTCCTACAGTTTTTGAAAGAAACTATATCTCATACTATCAACCATTCGACGCAAGGGTGCTTCAGGAAGCCCTGGATTGCTTTATCGGCGAACACGACTTCCGGTATTTCCACAAAACAGGGAGTGATACACATACGACCGTCCGCCGTATCTATCGGGCAAAGTACAGAGAAAAGAACAATTGCCACTTCATCTATTTTGAGGCAAACGGTTTTTTGCGTTCTCAGGTCAGGATGATGATCGAGAGTGCTATGGCATGTGCCAGAGGAACGATGAAGATCTCCCAGCTCAAAGAGCAGTTGGCGGGAGTAAAAAAATATAATCACAGACTTGCCCCTCCTGAAGGACTCTATCTTGCAAAAATATTTTACTAAGATCCTTATATTATAATAACAGCATGAAAAGATTATTTTTATTGCCGATCATCATCTTATCGCTCAGTGCTGCCGAGCTGAGCAAGGAAGAAAAAAATGAGATGCGACAGCTCTATCTGCAAAATGCCTGCAATTCATGTCATGGAAATTATGGAGAAGGGATGGGGGCCTCGCCAAGACTTCAGGGTCTTAATGAGGAGGTACTGCTTAAACGTCTCAAAAATCTACAAGAGGGGAAAACCAGAACTGCCTTCGGTACGATCATGATATCTTTTGCAAAATCACTGACTCCTGAACAGACACGCCTTATGGCGAAATACCTGGCAGATCTTGAGACAAAAATTCCTGAAGAGCGATATGAGATAGAGTTTACGAGAGAGGGGGATGGAGGCTCGTAAGCCTCCTCTTAATTCCCGCTAGAAATATTAGTATCAGATGATGGCATCACAGATTTGGGTATTGTGTCTGCTTCTTTTTTCGCTTCTGCAGCATTTGTCTTAAGAGATGCAAGTTCTTCTTGTGCGGCTTTAAGTGCTTCTGTTTTACTCTTCAGGTCTCCCTGCAGCTCATCGCGCTCCTCTTCAAGATCAAACTTCTCATCATCCAGTGTTTTGACCATTTCCACATTGGCACCGAACTCATAGACAATCTCCCCGCCATCTTTGCCCTGCTTAAGTATCCCTGCCACAAAAATGACAAGTACCAGCAGGTAAAAAGCTTTTACCAATCCTCTCGAAGCCATCATTGCAGCCAGTTTGAACAGAAGCACGACACCGGATGCCAGCATAAGGTAGGTCCCCAGAAGTTTATGCCCCTTAAGCTCTGCCTGTCCTGCCTCGTTCAGGAGAGGATATGCCTCTTTCCCGTCTACGCTTCCGGTAAAGTATGCCGCAGTGACAGCGATCATCATTGTGATCATAAAAAAGAGCGAAAGCACAGAGAGTGCCCTTCTTTTTGCAAAAAGGTTGATAAACTCTATGATCAAAACCACGATCGGCAGTGCTATGGCAAAATGATCCACCGGAGGGTGAAGCAAAAGAGGGATTTCAAACGGAAGCTCTATCTGTGGTATCGAAATAGTCGGCAAATTCATCTTTATAATCCTTTGGAATTAATTTTAGTTATTTTAACACATAAAGGCTAAAGTGTTGATAGACTAAAAAGGTTTTACAATCACAAAGATCACAATACCCATCATCAAGAGTGTTGGCACTTCATTGTAAAAACGATAGAACTTTCCTGGCCTGTAGCCCGGGTTTTCTATCAGCCTTTTACGGTGAAACTCTAACGTAAAATGGTAAGCAACCAGTAACAGTACAAAAAGCAGTTTCGCATGCATCCATCCACCGCTTTGAAAAACAGCAGGGTTGAGATAGAGCATCAAAGCCCCCGAGATGACCGTCGCCCACATGGCAGGCGTTCCGATATACCTGAAGAGCTTGTACTCCTGTATCTGTACGACCTCTACAAATCCTTTGTTCTCTGCATTTTCACTATGGTACACATAGAGCCTGGGCTGATAAAAGAGCATTGCCATCCAAGAGATAAAGCTCATTACGTGAAACGCCAAAATCCAATGATAATATGCCATCACTTCTCCAATACAGTAAAATCTTTAGGGCTGTATACCACTAACTGTAGATTCTTATAATACCCAAGATGGGCATAGGCTATCTTTAGTTTGGAGCCATTTGGAGGAGTGCTATTTCTCTTTTTAAAGTAGATGGGGATTTTTCTTCCGGAAACATAAAAGTATCCCTCTCTATAGATACCTGTCAGTGATTTGAAAAGTTCATTTTGGCGTGTTGCTATCGGTTTGGAGAGATCACCCTGCGTAAGCAGATAGGGGCTGATATCCGTTTCTGCTTTTTCTTTGAGGAGATAGGCATGGGTAATCTCTTTGAGCCCGTGATAGGTTTTGATCCCGCGTACCAACAGGTCATACGCTTTCCCCTCCTGAAGCCCGTCAGCACAGCCGTAGAGGAATATCCCCCTTCCTTCCGGGCTCTGTTTGATCAGTGCATTCCCCCGCTCCTTCCACAGGACTACAGCGTCTTTCAGCACTAACTCACCGGACAACGTTTCTGTCCCATAAAGATACTCGATAGGTTTCACTTCTCTTTGGATCGTACGCTTTGCACCTTTGCCTAAATGATAGGGTTTGGTATCAAAATAGGCATAGATAGGAAGATGGTCGGAGTAGCCCCGCCCACGGTGCTTGCCCTTTTTATACTCCCAGCTGTTGATATACCCTCGTTTGGTAAAGAGATAAGAGCGCCTAAAGACACCGAACGAGCCATCGATATAGTTGATCCCTTTGTCATCCATCATCGTTCGCGGCAGAAGGATATGGTCAGGGGTCCCCCTCCTCCCGTAGAATTTGGTGTTCCAGCGCCCATCCAGCTCCAACTCGCCCCAGAGCGTATAGTGCCTGCCAGCTTCTCTGGTGAGGCTTGAGAGATCATCAGTTGCATGCACAATATCATGCAGCCCTGTTTTTCCCTCCGTATCATTGATACGCGCTTCAAGAGACAAATAGGCGTCATAGTCGGTATTGAAGTCGCCAAGCAGAAGATACTCTGCCGATCCGGGCAATCTATCAAGCCTCTTTTGGAGTGCCTTGGCATAGACCATCCGCTTGCTCTCCCACCCTTCCCGTGAACGTGATTTCCAGTGGTTGACAAAGATATGCAGAGGCGTGTTTTGTACCTCTGCCACCGCCTCAAGGATATTCCTTGTCCCGGGGCTCCTTCCGACCGCTATCTCTTTTGTCGATCTGATCGGGAAACGCGAAAGCAGACCTACCTGTACCGATGCTCTTTTTGTATGGGTGATCGCCAGGTAGGGATAGGCGCATCCTACCTCATCCAGCTTTTTTTGCAATGCACGAAGGATAGGTTCATTTTCAATCTCCTGTACCCCAAGGATATCTGCATTCAGATCGCAGATCACCTCCGCCGTGTGATTGAGCTTGATCTCTACGGTCCGTTCCGTCCAGTTATGTTTTTTGGTATACTCTTGATACTCCGTACCGCTATACCTTGCATCAAAAAGATTCTCAACATTATAGGTAGCGACCTTGAAGGGTTTTGCCAAAAGAAAAAAAGGTAAAATCAGCAGAAGAACAATACGCATTCTCTATCCCCTAAGTGTTTGGATCACCTCTAATTTGGAGCGTGACACCTGATAAGGATATTGTAGCGTAGAAAATATTTGCAGGACGAAAATGTCCCAAAGTGTCATCTATCGGAACATTTTTCCGAGCAATTCCATCGCTCCCTGGGCGCTGTTTGCCTGACCCAGCATCTCATCGACAATAGAGTCTGACCCGCCTGTAGCCTGATCCACCACTTTTGGAAGTGCTTCAGCCAATGCCGCTTCAGCACTCTCCCGGGAAATGCCAAGTTCGCTTGCAAAACTGCTTACTCTCTCCTCCCCAAGCAATACTGAGATTTGATCAGGGAGGATCGTAAGATTTGCTCCGGTACCCATCCAGGAATTTACAATATCCCCCAGCCCGTTTTTGGAGAGTCCAATCATCACAGGACTAAGATCGAGTGTACCGTCCTTATGGGAGAGCATGTTGCCCAGTGCTTTGGCGATCACCTCGATATCCATTCCTCTCACAGCACTCTCACTGCTTGCTTCCATGCATTTTGCCCCGCTTCTGAAAAGCTCCATGAGTTCCACTTTATTCTCCCTTCTTCGCTTCCACAATGCTCTTATCAGTAAGCTTGATTTTGTTTTGTTCCAGGAGTGCAGTCAAAGTACGTTTGAAGTTTTTCTTGCTCATCCCAAAGACCTTCTGGATCTCCTCCGCATCGCTTTTATAGGTAAAAGGAAGTTCTCCGCTATGTGCTTCAAGCAGCTCCATCACCTTTTGCTCCCCCTCATCCACTTTTGCCTTTTTGCCGATAGGCTGAAGGCTCAGATCGAGTTTGCCGTCTTTTCGGACCGTTTTGATGTAGGCTTTTTTGCGATCCCCTACCCCGATCTCCTCAAAGATCTCATTATCAAAGAGCATCCCCTCATACTGGTTGTCCGCTACCACCTTGTATCCCAACGGCGTTTTGGCGATCACCAGCACTTCCAGTTCTTTATTTTGATGCATCCCTTTCATCGAACGGTTAAAATATTGGCCGATCTTCTGTGTCCCGTATAGCCTTCCTGTCTGTTCATCCAGACAGATACGCAGGATATACTTTTTACCGATATTGAAGTACTCTTTCTGCTGGGAGAGCGGAACGAACAGATCTTTCGGCAATCCCCAGTTGACAAAGGCCCCGTATGATTTATAATCTACCACGGTAAAGTATCCGTACTCCCCAAGCTTTGCATAGGGCATTTTGGTCGTTGCAACGGGCCTGTCCTCGCTGTCAGTGTAGACAAATACATCAACGAGTGCCTCCATAGGCATCTCATCTTCCATGACGTAGATATTGGGAAGGAGCACCTCTTCAAAGTCTTCTGCCTGCAAATAGAGCCCGAAGTCCGTATCACGTACTACCTTCAGTCTGTTGAGTTCGCCGATCCTGATATGCTGATTTTGTGTTTTAGAAGTCATTGTGTTGTTCCGTTTCATTGTCTCGTGTTTCTCACACGATTGATATGTGACATTATAGCCAAAATATCTCTTTTGCTTCTGCTCTTTACAGACTCCCGGCAAGGTGCACATGAATGAAAAATAAGATATGATATGATTATACTATATGCCAAAAGTGAGATAAACATGGGTACGATACGAAGCTATAAGTTCTCGGAGTCTTTCAACTATCAGGAGGTCTCACACAATGCGATAGAGATCTTCAGGGCAAAAGTGCTCAAAGATGCGATCATCATTGAGAAGGACGGCGGGTATGCCTTCATCTTCCAGTATGGCGTAGCGATATTCTGGGATATGGAGAACGAAAAGTTTGTGCTGAAAAAACTCCAATCCTCTCCTGCCTCCTGCAAAAATTCCGAAGAGTTCAGCTTTCAGTACTCAGACGAACAGCGCTTCAAGATAGAGATGGACACCATCTATATCGACAAACCCGATGAACTGATCATGCTCTCTGTCTCTTTTGCCATCGCACAGTCATTGAAACTCAATGAATTTGAAGATGCGATGAGAGAGAGTCTCCGGGAGTCGGAACATATCCCGCATGAGCTTGCACTCTATGGACGTGTCGCGATGAAACGCAAAGAGATCGCACAGGAGAGGGGACGGCTTTTTCTTACGAAGTCCCGTATCAATCTGCACTTTGAGCTGCTTGACACCCCTGAATTTTTCTGGGAATATCCTGAGCTTGAGAACTACTACCTGGCCACCAGAAAATATCTTGAGATCCAGCCGCGTATCGATATACTCAATCGAAAACTTGCGATACTCCAGGAGATCCTGAGTATCCTTGCAGATGAACAGCATCACAAGTACTCCAGCCTCCTGGAGTGGATCATCATTATCCTCATTGCCTTTGAGATCATTATCTTTATTTTTAATGACCTGCTCTGACAGAAAAAGAAACCTATGCCAGATTTTGCTTTCAAGGCAATCGAACCTCTGAAAATACCGTCATTAAGGACTTGCACTCCAAGGACATTTCCCAAACGGGCATCCGGAAGCTATAGACTTTTAATCTCCTAAAATGTGCAGATCGCAAATCTATCATGCAAGTGTAAATTTACAAAAACCTATTCAATCGCCTGCAAATGTGCTGCAAATTGCTCAGGAGAAACAAACCCGGTCAGGCTTTTCTCTGATAGGTAGCGATTGTTTTTATCAAAAAAGATGATGTTCGGTGTCCCAAACAATCCGTACTCCCGGAGGAGTGCTTTATCATCTTCCGTATTGGCCGTCAAGTCGATCTTGATAAAGGTAAAGCGCTGCAGCTGCTCCTGCACTGCTGGGTTGGGAAATGTAATCTCCTCAAGCTCTTTGCATGCGGTACAGGAGTCCTTGCCGAAATCCACTACGACAGGCTTGTCAGACGCGGCGACTTCAGACTGGAGTCTTGCAACACTGTAGCCGCGATGCGAAGCCTTATCTTCAGAAACCACTGCAGCCGAAGCCGAAGAAACTGTTGCAGAGGTAAACTTCTCAAACGGTCTTAGCATCGAGTTTGCTCCGCTGAGTACCCCAACAAAAAGAGAGGCGCCATAAAGCAGGAATACCATTGCAAGCACTCTGAAGAGCTTCATTGCCCCCTCGCCTTCCCTATTTTCAAATACGCCCATATAAATCGCTGTTCCTATAAAGAGCAGTGACCAGAGTGTCATACTCATCCATTCGGGAAGGATACGCGAGAGCATAAAGATCGCCAGTGCAAGCATCATCACACCAAAACTCTGTGAAACCCTGCTCATCCATCCGCCGGGACGCGGCATGAACTTGCCGGCCCCAAGTCCCACAAGCAGAAGCGGCATACCCATCCCCATGCTCATCACAAAAAGTGCCGCTCCGCCAAGCAGTGCATCTCCTGTATGTGAAATGAAGAGTACGGCACCGGAGATCGGTGCAGCCGTACACGGCCCGACGATCAGTGCAGAGAGTGCACCCATGATCGCTGTCCCCAAAACGCCTTTGCCCTGCGCACTGTCACTTGCCCTGCTCAATTTGGACTGGAGAGAAGAGGGAAGCCCGATCTCATAGTATCCAAAGAGGGAAAGCGCCAGAGCGACAAATACGCCTGCAAAGACCGACAGTACCCAGGGGTTCTGCATCGCAGCCTGGAGATCCGCGCCTACCAGTCCTGCGACAAGCCCTACGATTGTATAGGTCATTGCCATAGCAAACACATAGACAAACGAAACAAAGAATGCTCCTGCCATACTTGGTTTCTCTTTGCCTCCCTGCTGCGATACGATGATTGAGGAGAGGATAGGGATCATTGGGAAAATACACGGAGTAAGAGAGAGGAGCAGTCCGAAGATAAAAAACAGAAAGAGCACAAAGAAAGAGCTCTCATTGATCAGTACGTCCACGATCTTCGCTGCATTTCCCTCCTTGGAGAGTTTCGCGATCTTCTCCCACACCCCCGCTTCTTTGCCTGCAAATGGATAGCTTTTTACAATGGGAGAGTAACAGAGTCCTGCATCCGAACACCCCTGAAACTCTACACTGAAAGTATAATCCCCCGAGATCTGGGAAGTGATCTTTTCTACAGGGAGAGTTACGGTAACGACACCGTGATAGACCATATCCCCATCGAGCTCTTCGGCTTTAGGCATATCAGGGCTGAGCAGAACCTCTTTCTCTCCTTTTGCCCTGAACTTCAGCGTATCCGCATAGACATGTATCTTATCCGCCAGACGCAAAGTTGTCACGATCGACTCACCCTGCTGCACCGCTTCAACCTTAAATGCCTCCTCCGGAGACAGAAACTTCTGTTTTTGTACTGCCGACCCGAAGCCGCCGAACATCAAAGAACTAAAGAACACACTCAATAGGAGTAACTTTTTTACCAAATTCACCATTTTTTCTCTCTAAACGACAATTTTTTTACTATTCTATAGTAGACTATGTGTATAAGGTGTGTAACCCTGCACATTGCAGTGATTTTATCCAAAATAATTTAACATAGCTCAAACAGAAGGTTGAATAATGGCAAATCGTCTCATCAATGAATACTCCCCCTACCTGCAACAGCATGCCCTAAATCCTGTGGATTGGTACCCCTGGGGCGAGGAGGCTTTCCAAAAAGCACAAAAAGAGAACAAACCGATTTTTCTCTCCATAGGATACAGCGCCTGTCACTGGTGTCATGTGATGGAGCGGGAATCCTTTGAAAATGAAACCACAGCCGGAATACTCAACAGAAACTTTGTCTCCATCAAGGTTGACCGTGAAGAACGTCCTGACATCGATAAGCATTTTCAGGAGGTCTATCAGCTGATGAACGGACGTCCGGGAGGATGGCCCGCCTCCATCTTCCTGAGCCAGGATCTCAAACCTATCTACGCAGCAACCTACATCCCCGATGAACCGAGATACGGGATGATGAGCTTCGGTTCCCTGCTGGAAGTAATCGCAGAGAAATATCGGACAGACAAGAAACTCCTTATAGAGAAAGCAGATGAGATACTGGGGTTCATTAACTCCAGAAAAGAGAAGATACAGGCTACGCGCCTGGATGAGAGCATTATCACCCGCTTTATCGACCAGGCAAGACAACTCTTTGACCATCGAAACGGAGGGTTCAACAAGGCACCGAAATTTCCACAGACCTCACTGCTCAAACTTCTGTTGGACCTGCACCGTATCACAGGAGACAAAGAAGCCCTGCAGATGGCGACACACTCCTTGGTCTCTATGGCAAAAGGCGGGCTGAGGGACCTGGTAGACGGTGGATTTTGTCGCTACAGCACAGATGACAAATGGCTAGTGCCGCATTTTGAAAAAATGACCTACGACAATGCGCTGATCAGTGAGCTCTATCTCAAAGCTTTCCATACAACAGGCGAAGATTTTTACAAGAGCGTAGCTTTTGAAACCCTGGACTTTATACTGGAAAAGATGTGCGAAAAAGAGCTTTTCTATTCGGCAAGCGATGCGGATACCGAGGGTGAAGAGGGAAAATACTTTGTCTACTCTTACGAGAAAGCCCTGAAATCCTTTGCCAAAGCGGGCATCCCAGAAAAAGCGCACCAGACACTGGCAAAAGCGCTCCATATCACGCAGGAGGGCAATTTCGAAGGAAAGAATATTATCCGGGTGGATGACCCGGTACAGGCCGATATCCCCTACTATGATGAAGCAATCGCAGCGCTTAAAAAACGCAGGGAAGAGAAGCGTCTCTATCCGTTTATCGATAAAAAAATCCTGGTTTCATGGAATGCGATGATGATCAAATCCCTCTTTCAGGCAGGACGAATCGAACCGCGTTACCTTGAACAGGCAAAAATTTCCCTGGGAGCACTGCTGGAGAGTATGTATATCCACTCTCAGCTCTTTCACTCTACCCTGATCGGTAAAGAGCCAAAGATCCATGCTTTCCTGGAGGACTATGCCTACCTTGCAGATGCGCTGATCGAAGCTTACCGCAGTACACTGGATGAGACCTATCTCATCACCGCCACCAGGCTTGCAAACAATGCCATAGAGAGATACTACAACAATGGCTTGTGGAAATTCTCAAGAGGAGAATTCGAAACCAGTGCAGATATCTATGACAGCTCTTACCCCTCTGCAATGGCGGTGATGCTGAACGTGCTGCATTCCCTCTCCTCTCTCGTGGACACCGTCTACAAAAAGTTCGTCTTCAAAACACTGGAGATACACTCCTATGATATTATGCGCCAGCCGATCTCTTCACCGCTGATGAGTGCGACGGTGATCCGCTACCTCAAAGATGATGTCATCATCAAAGCCACCGAAGAGAAGCTTTTGCAAAATACTTCAGATATCGATGCTGTCACCTATCCGTTTACCTATGTGAAAAACGATACGAATGACGGCTTTATGATCTGTAACTCCAGCAGCTGCTTCGGACACGAAAAAGCATTTGATCATGTTTTGGAGTATTTAAATCGGAGAAAACGTTAGGAAGCTACACACAGATACCACAGTAGATCACTATACTACTCCTATATGCGAAAGGAGTAGACTATGAAATGCAATATGGGCAAAACTGACAGGATTATTCGAATCGTTCTTGGACTTATTTTACTTGGATGGGGTTTGATGAACAGCTGTATCATCGCCGATATCGTCGGTGTGATTCTTCTTGCAACAGCAGCGATCGGATGGTGTCCGCTTTATCTACCTTTAGGTATCAACAGCGGTTGTGAAAGCGAAAAAGAAGAGGATAAAAAAGCCTCCGAAGAGCAATAACCCCTCTTTGGTGAGAATCTAAAAGGCAAGGCATAGTTTAAAGGGTGGAGAGATTCCACCCCTCAAGGCTACTGCTTTCCTTCTTTGGGGAAGGTAAGGATAAAGGTACTGCCTTCGCCTTCTTTGGAGAGAAGGTCTATCTTGATACCGTACCTTTTGCAAATATCCAGTACAATACTCAAACCGATACCGAATCCTCCCCGCTCCTTGTTGACCCTCTCATACCGCTTGAAGATATCTGCCTGTACATGATGGGGCATACCGATCCCTGTATCCCTGATCTTGAGCACCCTCTCTCTTAGGGAGATCATAATGCTGTCACCCACATCAGAGTATTTGATCGCATTGGAGAGCAGATTGTCGATCAGCCTCTCGGCCGATCGGCCGGAGATCTTCATGCTGTAGGGCTCTGTCTCCAATTTCACTTTCAGCCGTTTCGCCTCGATGAGCTCTCTCATAAGCTCGATACGCTCTTTGACTATCTTTTCGAGACAGATAACTTCATCCGGATCCTCTTTCCCCTCCAATCTGTAGGTCAATGAGCTGTACATCATGCTCAGACGTTGTGCGCTGGCTTTAAGCCTTGCCAGTTTTTTCTTCTCCATATTCTCAAGAGACTGTATCGTCATGAGGATCGCAGTAATGGGCGTATTGAGCTCATGTGTTGTATCTGTGATGAAACGGTCAAGCGATTCGATCTGCTCCCTTACTGGCTGCAAAAAAAGCCGCCCAAGGAAATACCCTACCACTCCCATCAGGATAAAGGAGAGTACCAGGTAGGAGATGATCCTGATACGGAGTTCCTGAAGTGTTTTGTCCAGCTCATTCTCTTTCAATACGATGTAGCGTACACCGAGATGTTCACTGTAATCCTCTATGACGGTATAGCAGCGGCGATCCCTGATGAAAAATGAGTCGTCAAATTGTTTAAAGTGTTCAATTTGCGTATAGATAGGTTCTCTAAAACTGTCATAATACCCCACATCAAAACGACACAGATCAAGCTTTTTCAGATATTCCACCAGATCCTTTTCATCCATCTTTCCAGGCATCTTCATCGCTTTCATGACGATCTCGGAAGAGAGCATATGCCCTTGATACATCATCTCGAACTTCATTGCACTGATCATCGAAGAGCGGTTATTTTCAAAAAAGAGATACCCGATAATCGCCAGCAAAACAAATACCGATCCCAGGTAAAGTGTCAAAAAACGTACGAGTGAGCTGCGCTCATAGGATGTTAAAACGATACCCCTCTCCTTTGATATTCTCAAAATACTCTTTGCCCTTCAAAAGCTTGCGTAGATTTTTAATATAGGTCCGTATCGTAGCATGTGTGGGGAGATTCTCTTCGCCCCACACATTCTCTATGATCTCATCACAGTGGATGATCTTTCCGCTGTTTTTGATAAAATACTCCAGAACCTGCGCCTCCTTCTGCCGCATCTCCATAACAGTATCACCGATGATAATGTGGTGTGCTTTAGGGACAAACTTTATCCCGTCAAACTCTATCTCTTCATGCAACCGATAGAGTTTCATAATATGTTCGATGCGTGCATTCAACTCCTCAAGTTCGAACGGTTTGCGAAGATAATCATCCGCCCCCAATTCAAAACCTTTTTTTAAGGCATCGATACCGGCAAGAGAGGTGATGTAAACTGCGGGAGTGGTATTTCCTATGTCTCTGAGGTAAGTGAGTATCTCAAATCCGTCAATATTCGGCACATTGACATCAAGCAGCAGCAGGTCATACGAACCTGCACCTATGGCATCAAGCGCTTTCCCTCCGTCAAAAAAACTCTCTACCTTGTACCCTTTTTCAACCAAAAACTCTTCTATGATCTCCTGGAGTATGACATCATCTTCAAGCAACAGTATTTTCATGGCTCCTCTTCGCTTTGGAATCATTTATTGTACCATAGCAAATCTACAATCAGGCAAACAAACTTTTTGGGTACAATAACGCCATGAAAAATATAGTATCAATCACAGTTATCGTTTTATTGTTTTTGTCCGGGTGTACACAGGTGGTCACTGCACCCATCTATGTCGCAGGAGCGGTCGTTACCACCACAATTGATGTAGCAGGTGCTGCTGCCGATACTGTTACGGATGATGAGGATGAAGAAAATTAGCGTATTCTCTTATCCCATCTCATAAGAGTGATAATATATAAATGCACTTAAATCCCCTCTTCTCATCCATCAGTGCTTATCAAATGGGGATTCGATCTACTGGCGTTGCCTAGAAAGCGTAGTATTACGCACCGCCCCCACCGGTATCAGCTGCCAATTCATCATG
>JAQUFB010000040.1:7447-15218 GCA_028684885.1 Sulfurovum sp. | reverse complement strand
ATGGTGTCAAGAGAGGGACTTGAACCCTCGACCTCCGGCTTATGAGACCAGCGCTCTAACCAGCTGAGCTACCTTGACATCTTTGTTGGAGGTCGAAATTATAGCGATGGTTTACTTAAGAAAACTTTAAAAAATTAAAGATTTAAGAGTTTTTCAACTTTTTCACAGTCAAATCCGCAAACCCATTGTGAGCCTATCAAATAGACCGGTACGCCACGACATCCGTGTTTCTGGCAATCCCTGGCTGCTTTTTGATCTTTGGTGATGTCAATGGTTTTAAACTTGATTCCATTGTCTCTCAAATGTTTTTTTGCCGTGGTGCACCATCTGCAGGTCGGAGTGGTGAAGAGTATTACTTTTTTTTGCTTTGGCTGCATCTATTCTCCTTATTTTTTCTATCAATATAACAATTGAAAGCTTAAACTAATATAACCCTATCAATAAATTTTAGTCATATTGACTAAACTCTATTGACAATCATAGATTTTTTTTGTAAAATCACTTCGAAATTACTATCTAAGGAGTCATAATGAATTTTAAACCACTTGGTGACAGACTGCTTGTAGAGCGCATTGAAGAGGCATCTACGACATCATCAGGGATCATTATTCCTGACAATGCCAAAGACAAACCCTCTCAAGGTAAAGTGATCGCTGTAGGCAGCGAAGTAGAAGAGGTAAAAGTAGGAGATACGATTGTATTTGGTAAATATGCCGGCAGCGAGATCACGATTGACAACACTGTATATCTGATCATGGAACAATCGGACGCATTGGGTATATTGTCATAATTCTGGCTCGATCCACACAATAAAATTTCTTACATATAAAGGATAAAACAATGGCTAAAGAGATATTTTTTTCAGATAAAGCAAGAAATGGACTTTATGAAGGCGTAAGCAAACTTGCGGATGCAGTAAAAGTAACCATGGGGCCGAGAGGTCGTAATGTATTGATCCAAAAGAGTTATGGAGCACCGCATATTACAAAAGACGGTGTTTCTGTCGCCAGAGAGATCGAACTGAGCGACACGCTTCAAAACATGGGTGCACAACTGGTCAAAGAGGTAGCAAGCAATACAGCGGATGAAGCAGGTGACGGTACCACTACGGCTACGGTACTGGCGCACTCTATCTTCAAAGAAGGACTACGCAACATCACGGCCGGTGCCAACCCGATCGAAGTCAAAAGAGGGATGGACAAGGCAAGTGCGGCGATCATCGAAGAGCTGAAAAAGATCTCAAAAGAGGTGAAAGATAAAAAAGAGATCGCTCAGGTAGCAACGATCTCTGCTAACTCTGACAGAAGTATCGGTGATCTGATCGCTGAAGCAATGGACAGAGTAGGGAAAGACGGTGTCATTACCGTGGAAGAGGCAAAAGGGATCGAGGATGAACTGGAAGTCGTAGAGGGTATGCAGTTTGACAGAGGGTATCTCTCTCCGTACTTCGTCACAAACTCAGAGAAGATGACATGCGAACTTGAAAATCCGCTGATTCTTATCACCGATTCGAAAGTAACATCACTGAAAGATCTCATCCCAGTTCTTGAGCAGGTACAGCAAACAGGCAAACCGCTTCTTATCATCGCGGACGATGTGGAGGGTGAAGCGCTTGCGACATTGGTACTCAACCGTCTCAAAGGTGTACTCAATATCGCTGCAGTCAAAGCACCAGGATTCGGAGACAGAAAGAAAGAGATGCTTAAAGATATCGCTATCCTGACAGGCGGTACAGTGATCACCGAAGAGCTTGGGCTCAGCCTCGACAAGGCAACACTGGCTGAACTCGGACAGGCAGGAAGAATCGTAATCGACAAGGACAACACTGTCATCGTGGATGGCAAAGGCGACAAAGCCGCTGTGGAAGCAAGAGTGGGTGAGATCAAAATACAGATCGGCAATACCACAAGCGAATATGACAAAGAAAAGCTTCAGGAGAGACTTGCAAAACTCTCAGGCGGGGTAGCCGTGATCAAAGTAGGTGCTGCGACCGAAACCGAAATGAAAGAGAAAAAAGACAGAGTGGATGATGCGCTTTCTGCAACAAAAGCGGCTGTAGATGAGGGTATCGTCATCGGCGGCGGTGCTGCCCTGATCAAAGCAGCCAAAGCAGTGAAGCTTGATCTCTGCGGTGATGAAGAGGTCGGTGCACAGATCATCCTCAGAGCAGTATACGCTCCGCTCAAACAGATCGCAAGCAATGCAGGCTTTGATGCCGGAGTGGTTGCCGACAAAATCGCCAATACTGAAGATGCTACTTTAGGATTCAATGCTGCAACTGGCGAATATGTAGATATGCTTGATGCAGGGATCATCGATCCTCTGAAGGTAGAGCGCGTGGCACTTCAAAACGCTACTTCAGTAGCAAGCCTGCTCCTTACCACTGAAGCAACGATCTCGGATAAAAAAGAGGATCCGACTCCAACGCCTGATATGCCGCAAATGCCGGGAATGCCTGGCATGATGTAATCATTTTTTGATTTACACTGCTTCCGTACCCAGCGGGGTACGGCCCCTTGTTATCCCCACAGACATTTTAATTTCCCTAACGAGCACTTCCCTGTCAAAGCAGCGAAACTGATAAACTATTCATCCTACTACAATCAAAAAATTTCAGAAAAGTATGGTACCCGTTCAAATCATACTGCCACCCCAATAAGATTCAGGATCAACTCCGTAATAACGGTAAAGACCCGCTTTGTCGAATCTATCGTAAAAGCTTTTGAAACTCGAATGAAGGAAGAGGTTTTGAAAAGTGGTACCCTTGAAGATAATCACAGCCATAGGAGGCCATAAGATCTGCAACCTGTTGATTTTCAACCCCTTCTACGGTTACCTGCATCTCCAGATTATGGGCAAGTTCGATCATCCCCAGTACGATTCTCTGATCCTCCGGCTTGAAAAGGATATGTTCGATAAACGATCTGTCGATCTTCAGAATATCTGCGGGGAACTTTTTGATATAGGAAAAAGAGGTATACCCCGTACCGAAATCATCCAAAGCGATACGTACACCCAGCTTATGAAGTTCATGAAAGACCTTTAGTGTTCCCTTCTCTCTCTCCATCGCTTTGCTTTCCGTGACTTCAAAGATGATCAAATCGGGATCCACCCGGCTCTCCTGCAACTTCTTCTCGACCTGATCCAAAAAGTTTCCGCACTCTATCTCTATCATCGAAACATTGATCGATACAGGAATCTGTTTGAATTTAAAAAGCTCCCAGCGTTTTTGTTGCTTCAGCACCTCGTTGAGGATATAGTTTCCCACTTCGATAATAAAACCTGTTTTTTCCATAATCGGAATAAATGCATCGGGCGGTATCATCCCATGCACAGGGTGTATCCATCTGATCAGTGCTTCTGCAGAAATAACCTCACGGCTCTTCGCATCTACAAGCGGCTGATAATAAAGCTCAAACTCGTTATTCTCCAGTGCCAGGTGCATCTCGTTATAGAGCGTCAACTCATCAAAAACAAATCTCGCCTCTTCAGGCATAAAGAGATGCACCTGACCATGCCCCTGGGACTTTGCTTCGCTCAATGCTTTGTAGGCATTATCAAGTAGGTTTCGTGTATTCCCGCTGTCAGGGTAGATACTGAGACCTACCGATGCGGTCAAATACATCCTGACATCCTGCATTTTATAAAACTTTTTCAACTCAGCCTGCAGCTCTTCTACAAAGTCAAATGCTGTCTGCGGATCTGCCACATCCGTCATCACAAGCAGGAAATCATTGGAATACATATGGTAGACACTAAAAGTATATTGTTCCGACCTTGAAACAAGATAGTTTGCAAGCTTAATAATGATCTTTGTGGATTGTTTATACCCGAATAGTGATCTAAGTTTCAGGAAGTTGTCAATCTCCACTGCTATGAGTACGATCTTCCCATTGATCAAATGCGTTTTTGCGAAGAGAAGATTAAGATCTTCGAGTGCCTGATTTTGATTGGGGAGCTTGGTCACATTGTGACGATGCGCCAAGACTCTGAACTCCTCTTCATAACTCAGGTCCTTTAGTATGACAATATACCTCCATTCATCATCCATCTGGCTGTTATGGATGATATGCATCGTCACAGGCAGTATACTTTTTTCATCGATGCTTAGTTGTGTACGTTGCAAATCATATCGTTTCATGCCGGATCTTACCATCTCGCTTTCGATCAGTTCATCCAGCCCCAACCATCTTTTTTTTAATTTTATTTTAATCGACTGGCAGATCTGTTGAGAGGGATCGTTGGACTTTAATCCCAATAACTTGCTCATCAGGGTATTGAGATAGACCACCTGGCAGGAAGAGGAGAGAACCAGAACAGATTCCTCTGAACTCTCAAGCACTTTTTCCAACAGCTCCCTTGACGCATCTGCCGGAGCAGACAGTTTTACCTGCAAACGCTTTAGTGCAATATAGAGCAGCACCAGAAGCACAATAAAGATCCCTGCGACCGACAGAATATCCGGATTCGTTAACATTTCTGCGATATTCTTTTTCAGCGCTTCCGGATTCAACGGTTTAACCTTTTTGGATCGATATCTTCTTCAGATATCATTGATCTATTTTTATCAGAAAAGTCTATTCTTTAACATTCTGGGATTAGATACTATCAGCTTTCTACTTAAATTTTATGTGAATAAGAATCATCTGTTTTCCAGTTCCGTTATTTCCAAACAGCGTGCCTCAACTCTGCTAGTTTGATCTTCAAGGATAAACGTTTGATCTTTTTTTAATCTCTTCAGCGAGATCGTTCTACCATTGCAGGAGACCTGTGCCCATCCTTGTTTATACTGTTTTTTGGGATCGGTCATTTCAAATCTTTTTGTCAGATATCCCAGAAGTTCCATTTTGTGCTGCAGAACAAATCCCATCTGTCGGGAAAAGTTTTTTTCTATCTCAGGGAGGGTTGAGCGTTCTTTATCCATTTTGCGATTGACTGCTCTTGAAAATTCGCTTTTCAACTCTTCATATCGCCTGTTGATCTCCTCCAGTTTTCTCAGCGGGGATGAGCGCAGAATCAGCTCATTGTGATGCGCCAAAGCTTTCTCTTTTTGCCTGATTTTTTCCTGCCACATATATCTGAAACGTTCCTGTAGTTCACTCAGCGCATACATCACCTCCTGTACATCCGGAAGTATCATCTCCATCGCGGCGCTGGGTGTCGGCGCACGCA
The DNA here is from genome assembly GCA_028684885.1 of Sulfurovum sp. Lineage (GTDB taxonomy): Bacteria > Campylobacterota > Campylobacteria > Campylobacterales > Sulfurovaceae > Sulfurovum. The sequence goes on along the minus strand of JAQUFB010000040.1, from coordinate 10,046 downwards.
GATCAGCGACGAAATCCGAGATCATCACATCCACTTCATGTCCGACAGCGCTGACTACAGGCGTTTGCATCATATAGATCGCATCGGCAACACTCTCTTCATTAAATGCCCAGAGATCTTCCGTACTTCCGCCTCCACGTCCTACAACGACTACATCTGCATCCAGACTGTCTGCATAGGCAAGCGCTCTGGCTATCTGCGGCGCGGCATTCTCCCCCTGCACCAGAGTATCTACGATCACGACTTCAAGCAACGGCCAGCGTTTCTGAATGATCTTGAGCATATCATGCAGTGCCGCTGACTCTTTGGCAGTAACCAAAACCAGCTTTTGAATGATTTTAGGGATCGTTTTTTTGCCTGCAGGATCAAAGTACCCTTTTGCCTTGAGCTTCTCTTTGAGTTGTTCATATGCCAATGCCAAAGCACCCTTTCCGTACGGTTCTATCTTCACGGCATAAAACTGATACTCCCCGCGAGGGGTATAGACACCGACAGAGCCCTCTATCACAATATGCATCCCCTGCTCCAGACGAAACTTCATCCTGGCTGCACTAGAGCGCCACATGACACACTTGATTGAGGACTCACTGTCTTTGATCGAAAAATAGAGATGGCCGGAGGTATGATAGGTTACAGAAGCTACTTCCCCCTCTACGAGGATGTGCATAAAGGTCGCTTCAAGGAGAGATTTGATCTTGGTATTGAGTGAGGAGACGCTCATCATAGGCTGTGACATAGGGTCTCCTTTATCGTATCATACTTTCTGGGCAACAAGAAGCGTTGAGATCCCCATAGAGAAAGACTTCACATATTTCATCTCAAAACCGGCCTCTTTCAGCTCTTTTTCAAGCATCTCGGTTGTCAGAAACTCCTCGATAGAGTCGGGAAGGTACTTGTAAGCTTCGTAATTTTTGGAGATCATTCCGCCTACCCGCGGCAGTACTTTCTTCATCCCAAAATCAACAAACTTATTGACAATACCGCTTCTATCCTGCTTGGTGAACTCCAGGATCACTACCATTCCCCCCGGTTTGAGTGCGCGGTAAAACTCCTGCAGTGCTTCGACCCTGTCTACAACATTGCGTATACCATAGGAGATGGAGATAATCTCTGTACTCTCATCTTCGATAGGAAGTTCCTGGGCTTTTCCTTCGATAAATGTTGCAAAATTGACCTTTTCTTTGGCGACACTCAGCATACCGACGGATGGATCAACCCCCACAAAATTCTCTATAGCAATCCCCCGCTGCTTTGCAATATCTCTCCAGAAGAGCAGCAGGTCACCCGTACCCGTAGCAACATCTGTGATCTGTGTCAATCTCTCCTTGGCAAGTATATCGTAGGCTTTGTTACACCCTTTTTTTCTCCACTGAATATCGATACCGAAACTCAGTACCCTGTTTGCCAAATCGTATGTTGATGCGATATCATCAAACATACTGACGATCTTTTTCTGTTTTTCCTCTTTGTCGGTCAGTTTTTCAATACCCAATTTGTCTACTCCATATCATCATATCCACATCCGCGCTTCCGGTATGCAAAAAATCTAAATTCATCTCGATATTATAGGATAAAGCGTTTGTAGAGAGCTTAGGCGTCTGATAAATCAATAACCAGTCAATCTGTTTTTTCAGTGCCCTAAGCATCCCTTCGCCTCCCTCTACCATCACAAATGAAGGCCGTTCCAGAAAAGAGAGGTCATCCGTGATCTCCACTCCTCTCCCTTCTACTTTGAAAAGAGGGATCTCCCTGTCAAATTCCTTTTTATGAGAATAGATCCGCACATCCGGTGCTCTGCCCCCTGAAAAACGGCAATCAAGTGTCGGCCTGTCCTCTCTTACCGTATTACCTCCTATCAGAAGAGTATCACACACTTCCCGGAGCTGATGCACATGGCGTAAAGAGGCTTTGGAACTCAGGTAGCCTCCGCCAATACGGCCATTGGATGTCTGAGCGAGCTTATAGAGTACAAATGCCCTCTTCTGCCAGATTTTAAAAGGCTCAAGTAGCATCTCAGCTTTTTCATGCAGAACACCGAATGTGACATTCTCAAGCAGTTCTATCCCTCCGTCGTGTCCTTTGATAGGATCACGTGTGGCGATCACAGTTTTTTGTAGCTGCAATTTCGAAATAAGGGAAGCACAAGAAGGTGTTTTTCCCTGATGTGAACATGGTTCCAGGGTTACATAGATGGTACAGTGTGCAAAGAAGTTTGGAGGAAGTTTCAGCAGAAAATCATGTGACAATTGAGCATCTTTCGGATCAAATCCGACCTTTTGCCCGCTTTTTGCCTCATAGGCAGCGATAAGCGCTAACACTTCCGCATGCGAGGTACCTGCCTTTTGATGGGCAGCTATGCTGAGAAGCTTTCCCTCTTCAACGATCACAGCACCTACGGCTGGATTGGGATAGGTAAGTCCCTGGTATCTCCACGCTTCATCAATCGCAAGCTGCATATAGAAGCTATCAGACATTTTACCCTCCATTTACACTATCTTGTAAACTTAACCCTTTGCCTCCGCGGATCGCTTTGCTCCACCGCTCTGGTTTCGAACCTACAAACGACACGCAGGTGTCGTTTGCTTAACGGGTTGCCTCC
>JAQUFB010000040.1:0-7347 GCA_028684885.1 Sulfurovum sp. | reverse complement strand
CGGATCGCTTTGCTCCACCGCTCTGGTTTCGAACCTACAAACGACACGCAGGTGTCGTTTGCTTAACGGGTTGCCTCCGCGGATCGCTTTGCTCCACCGCTCTGGTTTCGAACCTACAAACGACACGCAGGTGTCGTTTGCTTAACGGTTCTCACCATTCAAAGTAGGTTTTTACGGTTCCTAGTTGGTCATAGGTATACGACTCATCACCGTGCTTTGTTGTTACGGTGATCCCTTCATCATCTACACTTTTAAGCTCTCCTTTGAGCTTCTCCCCGCCCAATATCTTGATCTTCACTTTCTCGCCGATTGCATTTTCAAAATGGCTTGGTTTAGTCAGTTTGCGTTCAATACCCGGAGAACTTACTTCCAAACGGTATTTGCCGCTTACAGGCGGATGTACATCCAAAAAAGGAGAGAGCTCGTTGGAGATATCTGCACACTGATCCAGTGTCACTCCGCCTGCCTTGGTAATAAGTACACGGTAGATCGTCTCATCAAATTCGGTAACTGTCTCTATCCCGTAGAGTGAAGCACCATTGGCCTCTACGATCTTTGCAATCTGATCTTCACTTTTACTCATCACTCTCACCTTTCTTCTTGCTGATCTGTTCGAATAGCTCTTCCATGCGCTGTTGTTTCTCCAGCTGTTCATCAAACTCAAAGGTGAGGCGGGGGGCTTTAAACCACCCTTCACTCTGTTTACAATGATTCTGTATATAACCGGCTACACTGCGCAGCTGTCGCAATGCTTCACTTTGTTCTTTTTCTGTCAAAAATGATTTATCCAGATAGACTTTCGCATCGCTGCGTCCCTTAGAACAAACCACTTCGGTCACCAGCAGCGAGTTGATACGTTCATCATCCAGTGTAGCCAATGCCTCGGGAATCACCTCTTTCAGCACTGACTCGACTCGGTGGCGTTTGATCTCTTCTTGTGTCATTACAGTACTGCCTGTTCCTCAACATCTTTGTAGGTCTCGATGACATCACCCTCTTTAAGGTCATTGTAGTTTTCAAGCATGATACCACACTCGTATCCGTTTTTGACCTCTCTTGCATCTTCACTGAAACGTTTGAGTGAAGCAATCTTGCTTTCATAGACGACGACACCGTCACGGATAAGCCTTGCTTTGCTTCCTCTCGTGATCACTCCGTCACTTACCTTACATCCGGCGATCGTACCGACTTTACCGACCACAAATGTTTCACGTACTTCAGCCTGTCCTGTCACCTCTTCGGAGATCACAGGGCTCATCATACCGCCAAGCAATGCTTTCACATCATCGATCAGGTTATAGATGATAGAGTATGACTTGATCTCTACACCAAGCTCTTTTGCTTTTTTCTTCACTGCACCTGTAGGACGTACGTTGAATCCAAGGATAACTGAATGCTCCGACGCATCTGCAAGTGTCACATCACTCTCCGTAACTCCACCGACACCTTCATGGATGATATTGACTTTAACCTCTTCGTTTTTGAGCTTGTCAAGACTTCCTTTGATCGCTTCAAGCGAACCTTGTACGTCCGCTTTGATCACAACCGGCAGCGATTTTAGTTTCCCTTCCGCAATCAGTTCGGAAAGATCGTCAAGGGAGGCTTTCGTACTCTTGGAGAGTTGTTTCTCTCTTACGTATTCTGCTCTCTTCTCTGCCAGCTCTCTAGTCTCTTTTTCGCTCTCCATCACGATCAATGTTTCACCCGCACCCGGTACTTCATTCAGACCTACGATCGCAGCAGGCGTACTCGGCCCGATCTCTTTCACACTGGTTCCATCATCAAGCTTGATCGCTTTGATACGTCCGTATGTTTTCCCTACAATCGCATTGTCGCCTACTCTCAGTGTACCGTTTTTGATGATCACATTCGCAACCGGTCCGAACCCTTTTTCCAATGAACTCTCTACCACAACCGCTTTTGCATTGCGTGTTGGATCGGCTTCCAGTTCCATCACTTCAGCCTGGAGCAGGATCGTCTCAAGCAGATCATCAATCCCCATACCTGTATGCGCCGACACAGGAACAAATTCATACTCTCCGCCCCAATCGACAGGTGTGATTCCCATTTCAGCAAGCTGCGCTTTGACATTGTCAGGGTTTGCTGTCTCTTTATCCATCTTGTTTACTGCAATGATCATTGGCACATCCGCAGCTTTCGTATGCGAAATCGCCTCTTTTGTCTGTGGCATCACCCCGTCATCCGCTGCGACTACAATAATAACAATATCCGTCGCCTGTGCACCGCGTGAACGCATCTCTGTAAAGGCTTCGTGGCCCGGTGTATCCACAAAGGTGATCTTCTTGCCGCCTTTTTCTACCTGGTAGGCACCCACGTGTTGCGTAATGCCGCCTGCTTCTTTATCTGCGACTTTTGCCGAACGGATCTTGTCAAGGAGTGAAGTTTTACCATGGTCAACGTGTCCCATAATCGTAATGACCGGCGGTCTCTCTTCCAGGTTCTCATCCCCCTGTGCATCGTACGCTGCTACATAATCAAGCTCATCAAGCGGGTTCATTGTATGCACTTCTACTCCGAACTCTTCCGCCAGGATCTCGATCTCATCTTTGGAAAGGAAATCGTTTTTCGTTACCATCATTCCCAATGCAAAGAGCACCTTGACAACATCTCCTACAGATTTGTTCACTTTTTCCGCAAACTCGTATACCCTGACATTTTCAGGGATTTCCACAGAGGTAACAACTTCCGTACTTGCCTCTTTGATATACTTCTTGCGTTTGCCACCACGCTTGAGAGAACGTTGCTGTTGAGGACGGAATGCCTGCTTGGTCTTACCGCCCATTACACCGGCACTCTCACGCTTTTTAGCTTCTTCTCTACGTTTTTGCTCCTGTCTCTGCATCTCTTCATAGATATTCTTGTCAGAGAAGTCCAGCAGTACTACCTCTTCCTCGCCGAACCCTGAACTGATGTCCGAACTGATATCGCCGCTGAAGATATCCAGTTTCTCGCCGGTCTCTCTTGCTTCAGCAACTTTTTTGGTTTTTTTCTTTGAAACAACAGCTTCTGTACTCGCCTGCTCAAGTGAAATCTTTCTCGCTACCTTGACAGGTTCCGGTTTCGCTTTTCGTACGATTTTGATTCCGCCTCTGGAGAGAGATTTCCGTTTAGGAGTCTCCTCATCTGAGGCTTTTCTGATCTGTGCAGTCGGTTCCTCTTCCGGAGTGATCACAGAGATCCCTTTGCGCTTTTTCACCGTTTTTTTAGGAGCAGGTTTCTCTTCTTCAATTTCTTCAGCTTCAGCCTTTTCTTGAAGAACAGGCTGCTCACTCTCTACTTCTTCTACCAGAGGAGCCTCTGTGCTCTTCTCTTCCGAAGGTTCGATAATTTCGGATTCTTCTTTCTTGACCACTTTTATTTTCGGCTTCTTCTCTCCCGGTTTTTTAAACCCTTTTGGCAGTGTACCGCTGATAGCATAGTCTACAAGTATCCCCGCTTCATCCATGCTGATTGCACTGTTGGCCGCTTTTACTTCAAACCCCAACTCTTTTGCTTTTTCCAGCAGTTCATTGTTGGATAGTCCTGCTTCTAATGCTATCTCTTGGATTCTAACTTTATCCATTCTTGATTAACTCCTCTAAAAGCTTTAAAAACCGTTCCTCATCTTGTTTAAAACGCTTGATCAAGCCTTTGATTTTTTTTTGATTTTTACTGCATACATCACAAAGATAAAAGCTGCGCCCACTGCCATCGTATGCTATGATCTCATTATCTGCCATCTTCAGTCTCAGCATACTTCCCTGAGGCTGTCTCTCCCGACAACTGATACACATACGTATGGGCTGTGATTTATTCATTCGCGTATTATACCCAATTAGAATTAAGCCGCTCTAATCTTTTGCGATTACACCGTAATTGTCAAGATCCAGGATCAAAACTCTGTATTGTGGGAAACGGGAACGCAAGGACTGTGCGATTTTCGGTGCATCCTTTTCATAAGCCAAAGAAAAGAAGGTCGAACCTGAACCCGAAAGCGTACTCATCAGTGCACCGTGTTTGAGCGCCAGTTTTTGTACATCAAAGAGTTCCGGCATCATCTTCATACGTCTGGACTGATGTAGTTTGTCTTTGGCTGCAATACGCAGGAGATCCCAGGATTCAGACATAAAAAGTGCCGTCATGTAGGATGCCCTTGAAAGCGAATAGACCGCTTCCTCTTTTTTATACATTTTTGGCAGGACTGTTCTGGATTTTGCTGTAGAGATCGTACGGTTTGGCACCACCACGACCGCTTTCAGATAGTCAGGAAGCCGTCTTTTTTTGCTATAGACACGCCCGTTTTCCACGCAGGCGACGTTAAAACCACCCATCACTGCCGGCGTGATATTGTCCGGGTGGCTTTCATAACGCAGTGCCTGGTTGAGTATCTCCCTTTTTGTATATTTGGCACCTGCTGCTGTATAAGCTGCACTGAGAGCGGCCACGATCACTGCAGAAGAACTTCCCAACCCCCTGGAAATAGGGATCCGGTTATGGAACTCGAAACGGAAGTTGTCACTCTTTTTGGTCAATCTCTGATAATTTTCATTAAAAATATTTAAAAAAAGGGAATTTTTTTTGATCTTGGGATTATCTGCCCCCTCCCCATGGGTAGAGATCGATAAAAATTTTGATGGTTTAATGATGATTTCATTTCTCAGATCAACTGCCAGGCCCAGGGTATCAAATCCCGGTCCCAGATTTGCCGAAGTGGCTGGTACGCTTATAAACATGGTCTATTCTCTATTCCTAAACAGCCGGTATTACATACTCAGGTGTTGATTCTTCATCTAACGGTAGATCATGAATACTTTGAGGCAATGTAAACGTTGTATCGACCGGCTGCTCAATTTTTTTCGTTATTATAGTCTCTTTTTCCTTGGTAAAATAGAGATTTCCCATCGCTTTGATCGGTGCGCCGTTATTTAGCGCAAAAGCGCTGCATCCCAAACACCGTATTCCGCGTGTGATCTCGATCGTCTTCAGCATAATATAGGTAAGTTTGATCGCCATATAGGAGCCCGGACCTCGCGTATAGATGATACTTGAAAGATCATAGCGTTCCATATAGGTATGCAGCAGCGGCAAAAGGATCTCAGAGGTCTTTTTCTCGCTCGAAACACTCTCTATTAGTGTTTTATCCCTATATACCCCTATCAGGAACGGTGCAGAGATAGAGATGACTAGCAGCTCATATTTAGGCAAATGATTTGGCAAATTCTCTACTTTGTAATTCATTGACAGTAACAAACTCATAGCTTGCGGTATCGGCCAATAATTTAGATGTCAGCTGATAGTTCAGATGGTGGCTTCCCGCAAATGAGTCGTATTTTCCAAGAATGTTATGCCCTGAAACCATCATATCACCCATCGCATCAAGGATCTTATGCCGTGCAAACTCGTTTTCAAAACGCAAGCCTTCTGGATTGAGCACTTTATGGTCATCCAATCCAATTGCATTTTGCAAAGAGGCTCCCAACGCAAGATTCTGACTCTGCAGATACTGGATATCCTTTGCAAACCCGAAGGTTCTCGCACGTGCGATCTCATTGACAAAACTCTCCGTAGAGAAGAGAAAAGAGTGGCTCTGCTCTCCGATCACAGGATGATCGAACTTGACACGGAAGTCAAATACTGCGCTGTGATACGGGCTGAGCCTGACAAATTTTTCTCCCTCCCGTACCTCAACAGGCTTTTTGACGCGGATTACTTTTTTGGGAGCATTTTGTTCCACAATACCCGCTTCTTCAAGCAAAAGACAGAAGGAGATTGCCGATCCGTCCATTGCCGGCATCTCATTTTCATCCACTACAACTCTAAGATTATCGATCCCGTAGGCATATACCGCGGAGAGAAAGTGTTCGATCGTGGAGATGAACCCCTTTTCAGAACCGATCACTGTGGCCATCCTGGTATCAATTACAGCCGCAGGAGAGAGAGGAATGCTCAGTGCGATATCTTCGCGGTAGAATACGATACCCGCATCTACATCCAATGGTTCCAATCGCAGCTTGATGGGTTCACCTTTATGCAGGCCGATTCCCAAAACTTCAACCGGCTTGCCTATCGTACGTTGTTGCATCCTGTGCTCTCCTTTCACAAATTTGGAAAATTATACCAAAATTTACCTCTTTTGCAAAACGGCCCCTCTTCTCCGCCTGCCTCCAGCATCTGCTAAGATCACTTTTTGTTGATGATCTTATCCGCCTCTGCAAAGATATTGTCAATATTTTTTTTGATCCAGCTTGCATCCAGCCACTCAACCGGTCTGACTTCAATCCCCTGTACCAATATACCGAAATGGAGGTGATCCCCCAAAGCTAATCCCGATACACCGGTCTTTGCAATCGCCTGATTCTTTTTCACCGATTCGCCCTCCTCTACCAAAACCTGTGAGCAGTGCCCATAGAGTGTATAGAGCCCAAACCCGTGATCGATCATCGGCATATTCCCATAGATACCGTTAAACCCGGCATAGACCACTTTGCCCGGATTTGAACTTCTGATCACTGCCATCTTGGTACTCGCCAGATCGATCCCTACATGATTGGAACGGGAAATTTCATTGCCTCTATCTTTATAGTAGTAGTGTCTTTCATCTCCGTAACTTGCAACTTTCGCACTGTTATGAAGCGGATAGAACCTCTCTACTTTCCATTGTGTAAGCACCTCGTCGGAGACCACTTTGCTCAATGTATAGATCTTCTTTTCATTTTTCAAGCGCATCTCTTCATTGACGGCTCTGAATTTTTCCACTTTCTCATCGATCTCTTCATACTCCGGGTCGACAGAGGCAAGATCGGTGATTTTTCCCTCGATAAAGCTGTCTTTTGCCTCGATCCATGAGACTTTATAGTCATGGGGCTTGAGATAAAAAGGTACCTTCGTGGTTTTTTGGTTCCCTGCCTCATCAACAGCGATGATATTGGCTTCAAACTCATGCTGGTTGAAAGGCCATGCCACCAATGTCGCATAATACCCCTTCTCTCTATACGGCTGCACCTGGAAATGATTGCCCGCGGCCTCTACGTAGAGATTATCCATGTTTTCATCCTCGGCAAAGAAAACCACCAGAGCAGCCCCTCCCTGTGTAATGCTGTATGAGTTGGCAAGGATACTCACTGTAGGTCTTTTCGTATCTACCTTGATATCGATGACCTTCTCGCTCCGGTTGCCTTGCAAATTATTCCAGAGACTCTGATCAACCGCAGTGATCTTCAGCTTCAGGTGTTTGGCTTTGGGGTCAAGCAGCTTGCTTTTCGGGTATTTTACACTGAGAAGACGCTCTGTCACTCCCTTCTCAAACTCCCCCTGCCCTATAATGACACTGTTTTTCCCATCGCTTAA
>JAQUFB010000137.1 GCA_028684885.1 Sulfurovum sp. | reverse complement strand
AGAGGATCGTCAAACTTGTCAAAAGGGTGGGAGTCAAAGAGGGGATCTATTTTGACGGCGGGCCGGCACTGAACGCGGGGCTTGTCAATGCGATAGAGAACGAACTGGGAAAAAAGATATTTATTCCGGACTATCCGCAAATCACCACCTCGTACGGCGCCGCGATCATCGGGATAGACTCCTACCATTATGAAAATCAATAGCAGAGAAGAGTGTATTGATAGATATAAGGGGAATAAGTATACAAAATATTAATACTTATAATAAGTAGGGATAAAAATTAACAAAAAATTAACAGTTCTTCTATATGATAAATTGAGCAAAAAGAGGTCTGTCCGTATTGCTTCGCTACGCCAATAGAAAGAGGTACGAACAGACAGAGGTTACACCGTAAAAGCGCAACGGCTATGATTATAACATACCCAATGTTCCTTTTGCGACTCTTTTTGCTCTTTAAGGAGGAAGAAACATGGAAAGCGTAAAGAAAGGGATAGTGGTTTCAAGCCTTTTATTGGGCTTGTCGGGTGCGAATGCGACAGAAGATTTGGGGGATATTCACATCTACTCTTCGACGATTGATGATAAGTTTGAGGCGAAGAAGGGGGAAGCTTCTTCTGTCACAACGATCAGCGGAGAAAAGGTGGATGAAGCGCACGCAACAAACATTCATGAGGTTTTGAGGTCAATTCCGGGGATCACCTCTGAAGTGACGACAGGGGATTCGTTAAAAATACATATCAGAGGGGTTGAGAACCAGATGTATATGGGTGAAAAACCCGGCGTTGCAGTGGTTATCGACGGTGTACCGGTATTTGAACGAACAGGAAGTGTCAATATCGATCTTGACAATATAGAAAGTATCAAGGTGATCAAAGGCGGTGCATCCTACCTTTTTGGTGATGATGCTTTGAGTGGGGCCGTCATCATTACGACGAAAAAGGGTGCAAAGTACAATCATAATTTTGCCTCAGTCGAAAAAGGGAGTTTCGGCTACCAGAAACTGTTGGCCAGAACCGGTTATGCAAATGACGATTTGAGTTTTCATCTTCAGGCCAGCGAGAGAAAAGCGGACGGATACCACGAAGACTCTGATTATGCCGCTAAATATCTCAATGGTAAACTGCAATACTATATCGATGAAACATCCGATGTCACTTTCGGTGCAGAGTACTCCAAAAGGGAGAAGGATTCACACGGTACAGTCGGAGGAGCAACTGAAGCCAGGACCAATCCCAAGTCGGTCTATCTGGGGGATCAGGACAGCCGGGACTACACAAGGGGCTATGATGTCGAACTCGGCAAGTTCTTTGCAACCTACTCCAAGGATTTTGAAGACAATTCAAACCTTCTTGTCAATACCTATGTTTATACGGACAATACAGAGTTTATGTCCGCACCGCAAACCAAAGATGCAAATGGTACGAAACAGGCATATTTTGATGATGATGACTATGTTTATAACAACTACTATGAGCAGACACAAAGAGGGGTGAAAAGTGAATACAGGACAGCATCCGAATCCCATGCAACACTTTTGGGGCTGGATCTGCGAGCCAATGAGTATAAGAATAAAACCACCTATAGGGTGCCTCAGGCGCTTGTCGTCTATGGCGGACCGCATGCAGGCGTAACTCCGGACTATTACCAGCCGGGAGATTTCAATAGTGACAGTGCGACGGACGAAAAAGTCTTTGCCCTCTATGGAGAATATAAATACGCGCTCAGCAAAAAGCTGAGTGTGACCTCCAACCTGAGATATGATTTGATCAAGTTGGACTATGCGGACTATATGGATAACGCGTTTAAGGAAGACTTCAAGGTGTGGTCCTACAGGCTTGGTACCAACTATCAATTCAATGATACTGCTTCACTCTATGCCAATTTCTCTACAGGGTTTAGGGCACCGACTGTCAATCAGCTCTATGCCGGTGATGTGAGCGCTTGGGGCGATACCCAAAACAACCCGGACCTTGATCCTGAAAAATCACTCAACTATGAGATAGGGTTCAGAGCGATAAAAGATGGAATCACCTATGATATTTCACTATTCCAGCTTGACCGGGAAGACTATATCATGAAGACTACGGGTAACTATGGGAACAGCGACGGGAGCGTCGTAGAGATGTGGGACAACATTGGTGGCGCAAGACATAGAGGTCTGGAGCTTGCTGCAAGCGGCAAGATGATGGAAGATCTCTCTTTCAATCTTGCCTATACCTATCTGGATGCCAAATACACAGACTACAAAAACTTTGGTATTGCCATGGGTGAAAGTACCTCCTGGGCATCTGCACCTGTATACTATTATGATGTTACCGGCAACAGGATTCCCAGAACTTCCAAACATCAGGTAAATCTTATTACAGAGTATCGGGCAACGGATCATTTAAAGTTTATCACCGAGATCAATGCAAAATCAAATTATTATGCGGATGATCTGAATCAAATCAAAGTTGGCGGTCACGCGACGTTGGATCTTGGTGTGGATTACAAAACGAAGTTGAATGGTTATGAAGTAAGTATGTTTGCAAGAGTAGACAATGTTTTTGATAAACAATATTACAACACAGCCAGATCAAGCAGCGACAGAAATGAAGACGGTCTTTTTGATGCTGAAGATCTTTCCATTACGGTAAATCCCGGACGTATGATTACTGCAGGATTGAGTATAAAATTTTAAGGTACTGTGTTAAAACAGTACGTTTATAGTGTACACGGTAGGGATTTTAACTATAAAATCCTTACGTTGGTAAAAGCGCTGGGTCATCGGAGCTTTTACTTTTTCTACATGAAGATACTTCACAGTCGCATCTCTTCACTGTTTTATTTTGGGGCTTTACGCCTTTTTTACTAGGGGTTGGATTTTATATGGGAGAGAGAAGACCCTCATGAATCTGTAGCGTCCGGATATACTATCCAGACCTCTTCAGATACCAAAAATACTTTTACAGGGTTTCCATCTCTTTGAGGGTTGCGAGAAGTGCACCGAGTTTGTTTTTGACCTCAAGGTACTCAAGTTCGGGGATCGAATCCGCCACGACACCTGCACCTGCCTGTAAAGTGATGGAGTCGGGTTTGATCAGTGAGGTACGGATGGCGATAGAGGAGTCCATATTTCCGTTAAATGCGAAGTAGCCTACGGATCCGGAGTAGAATCCCCGCTTGAGTTTCTCGTATCCCGCGATCAGCTCCATCGCTTTGATCTTTGGCGCACCGGTCATCGTACCTGCGGTAAATGTCGCGGCAAAGAGATCGAACATATCTTTATCCTCATCGATCGTCGCCTCTACATCTGAAACCAGGTGCATCACATGGGAGTATCTCTCCACACGCATCATCTCTGTGACATTGACTGTTCCGACTTTGGCGACACGTCCTACATCATTACGTCCAAGATCGATCAGCATCAGGTGTTCTGCGCGCTCTTTAGGGTCAGCGAGCAGTTCAGCCTCGAGCTCTTTGTCTCTCTGGTGGGTTTTCCCTCTTTTACGTGTACCGGCGATAGGACGCAGGAGTATTTCGCCATCAGTGAGCCTCACCATCACTTCCGGACTGGAACCGCAGATGGAGAACTCTTCATAATCAAGCAGGAAAAGATAGGGGGAAGGATTCTTGGAACGCAGGACCCTATAGAAGCTCAACGGATCGATCTCCCCTTTCTGTGTATAGCGGTTGGAAAGCA
>JAQUFB010000136.1 GCA_028684885.1 Sulfurovum sp. | reverse complement strand
AACTACGTCCCCTAGACCTTTAGCACCAGATACCGCACCTTGACCAGCACGGCTGTGCCATCTAATCTCTGTCATGTTTTCTCCTATCTATAATAATAATGAAACCCTCTAGATAACACTATGTATTCTATCAGTAGTGTTGTACAGAGAGCTCCATTATAATATTTTTCCTATTGTAGTCATGAGACTCTTAAATCGGGTTGAAATTATAATATATTTAAGTTACACCTATTGGTTTGCTATAAATCGAACCGCCTCCAATGCATCTGAATGAATATAATCAGTACAATTGATCAAATTCATTTCATCCGCATAACCGCATGTTACACCGACACCTATCACGTTTGCTGCCTTAGCAGAAAGCATATCCATACAGGTATCTCCTACCATCCAGATCTTTTTTGCCCCAATTGGTAACGCTTTGAGCGCCTTTTGAATCGGTTCGGGATGCGGTTTGGGGTTTTCCACATCCTCTCTGCCGACCAATACCTTGAAATGGTGCATCAGCCCCAGGTGCTCCAGCAGCTCAATGGAGTATTTTGCTGTTTTTGTCGTCACTACCCCCAGCGTCGCATGTTGACTCGCAAGCGCTACCGCCTCTTTTGCATTGGGCAGAAGCACTGTCTTTTGGCAGGAGATGGTACGATAGTGCATCTTGTAGGCATCCACATAGTCCCACACTCTCCCCTCTTCCACACCCAGCGTAGAGAACATCGCATCCAAAGGATGTCCGATCTCTGCTTTGATCAGTGCGCTGTCAGGTACTGCGTCCCCGTGTGCCTCAAATGCGACTTTAAAACTCTCCAGTATCGCTTCGGTAGAATCGATCAGGGTGCCGTCCAGGTCAAAAAGTATTATCATCGATCTCCTTCTCTTCTCTCAACGAGAGTAAAATATGCTACTTTATAGCAGACTTCGGGGAACGTGTCAAGCCTGAGGCGAAGTCGGATTCGCCTTTACTTTACCGTTCGGGTCGGGGTTGAACTTCCAGATCGTCACGATCGGAACGATCAGCCCGACCAGGATAACCGTCCACAGCAGGACACCCAGCTCATCATAGTTTGCCGGTATCACCACCATCCCCTCCTCTTTGACTTCCCGTGTGACGACAAAAAACTTGTTGAGATATTTGCTCATGATCCCTCCCGCACTCAGTGCGATGTTCATCAGTGAGGCCATCAGAGCAAACCACGTCCCTTTTTTTCCTTCGGGCGCATAGATCGCTACCAGTGTCAACATAAGGACACTGGCAATATACTCAAAGGGGGAAGCGATCGCGGTATCCACTAACGCCACGGTCCTTGCATCGATCCCCAGCATCGTATGAATGTCATAATACATCCCAAGAACCGGGAGAGAGAGAATCGTTCCGATAATGGTCAGGAATATCAGCACTTTTGAGATCGATTGGTTGACAATAAACTTCGAGCTCAACCACATCCCTGCAAGGGCAATCCCTCCTCCTATCATCGCAAGTTTGGCAAAAAAGGCTTCATCAAATCCCAGTACATCGATCTCCCACCATTGCAGTGAAGGACCGACACTCGGCGTCGCACGGTAGACAAAGATCACGATCATCGCCATCTTGATATGCCGGATCGTATTCGCATCCAGATCCGAAACAAGCGTCCGAAGCAGATAGAGCACAATCCCCAGAGAGATGACAAAAACGATCTCCTGTGAGTAGAGAATATTGTTGTATCCAATCAGAACGACAAACACGGCAAAGGCAAATCCTCCGAAAAGCACCTGTTTGTTCAGCGGTGAAACAGGTACAGGGGTAAGCTTGACAAAACTCACACCGAGAATCGAAAGAACGGGGATAAAAAGTGACAGGGTATAAACCGTTTCATAGCCGTACATCCCGGCCAGTTCACCCCCCAGCCACCCCATGACAAAGATCGCAAAACCGAGTGAGAGACGCGCAAGTACCTGGATCATCGCAAGCTCTTTTTTGATCTCTGCATCGCTTTGCGTGCGGTCAACCACCTCTGTGCTCATTGTATCGGCCACGACATCCTGCATGACAAAGCCCACTACCCCGATCACAGAAGCCAGAATATAGATATGCTCCTTACTGAAAGCGGAAAGTATCGTATGTTCCCCCACTACATCGATCAGCATCAATGTACTGAGTGTGATCAGAGATGCCCCGATATAAACATAAACCTTACGGTTGGAACCGAAAAGGGTTACAGAATCCACCAGTTGTCCAAATATCATTTTGATCGTCCAGGGTACCGTCAGCCAGACACTCAGTGCCAGAAGGTCTTCTGCACTGAGGTTCAACTCTTTTTTTACCCAGAAATCCCTGGCAATCGCGACAAATACACTTGAGCCGTAAGCAAAGTATATCAGCAGCAACGGAAGATAACGCAGTCTTATTGCACGTATCGGTGTCAGCAAAAGATCCAGTAATGACTGCATTCTCACTCCTTACTTCTCTATCAAGTTTTTATCAGGAGAGAATAGTAGCATACTATTTATTAGCCTCTATCTATTCATTTCCATATATAATATTAAATTATATTTAAAATAAGATATATGAATATAATAAAAATATATTTTATAAAATCAATATAATTAATTTATATTTAACTTTTTATTCCATAAAATTAATGCTTGTGAATAATTTTAGAATGAAAAGGAATAAAATGGCACGTTTGGTAGTTATGGGCGGTGGGATCTCAGGACACACTGCTGCAACATTTGCAAAAAAGTGGTTAGGAGAGGGGCACGAGGTAGTGGTTGTCACTCCGAACTCTCAGTGGAACTGGATCCCCTCCAATATCTGGGTAGGTGTAGGAGAGATGGCCAAAGAGGATGTCGTATTCCCGCTTGCCCCTGTATATCAAAAAGCAGGGATTGACTATAGACAGGCAAAAGCGGTTTCGATCCAACCTAACGGGAAAGAAGGAAGCGACATCCCTTATATCACCATCGAGTACACCGGGCAGGGGAAAGAGGGGCAGAGTGAAGAGCTCACGTATGATTATCTGATCAATGCGACAGGTCCGAAGCTTAACTTCGATGCGACACCCGGGCTGGGTGATGGAAAAGGAGGTATCGGAGAACACACGGTTTCAGTCTGTACAGCAGATCACGCTGTCCATGCGAATCTGGAGCTTCAGCAGATATTTGCCAAAGCAAAAGCGGGTCAGAGACAAAAAATAGTGGTCGGTACAGGCCATGGAATGTGTACCTGTCAGGGTGCCGCATTTGAGTATATCTTCAACATCGAGCATGAGGCAAACAAAGCGGGCGTAAGAGATATGATCGATATCCACTGGATCTCCAATGAATCATTCCTTGGCGACTTCGGTATCGGCGGACTGCATATGAAACGTGGGGGATATGCTGCCAGTTCCAGACTCTTTGCAGAATCACTTTATGCTGAGAGAGGGATTCCCTGGACGATCGGGGCACATGTAAACAAGGTGGAAGAAGGGAAGCTTGCGTATGAGCTGCTTGACGGCAGCACAGGGGAGATGGAGTTTGACTTTGCGATGCTGATCCCGCCGTTTGCCGGGGTAGGACTGAAAGCCTTCGACAAAGACGGTTCAGATATCACTGCACAGCTCTTTGCTCCGAACGGATTTTTGAAAGTGGATGCGGACTATACACCCAAAGCCTACGAGGAGTGGAAAGCTGCTGACTGGCCGAGAACCTACCAAAACCCGGACTTCAAAAACATCTTTGCCTGCGGTATTGCCTTTGC